>JAPOKX010000002.1 GCA_029977425.1 Actinomycetota bacterium
ACATCATCAACGGGCGCAAGTGGTGGACCTCAGGGGCCAACGATCCGCGCTGCAAGATCCTGATCGTCATGGGACGCACCAACCCCGACGCCGCCTCCCATCAGCAGCAGTCGATGATCCTCGTGCCCAGGGACACTCCCGGCCTGGAGATCGTCCGCGCCATGGAGGTGTTCGGGTACGACGATCGGGACCACGGCGGCCACGCCGAGCTCCGGTTCACCGACGTGAGGGTCCCCGCGGGCAATCTGCTTGCGGCCGAGGGCGCCGGCTTCGCGATCGCCCAGGGTCGCCTGGGCCCGGGCCGTATCCACCACTGCATGAGGTCGATCGGGATGGCCGAGCGCGCCATCGAGCTCATGTGCGAGCGCGTGGAGGGTCGTGTCGCCTTCGGGCGGCCCCTCGCCGACCAGGGCGTGATCCGCGAGTGGATCGCTCGCTCGCGCATCGAGGTCGAGCAGCTGCGCCTGCTCACCCTCAAGGCGGCGTGGCTCATGGACACCGTCGGGGTGCGCGGTGCGCACACCGAGATCCAGGCCATCAAGGTGGCGGCTCCCATGACCGTGCAGACGATCCTCGATCGCGCGATCCAGGCGTTCGGAGGGATGGGCGTCTCGCAGGACACCCCGTTGGCCGCGATGCTGGCGGGAGTGCGCACCCTGCGCCTTGCGGACGGACCGGATGAGGTGCACCTGGCCGCACTCGGCAAATACGAGGTCAAGAAGCAGCGCGAGCGCCGCGGCGCGTAGCCGGCTGCCGCTACGTCGACTCAGCGGGGAATTCAGCGGGGAATCAGGTGCACGGACGTGCTCTTGATCACCGCGGTCACCTCGCGTCCGGGGGCGATCTGGAGTTCCTCGGCGGAGGGACGGGTGATGGCGGAGACCAGCTGCACTCCTGCGTCGAGGGTGACACGCACGAGCGGGCCTTCCTGCGTCGTGGCGAGCACGGTGGCGCGCAGGTGGTTGCGAGGCGAGGCGCCTGCGCTGGCGGGACCGACATCGAGGCTGATGTCCTCCGCTCTCACGCAGACGTAGACCGCCTCGCCCACAGCCAGCGGAGCGGTCGCCACCGATGTGAGGACATGCGGGCCCACCTCCACCTGGGCCAGGCCGCGATCGAGGGCGACGACGCGACCGGGGAGTGCGGTCTCGACTCCGACCACCGCGGCGACGTCGGCATTGGCAGGGCGATCGAAGACGTCGGCGACCGGACCTGACTGACGGATCGTCCCGTCGATGATCACCGCCGCGGTGTCGCCGAGAGCGAGTGCCTCGGCACGATCGTGCGTGACGACGATGGACGGGATGCCTTCGCTGGTGAGGATGTGCCGCAACTCCGTGCGCAGGCCGAGCCTCGTGGGGGAGTCGAGAGCAGAGAGCGGCTCATCGAGCAGGAGGAGTCGCGGGCGCGGCGCCAGGGCGCGGGCGAGCGCGATTCGCTGCGCCTCGCCTCCGGAGAGTCCGTGCACCGTGGGGCGCGTCGACAGGTGTGCCGCCCGGACTGCTCGCAGGGCTGCGTCCACGCGTGCCGCGCGCTCCTCGCGTGACACCCCGGTCACGCCGTAGCCGACGTTGGCGCCGACGGACATGTGGGGGAAGAGGGCGTGGTCCTGGAAGAGCAGGCCGACGCCCCGGGCACGTGCGGGGATGACCCGGCGGCCGCCGTCGTCCCAGGTCTCCCCGTCCCAGGCGATGCGCCCGGCATCGATGCGTTCCAGGCCGGCGATGGCCCGCAGGATCGTCGTCTTGCCCGAGCCCGAAGGACCGAAGAGCACGGTCACGTGCCCGGGGCTGAGGTCGATGTCCATGCGCGCCCGGACGACGTGGCGGTGGATGTCGACCGCGAGGACGCCGGTCACTTGACCCAGCCCGCAAGAACGGGTCGACCGCTGCGCCGCTGGAGTGAGTAGACCGCGATGAGCACGATCACGGAGAAGGCGAGCAGGGCGATGCTCGTGCGACCCGCCGCGGCGTAGTCGAAGGCCTGGACGTCGTCGTAGATATCGATGCTCACCGTCCGAGTCACGCCGGGGATGTTGCCGCCGACCATGAGCACGACGCCGAACTCGCCGATGGTGTGCGCGAACGTGAGCACGGCCGCGGTGGCCACGCCTGCGCGCGCCCCCGGCAGCACGACCCGGGCGAGGGTCGTGGGCCACCGTCGTCCCAGCACGGCCGATGCCTCGAGCAGGCGACGGTCGATTCCGGCGAACGCAGCCATCATGGGCTGCACCGCGAAGGGAAGGCTGTAGAGGATGGACGCGATGAGAAGCCCCGTGAAACTGAACACCAGGGGGCTGCCGGTCGTTTCCGTCCACCAGCGCCCGACGGGGGACTGCGCACCGAGGGCGACGAGCAGGTAGTAGCCGAGGACCGTCGGCGGCAGGACCAGCGGCAGAGCGACGATGGCCTCGACGGCGACAGCCCAGCGCGCGCGCGTGAAGGTCAGCCACGCGGCGAGCGGTATCCCCACAGCGAGGAGCACGATCGTCGTCACGAACGCCAGTTGCACGCTGAGGACGATGGAAGGCCAATCGAGCATCTAGTCCTCCGGGAGGATGAATCCGTAGCGGGCCAGGATGTCGCGGCCCTGCGCGCTGAGGATGGTGTCGCGCAGAGCGCGGGCGCCTGTCGAGTCGGTGAGGAGCGCGCCCCCCTGCTCGATGGTGGGGAAGTCCTCCAGCGGTATCTCCCACCACGTGCCCACATCGCGCAGCGGATCCGACAGGACGAGCGAGAGCGCGACGATCCCCGCGTCGGCGTTGCCGGTCGTCACGAACTCTGCTGCCTGAGCGACGTTCTCCCCGAGGACGAGCCGCGCACGGACGTCCTCGTAGACGCCCGCACCTTCCATCGCAGCGACGGCGGCACGGCCATAGGGCGCGTGCTCAGGGTTCGCGATGGAGATGCGCTGGGCGTCCCGCAGGATCCCGAGCCCCTCGCTCGGTTCGAGAGGCGATCCGTCGGGCACCCACAGCACGAGACGCCCGACCGCGTAGGTGAAGGTCTGGTCGACCCGGCCTGCCTCGACCAGCTTCTGCGGATAGGCCAGGTCCGCGGACAGGTAGACATCGAATGGCGCGCCGTTCTCGATTTGCTGGAGGAATTGCCCGGACGATCCGTAGGTGACGGCGTACTCCACTCCGGGATTGGCCTGCTCCGCGATCGCGATGACCTCATCGAGGGCGTAGCGCAGATCCGCGGCAGCCGCGATGGTGACGCGCGAGTCGGTCGATGAGGAGCACGCGGCGGTCGAGAGGGCGAGGGCACTCGCCATGGCCATGGCGATGAGGGCGCGCACGGGCGTCATGGTCCGGGGACCTCCACCCCGACGTTGGTGGCCTTGACGGTGGCGATGGCGAGTGAGCCGGGCTCCAGGCCGAGCTCCTCCACGGCCTCCGCGCTGAGAAGCGAAACCAATCGGTGGGGGCCGGCCTGGATCTCGACCTGGGCCATGACCGTGTCCTTGACCACGCGCGTGACGATGCCCGCGAAGCGATTGCGTGCCGATCGCCCCACGATCGGAGCGGTCTCGGCGCTCACGTGGGAGGCGGCGGTCTCCCGGAGGAGCCGGGCGACCTCGGCGCCCTCGATGACCTGGCGGCCCGAGGCGTCGCTGGTCGCGGGGACGCGGCCCGCCTCGATCCAGCGCCGGAGGGTGTCATCGCTGATGCCCAGGTACGCGGCAGCCTCAGAGATCCGCAATTGAGTCATGCTCGGGGAATCTACTCCGCAATAGCGGATCTGCAAGGGGAAATCAGCCGTGAATGAGGGGTAGGGAGACCATTGACTGGGCTGGAGTGAGTCGGTGGTTGCCCTGGAGGCTGCCGGGGCCTAACCTCGGGGCCTCACGCGATCCGCCGGTCCCTCGGCGGGTCGCTCGTTGTCGGAGGGGGAGGACATGGCCACCGCCAAGAAGGCCGCCCCGGCCAAGAAGGCTGCTCCTGCCAAGAAGGCGGCCGCGCCGGCGAAGAAGGCTGCTCCCGTCAAGAAGGCTGCTGCCCCGGCGAAGAAGGCTGCCGCGCCGGCGAAGAAGGCGGCCGCGCCGGCGAAGAAGGCTGCCGCGCCGGCGAAGAAGGCTGCCGCGCCGGCGAAGAAGGCTGCTCCTGCCCAGAAGGCTGCTGCGCCGGCGAAGAAGGCTGCTCCTGCCAAGAAGGCTGCCCCAGCCAAGAAGCGCCTGGCCGTCCGCGAGGACGAGTCCCCGTGGACGCCCGCGGAGATCGCCGAGGTGCGCAAGGCGCTCGAGGCCGACGTCGTGAGACTGCTCGAGGAGATCGCCATCACCGAGCAGGACATCGCCGAGCTCGTGGCCGACTCCGGTGACGGTGCGGGGGATGACCAGGCGGACGCGGGCAGCAAGACCTTCGAGCGCGAGCACGAGATGTCGCTGGCAAATAATGCGCGCGACATGCTCCAGCAGACGGAGCACGCTCTGGCCCGCATCGACAACGGCACCTACGGCATGTGCGAGATGTGCGGTAAGCCCGTCGGCAAGCTGAGGTTGCAGGCCTTCCCTCGCGCGACGATGTGCCTGGCCTGCAAGGAGATCGAGGAGCGCCGGGCCTACTAGGCATCGGTCGGATCTCACGCGACGTGCGTGTCGGCGTAGCCTGGTGCGATGACGGACGAGCCCCCCACGCCCACGCCGACGCGCACGGGGCCACGGCTCATCTGGGTGACCCTCGGGGTCGCCCTGCTCGTGATCCTCATCGACCAGCTGACCAAGGCCTGGGCCCTGGCCGTCCTACAGCCGCGCATCGCGTCGGGCGAGGGTCCGATCGAGGTCGTGGGGCAGTGGTTCCGGCTCACCTTCGTGGAGAACACCGGCGCGGGCTTCGGCATCGGCGCAGGCTTCACCTGGCTCTTCGCGATCATCGCCGCCGTCGTCGCGGTGGTCATCATCCGCACGGCCACGCGGCTGGGCAGCATGCCGTGGGCGATCGCGCTGGGTGGCCTGCTCGGTGGGGCGGTGGGCAATCTCATCGACCGGCTCGTCCGCGCGCCGGGCTTCGGCGAGGAGTACGCCGGTCCCGGGCAGGGCTACGTCGTCGACTTCTTCCAGCTTCCCTACTGGCCCGTCTTCAACGTCGCCGACATGGCCATCGTCGGGTCGGCGATCCTCATGGTCGTCCTCACCATTCGCGGCGTCGACATGTCGGGCAAGCCCCGCGCCAGCGTCGATGCCTGATACGCGCCAGCTCCCCGTCCCCGAGGGACTCGCGGGCGAGCGTGCCGATGTGGGGATCGCACGCTTGCTCGGCCTGTCGCGCTCGGCGGCGGCGGATCTGTGCTCCGCAGGTGCGGTCGCGCTCGATGGGCGCCCGATCGCCAAGTCCGACCGCCTCGTCGCTGACGCCTGGTTGGAGGTGACGCTGCCCGAGCCCGAGGTGCAGCGTGAGCCGGAGCCGGTGGAGGGGATGCGCATCGTCTTCGACGACGACGACATCGTGATCGTCGACAAGCCTGTGGGCGTGGCTGCGCACCCGAGCCCGGGATGGGAAGGCCCCACTGTCGTGGGCGGGCTCGCTGCCGCTGGCTACCGGATCTCCACGTCGGGAGCTGCAGAGCGTCAGGGGGTCGTGCACCGCCTGGACGTGGGCACGACCGGCCTCATGGTGGTCGCCAAGAGCGAGCCGGCGTACTCCGAGCTCAAGCGCCAGTTCAAGGAGCGCTCGGTCACCAAGGTCTACCGCGCGATCGCGCAGGGCCATCTCGATCCGCTCACGGGCACGATCGACGCGCCCATCGCCCGCCACCCGAGTGCGGACTACAAGATGGCCGTCGTCTCCGGTGGGCGCCCGAGCGTGACGCACTACGAGACGCTCGAGGCGTTCCCGCATGCGAGCCTGCTCGAGATCGACCTCGAGACCGGACGCACGCACCAGATCCGCGTGCACATGGCAGCGATGCGCCACCCCCTTGTCGGCGACACGACGTACGGCGCGGATCCGACCCTCGCTGCTCGGGCGGGCCTGTCGAGGCCCGCACTGCACGCCGCTCGGTTGGAGATCGCGCATCCTTCGACGGGGGAGCTTGTCGCCGTGGAGTCACCGGATCCCCCGGACTTCGCCGAGGCCCTACGCCGCTTGGAGTCGGGCGTCTAGCGCGCATACGCGTGAGACGGCTGGGACGGGCGTGACGACCCCGGGCTCTCGGCGCGT
This sequence comes from Actinomycetota bacterium, assembly GCA_029977425.1. Taxonomy (GTDB): domain Bacteria; phylum Actinomycetota; class Actinomycetes; order S36-B12; family S36-B12; genus Mxb001. The sequence goes on from JAPOKX010000002.1 coordinate 6,161, forward strand.
CGGCCCGGGAGCAGGGTCAGACTCCCGGACTAGGGTGAGCGGGTGACAACAGGTGGCTCCGGCGGCGACTTCGTCCACCTCCACGTGCACACCGAGTACTCCATGCTCGACGGCGCGAGCCGCCTCGACGACCTCATGTCCGCGGCCGTCGAGCAGGGCATGCCCGCCATCGCCATGACCGACCACGGCACCCTCTACGGCGCCTACGACTTCTACAAGGCCGCCAAGTCGGCGGGCATCAAGCCGATCATCGGCCTCGAGGGCTACTACGCCCCGCAGGGCCGGTTCGAGCGACGCGCGTTCGACTTCGGCGGGGGATTCGACGAGGGGTCGAGCGAAGACGGGTCCGGTGGCCGGGGCACGCAGAGCTACACCCACATGACGCTGTGGGCCGCCGACACCGCGGGCATGCACAACCTCTTCCGCCTCGCGTCGCTCGCCAGCCTCGAGGGCTACTACTTCAAGCCGCGGTTCGACCGCGAGCTCCTCGACACCTTCGGCAAAGGCCTCATCGGCACCACCGGCTGCCCATCGGGCGAGGTCAACCGCTGGCTCCAGGCGGGCAACTACGACCGGGCGCTAGCGGCGGCTGCGGACATGCGCGACATCCTCGGCCCGGGCAACTACTTCGCCGAGGTCATGGACCATGGCCTGGCGATCGAGAGGCGTTTCCGCGAGGACCTGCTCAAGATCGCACGCACCCTCGACCTCCCTCTCGTCGCGACCAACGACCTCCACTACGTCCGCGCCGGCGACGCCGACACCCACGACGTCCTGCTGTGCATCGGCACGCGCACGACGATGGACGACCCGAAGCGCTTCCGATTCGATGCGCGCGACTTCTATCTCAAGTCCTCGGCGGAGATGCGCGACGTATGGCGCGAGCTGCCGGAGGCGTGCGACAACACCCTGCTCATTGCCGAGCGGTGCGAGGTGACGTTCAACGAGGGCGCCAATCTCATGCCGCAGTTCCCGGTGCCCGCGGGAGAGTCCGAGGAGTCCTGGCTGGTGGCCGAGGTCGAGCGGGGCCTTGCGCGCCGCTATCCCGGGGGAGTGCCCGACCACGTGCGCCAGCAGGCGACCTACGAGCTCGGCGTCATCAGCCAGATGGGCTTCCCCGGCTACTTCCTCGTGGTCGCCGACCTCGTCCGGCACGCCAAGGACAACGGCATCCGCGTGGGCCCGGGCCGCGGCTCGGCCGCGGGGGCGATGATCGCCTACGCCCTGGGCATCACCGATCTCGATCCCATCGAGCACGGCCTGCTCTTCGAGCGCTTCCTCAATCCCGAGCGCATCTCGATGCCCGACATCGACATCGACTTCGACGAGCGCCGTCGTGCCGACATGATCCGCTACGCCACGGAGAAGTACGGCGAGGAGCGCGTCGCGCAGATCGTCACCTTCGGCTCCATCAAGGCGAAGGCGGCCATCAAGGACGCCGCGCGCGTACTCGGCTACCCCTACGCACTCGGCGACCGCATCACCAAGGCCATGCCGCCCTCGGTCATGGGCAAGGACATCCCGCTCTCCGGCGTCTTCGACAAGGAGCACTCGCGCTACGGCGAGGCCGCGGAGTTCCGCTCTCTCTACGACGCGGATCCCGATGTCGCCAAGGTCGTCGACACCGCGCGTGGCCTGGAGGGCCTCAAGCGCCAGCCCGGCGTGCATGCCGCCGGCGTCATCCTCTGCCGCGAGCCCCTCATCGACGTGATCCCCGTCTGGCGCAGGGAGCAGGACGGTGCCGTCATCACGCAGTTCGACATGGGCGCCTGCGAGGCGCTCGGCCTGCTCAAGATGGACTTCCTGGGGCTGCGCAACCTCACCGTCCTCGACGACTGCCTGGCCAACATCCAGCTCAACCGGGGAGAGACGGTCGTCCTCGAGGAGCTCGCCCTGCACGACGGCCCGACATTCGAGTTGCTCTCGCGCGGAGACACGCTCGGTGTCTTCCAGCTCGACGGCGGGCCCATGCGCGCCCTCCTGCGCTCCATGCAGCCCGACTCCTTCGAGGACATCTCCGCCGTCCTCGCGCTCTACCGGCCGGGGCCCATGGGCGCCAACGCGCACAACGAGTACGCCGACCGCAAGAACGGCCGCAAGCCGGTGGTGCCCATCCATCCCGAGCTCGCGGAGCCGCTCGCCGAGATCCTCGGCGACACCTACGGCCTGATCGTCTATCAGGAGCAGGTCATGGCCATCGCGCAGAAGCTCGCGGGCTATTCCCTCGGCAATGCCGACCTCCTGCGCCGCGCCATGGGCAAGAAGAAGAAGGAGATCCTCGACAAGGAGTACGTCCCCTTCCGCGAGGGCATGCGCGCCAACGGCTATTCGGATGGAGCCATTCAGACGCTGTGGGACATCCTCGTCCCCTTCTCCGACTACGCGTTCAACAAGGCCCACACCGCGGGCTACGGCCTCGTGTCCTTCTGGACCGCCTACCTCAAGGCCAACTACCCGCAGGAGTACATGGCGGCCCTTCTCACCTCCGTCAAGGACGACAAGGACAAGAGCGCCGTCTATCTCAACGAGTGCCGGCGCATGGGCATCAAGGTCCTGCCCCCCGATGTCAACGACTCCGACTTCGACTTCACCCCGCGCGGCAGCGACATCCGCTTCGGCCTGTCGGCGATCCGCAATGTCGGTGCGAACGTCGTCGCCTCCATCCTGGAGACCCGCAAGGCCCAGGGGCGCTTCGCGAGCTTCTACGACTTCATTGACAAGGTCGAGGCCTCGGTGTGCAACAAGCGCGTCGTGGAGAGCCTCATCAAGGCGGGAGCCTTCGACTCGCTCGGCGACTCCCGACGCGGCCTCATCACCATCCACGAGCAGGTGATCGACGCCGCCGTCGACCTCAAGCGCGCCGAGGCGATCGGGCAGTTCGACCTCTTCGGAGGGATGGGCGAGGACGAGGGAGCCCCGAGCCTCCTGGTCAAGCCGGAGATCCCGCTCGGCGAGTGGGAGAAGGCCACGCTGCTCGCGCACGAGCGCGACATGCTCGGCCTCTATGTCTCCGATCACCCGCTCTACGGCGTCGAGCAGCTCCTGGCGCAGGTCACGGACTGCTCCGTGGTCCACCTGCACTCTGGTGATCGCCCCGAGGGCCAGGTCGTGACGGTGGGCGGACTCGTGACGGGCGTGCAGCGCAAGACCACGAAGCAGGGATCGGTGTGGGCGATCGTCACGCTCGAGGACCTCGACGGAGCGGTGGAGGTCATGGTCTTCCCGCAGACCTACGCCGCTGCCGGCACGCTCCTCGTCGATGACGCGATCCTCCTCGTGCGCGGTCGCATCGATCGGCCCGACGAGGATGCCGCGCGCCTGGTCGCGATGGAGATCCTGCAGCCCGACGTGAGCGAGGCGCCGGCCGGGCCGGTGCGACTGAGCATGCCGGCAGCCCGGTGCGTGCCGCCCGTGGTCGAGCGACTCAAGGAGATCCTCGCAGCGCATCCCGGCACCACCGAAGTGCACCTGCACCTCGCGTCATCGGGTCGCACCACCGTGCTGCGCCTGGATGACCGACTGCGCGTGACGCCCAGCCCCGCGCTCTACGGCGACCTCAAGGCCCTGCTCGGGCCCGCCTGCCTCACCTGACCTGTGATGACCTGACCTGTGATGAGAAGACTCGCTGCCTCGGTCGTCGCTGTCCTCGGCGCCATCGGACTCGGCGCCCTGCTCGGACTGGTCTGGGAGGCCCTCGCGCCCCGCGTCTCGCTCATCGTCGCGTCCGATGGCAAGCCCTATCCCGAGGGCTACCAGCCGGAGGGCTACATGACGGACGATGGGATCGCCGCACTGCTGTGCCTCGCAGCGGGCCTGGTCATGGGGATCGCGGCCGTGTGGGTGTCACGTCGCATCGCCGCGCGTGACCACGCGCTTCTCGTCGCTCTCGTGAGCGTGCTGGTCCTCGGGACGGCGGGCGCACTCGCCCTGTGGTGGACGGGGGAGACCGTCGGCTCCTTCGACTTCGAGGCTCTTCTCGCATCGAGCCCCGAGGGCACGGCCGTGACCGCGCCCCTCACCCTGCGCATGCCCGGCGTACTCGTCCTCTGGCCGATGGCTGCGGTGCTCGTGGTCTTCCTCGCCGCACTCGGCGACTGGTGGCGCGGGCGAAGCCGGGTCGAGTCCTACTCCTGACCGGCCGCTTGCCCTTCTGCCGTCGAGATCGGGGCCACCTGCGCCGACGTCACGCGCACGAGATCCTCAGGTGCGACTGCGATGTCCAGTCCGCGCCTGCCCCCGGAGACGTAGACGACCGGCTGGCCGATCGCGCTTCGGTCGAGCACGGTGGGCAGCGCCGTCCGCTGGCCCAGAGGCGAGATGCCGCCGACGACGTAGCCCGTCAGCCGCTCGGCGACGGACGGATCGAGCATGCGCGCGCGCTTGGCGTTGCGGGCGCTCGCGAGTGCCTTGAGGTCGAGCATCCCGGTCACGGGGACGATCGCGACGACGGGCGCGCCGTCGACATCCGCCAGGAGCGTCTTGAAGACCGACGCGGGGGGCAAAGCGAGCGCCTCGGCTGCCTCGAGTCCGTAGTTCTGCCGAGAGGGGTCGTGATCGTAGGTGTGCACCGTGTGCGCGATACCCGCTCGCTGCAGCGCGACGAGCGCGGGCGTGCCGGCGGGAGATCGTCGCGCCATCAGCACAGCCCGAAGGGCTCGCGGGCGAGGTCGACTGCCGGCAGCGAGGGAAGCTGCTCGATGAGGGCGGTCTCCTGTCGGAGGAAGGCGAGCTCGGCGCGCAGGCGCGACGCATCGTCGGCCGCTTCCAGGAAGGCTTGTTGCGTGGAGAGGTCGGCGACGACGGCGGCGCCGACCAGGTAGGACAGCACGCGCGGGTCCTCCGGCAGCTCCGTGTCGTCTTCCTCGTCCGTGAGCAGTTCGCGATACGCCTGGAAGCGACCGGACACCGAGAGGGCAAGGGGGGCGCTGGCGTCGCCGGGCTCCTCATCCAGCCACTCGACGCGTGCCTGGGCGTAGGGCTTGCCGTCCACCCCTTCGAGGATGCGGAAGCGCCGCGTGCCCACGGTGACGATGTCTGCCCGCCCGTCGGGAAGCGCGCTCACCTCCCGCAGGGAGGCAAAGGTGCCGACGTCGTGCAAGGCTCGCACTCCATCGACCCCGACCTCGTGGCCCTCCCGGATGGCCACGACACCGAATCCACGATCGTCGTCGGACGCGTCCTCGAGGTCGGCAAGCAACTGCCGATAGCGCGGTTCGAATACGTGGAGAGGCAGGACGAGCCCAGGCACGAGGACGCTGGACAGCGGGAACAGGGGGATGACTCGTGCCGACGTCACGGTCAGCAGGCTAGACCTACAATCGTGATCATGATCCAGCGGATTGACCTGCGCGGCTCCGATGCGGACCCGCGCACAGTCCTGCCCCGGGCCGCCATCGATGTGGAAGAGGCGACCGCCACGGTCCTGCCCATCGTCCGCGACGTCCAGGCGCGGGGCGCCGACGCGGTCCTGGACTGGACAGAGCGGTTCGACGGGGTGCGCCCGGCTCACCTGCGCGTGCCCGCCGAGGCCATCGCTCAGGCCGTGGCCGGCCTCGACCCCTCGGTCCGCGCCGCACTGGAGGAGTCCATCCGTCGCGCCCGCATCGTGCACTCCGATCAGGTGCGCTCGGAGACCACGACGACAGTGGTGGATGGGGGCACGGTCACGGAGCGGTGGGTTCCGGTCGCGCGCGTGGGCCTCTACGTCCCCGGCGGTCGCGCGGTCTACCCCAGCAGCGTCGTGATGAACGTCGTGCCCGCCCAGATCGCCGGCGTGGAGTCCCTCTGCGTCGTCTCGCCCGCCCAGGCCGACCACGGCGGGCTGCCCCATCCCACGATCCTCGCCGCATGCGGTCTCCTCGGAGTGGACGAGGTCTACGCCGCGGGCGGCGCGCAGGCGATCGCCATGCTCGCCTACGGCGTCGACCTTCCCGATGGCAGCCGATGCGAGCCCGTCGACATGGTGACCGGCCCCGGCAACGTGTGGGTGACCGCCGCCAAGCGGGTCCTCAAGGGTCAGATCGGCATCGACTCCGAGGCGGGACCGACCGAGGTCGCCGTGCTCGCCGATGACACGGCAAATGCCGCGCACGTCGCGGCCGACCTCATCAGCCAGGCCGAGCACGACACCCTGGCGGCGGCGGTGCTCATCACCATGTCGCCGCAGCTTGCCGACGCGGTGGAGCGCGAGATCGATGAGCAGCTTGCCCAGACCAAGCACGTCGAGCGCATCAGCGAGGCCCTCTCAGGTCCGCAGAGCGGCATCGTCCTCGTGGATGACCTGACGCAGGGGCTTCGCGTCGTGGATGCCTACGCCGCGGAGCACCTCGAGATCCACACGCGCGATGCGCGATCGGTGGCGGAGCGGGTCCGCAATGCGGGCGCGATCTTCGTCGGCACCCACGCGCCTGTCTCACTCGGCGACTACTGCGCGGGCTCCAACCACGTGCTGCCCACGGGCGGCTCCGCTGCCCACGCCTCGGGCCTGTCGGTCCAGACCTTCCTGCGCGGCATCCACATCATCGACTACGACCGCTCTGCTCTCGAGGGCGTGGCCGATCACGTCGTCGCGCTCGCGCTGGCGGAGGACCTGCCGGGCCACGCCGCCGCCATCACGGTCCGGCTTCCGGACTGACGGGCCTGCGATGACCTGGTCGCCTCCCGTGCGCGAGGACCTGCGCGGGGCGAGTCCCTACGGCGCGCCGCAATTGGACGTGCCGGTCCGCCTCAACACCAACGAGAACCCCTTTCCGCTGTCTCCTGAGCTCGCTGAGCGCATGGGACGTGCGGTGGTCGAAGCGGCGCACGGGCTCAATCGCTACCCCGATCGCGAGGCATGGGCTCTGCGCGAGGACCTCTCGGCCTACCTCCTGCGCGAGTCGGGTGTCGCGGTCGACCCGGCCATGGTGTGGCCCGCCAACGGGTCCAACGAGGTCATGCACCATGTCTTCTCGGCGTTCGGCGGCCCGGGGCGCCTCGCGATGGGGTTCTCGCCGACGTACTCGATGTACGAGCAGTACGCCCGCGACACCTTCACGCGCTACCGCACCGTCGGCAGGCGCCCAGACTTCGGCCTGGACGCCGCGATGGTCGTGGCGGCCATGATCGGGGGCTCCCCGGACATCGTCATCCTCACGTCGCCCAACAACCCGACGGGGACGGCCCTGACCCTCGACGTCGTCTCCGCCGCGTGCGCGATGTCGTCGGGCATCGTGGTCGTCGACGAGGCCTACGCGGAGTTCCGTCGGCCGGGCACGCCTACGGCGCTCACGCTGCTGGAGGCGCACCCCAACCTCGTGGTGACGCGCACGATGAGCAAGGCCTTCGCCATGGCCGGGGCGCGCGTGGGCTACGCCGTGGCGAGCCCCGAGGTCGTCGATGCGCTCCGCCTCGTGCGCCTTCCGTATCACCTGTCGAGTGTCACGCAGGCCGTCGCGCGCGCAGCGCTCGCGAGCAGTGACGAGCTCCTCGGACAGGTCGATCTCCTGCGCGCGGAGCGGGATGCGCTCGTGGACTGGCTCCGGTCGTCCGGCGTCCGCGCCATCGACTCCGATGCGAACTTCATCCTGGTAGGGGAGTTCGCCGACCGGCATCGCGCGTGGCAAGCGCTCCTTGACCGGGGCGTGCTCATCCGCGAAGTGGGCCCGGACGGGTGGCTGCGCGTCACCGTCGGCACGCCGCAAGACAATGAGGCCTTCCGAGCGGCCCTCGCCGAGGTGATCGCGATGGACGGCATGATGGTGCCCCCTGCCGAGGGTGACGGCAGCATGGATGGAGGCACGGCATGAGTCGCACCGGTCGCGTGGAGCGGACGACGAAGGAGAGCAGCGTGCTCGTCGAGATCGATCTCGACGGATCGGGGCGCGCCGACGTCCAGACAGGGGTCCCCTTCTTCGATCACATGCTGAGCCAGCTCGGCAAGCACGGCGGGTTCGACCTCACCGTGCGCACGACTGGCGACCTCGAGGTCGATGCGCACCACACGGTGGAGGACACATCCCTGGCGCTCGGCGCAGCCTTCCGCGAGGCACTGGGCGACGCCGCGGGCACGCGCCGATTCGGCGATTCCCTCGTGCCCCTCGACGAGTCCCTGTGCCAGTGCGCCGTCGACCTGTCCGGACGGCCCTATCTCGTGCACGTCGAGCCGGAGATCGTCGAGCTCATCGGGTCCTACGACACCACGCTCACGCGACACATCTTCGAGTCGTTCGTGGCGACCGCGCAGATCACCCTGCACGTGCGCGTGCTCAACGGGCGCAATGCCCACCATGTCGTCGAGGCGCAGTTCAAGTCGTTCGCCCGCGCGCTCCGCGATGCGGTGGCGCTCGATCCGCGTGTCGTCGGCGTGCCCTCCACCAAGGGCACGCTGTCGAGCCGCGAGTCCGCGGAGGCGTGATGGGCTGGACCGCCGTACTCCTGCTCACGCTCGCTGCCTTCCTCGCCGGCGGTGTCTACTCCTTCGCCAAGCAAGGCAAGCGCAATGCCGCGATCATCCTCGGGATCCTGGCGGCGATGGCTCTCGCGGGCGGCGCCCTCTATGCCTGGGACGCCATCTGATGGCATCGGTCGTCGTCCTCGACTACGGCTCCGGCAACCTCCGATCCGCTCAGCGCGCTCTCGAGCGCGCGGGCGCGACCGTCGAGGTGACGTCAGACGCCGACGCGGTGATGGCCGCCGATGGGCTTGTCGTGCCAGGCGTAGGCGCGTTTGCCGCCTGCATGGCCGGCTTGACCGCGGTGCACGGTCCCCAGCTCATCGGGCGAAGGCTGGCGGGCGGCCGACCCGTCCTGGGCATTTGCGTGGGCATGCAGGTGCTCTTCGACGCCGGCGTGGAGCACGGGGTCGAGACGGCCGGACTGGCGGAGTGGCCCGGCGTCGTGCAACGACTTCACGCTGACGTCCTGCCGCACATGGGATGGAACACCGTCGAGGCACCCGCGGAGTCGCGGATGTTCGAGGGCGTGCGCGACGCCTACTTCTACTTCGTCCACTCCTACGGCGTCCTCGACTGGACGCTGCCCGCCTCCGACCGTCTCTCCGCGCCCCTCGTGACCTGGACCGACTACGGCACCCCCTTCGTCTCGGCGGTGGAGAACGGCCCACTCTGGGCGACGCAGTTCCATCCGGAGAAGTCCGGCGACGCGGGTGCGCGCGTGCTGCGCAACTGGATCGAGACTCTGGCCTAGGGATGGCGAAGGAGCGGGCGCGCAAGCGCGCCGAACGGGAGGCCGCGGCAGCGCGCGAGCGCGAGGTGCGCGCCCGTCGTCGGGCGCGCAAGGAGCGCGTCGAGCGCGTGCGCACCTCGGTGGCCTCGGCGCTGCCGGACCGACCCAAGGTCGCACCGGGCCTGCTGGCCCGCCGTCGCCGGCGGCGCCTCTTCGCGTTCGCCCTCGGCATCATCGCGATCCAGGTGCTGGTCTGGCCGTTCGTGCCGAGCTGGACCGGTCGTCTCGTGGTGCTGGTGCTCACGCTGCTGGCGGCTCCGGTCGTCTGGGTCCTCAGCTTCGGTCGCGTCTAAGACGCCGACTAGGGTGGCGTCATGTCCCCAGGCACCCGCTTCGAACTCCTCCCCGCCGTCGACATCGCCGATGGCACCGCTGTGCGCCTCGTCCAGGGCGAGGCGGGCACGGAGACCTCCTATGGCGATCCAGTCGCGGCCGCTCGCCAGTGGGTCGATCAGGGCGCCTACTGGCTGCACGTCGTCGACCTCGACCGTGCCTTCGGCCATGGCACCAATGCCGACCAGGTCGCCGCGATCGTGCGCGAGGTGAGCGACCGCTGCCACGTCGAAGTCGCGGGAGGGATTCGCGACGACGAGTCGCTCGCCGCTGCACTCGCCACCGGAGCGCAGCGCGTGGTCATCGGCACGGCGGCGATGGAGTCGCCCGACTGGGTTGCGGACGTCATCGCGAAGCACGGCGAGCGCATTGCGGTGTCCCTCGACGTGCGCGGGACAACCCTGGCGGCGCGGGGCTGGACCCAGGAGGGAGGCGACGTCTTCGAGGCGATCGATCGGCTCGACGCCGCGGGATGCGCCCACTACATCGTCACGGATGTCGAACGCGACGGCACGATGCATGGGCCGCACTTCCACCTGCTCCATCGCATCTGCAAGCACACCTCGACTCCGGTGATCGCGTCCGGAGGGATCGCCACGCTCGAGGACGTCCACAAGCTCGTGGAGATGATCCCTCAGGGCATCGCCGGCGCCGTGATCGGCCGGGCACTCTATGACGGAGCCTTCACCTTCCCCGAGCTCGTCGCGGCCATCGAGCCCAGGATCGACCTGTGGACCTGGGGTCCGCCGCAGCCGTGAGCCTTGCCGTACGAGTGATCCCCTGCCTCGACGTCGACGCCGGTCGTGTCGTCAAGGGGGTCAACTTCGCTGACCTGCGCGATGCCGGGGATCCCGTGGAGCTCGCGCGTCGCTATGACGCGGAAGGGGCCGACGAGCTCGTCTTCCTCGACATCACCGCCTCGTCCGGACAGCGTGAGACGACGTACGACATGGTCCGTCGCACCGCCGACCAGGTCTTCATCCCGCTCACCGTGGGCGGCGGAGTGCGATCCGTGGACGACTTCGACCGGCTGCTGCGGGCGGGAGCGGACAAGGTGAGCCTGAGCACGGCTGCCGTGACGGGACCCGACCTCATCGACGCCGCTGCCCGGCAGTTCGGATCGCAGTGCGTCGTCTTGTCCGTCGACACGCGGCGCGCTGAAGGCATGGCATCTGGCTTCGAGGTGACGACGCATGGAGGTCGCGAGGCCACGGGGCGCGACACGCTCGCGTGGGTCCAGGAGGCCGTCGACCGCGGAGTGGGGGAGATCCTGCTGAACTCGATGGATGCCGACGGCACCCGGGATGGCTTCGACCTCGAGCTCATCCGGGCGGTGCGCCAGTGCGTGGACGTGCCGATCATCGCCAGTGGCGGGGCGGGCCGGCCCGAGCATGCGGTGCCGGCCGTCGAGGCGGGGGCCGACGCGGTCCTCGCGGCGAGCATCTTCCACTTCGGCGACGTCACCATCGCCGAGGTGAAGGACGCGCTCGCCGCGGCCGGCCTCCCCGTGCGCCCGCTGACCGCGAGCGCCTCGCGATAGCGGACAATGACGCCGTGACCGAGGTGCGCTACGACGATCGCGGGCTCGTGCCCGTCGTCGTCCAGCAATGGGACTCCGGCGAGGTCCTCATGGTCGCCTGGATGGACGCCGAGGCGCTCCGCCGCACGCGCGACACCGGTAGGGCGACGTATTGGTCGCGCAGTCGCCAGGAGTACTGGGTCAAGGGCGAGACCTCGGGTCACGTCCAGGACGTCCGGGAGATCCGCGTGGACTGCGATGGCGACACCCTGCTGCTGCTCGTCGATCAGCATGGCGTCGCCTGTCACACCGGTGCGCGGACCTGCTTCACGTCCCTGTCGGACGACAGCGCATGAGCGAGCGTCGCGCCTGGGGCTTCCCGCTCCCGGCCCCGGGGGGCACCGCACCGGCGCTCGATCGGTTCAGGGAGCTGGCCCCGGGGCGCCGCGTCATCCCCGTCGTAAGGCGCCTGCTCGCGGACGGCGAGACCCCCGTGGGGCTCTACCGCAGGCTCGCGCAGGAGCGTCCCGGCACCTTCCTCCTCGAGTCCGCGGAGCACGGGCGCGCCTACTCTCGCTTCTCCTTCGTGGGCGTGCGCAGCAGCGCCCTGCTCACTGAGCGCGAGGGCGCCGTCGCCTGGTGGGGCACGCCCCCGCTCGACGTCCCACGCGCGGGCGACCCGCTCGACGCGCTGCGCGAGACGGTCGAGCTCCTGCGCACCGACCGCCCGGAGGGACTTCCGCCCCTGACGGGCGGCATGGTCGGCTACCTCTCCTACGACGCCGTGCGCCGATGGGAGCGCGTCGCGGACGGCAATCCCGATGAGTTGCGCGTGCCTGAGCTTGGCTTCCTGCTGGCGACGGACCTGGCCGTCCTCGATCACGCCGACGGGACCGTGCTCCTCATCGCGAATGCCGTCAACGTCGACAACAGCGACGAGCGGATAGACGAGGCCTGGCACGATGCCATCGCGCGGCTCGACGCCATGGAGCGCGACCTCGAACAGCCGGCGCCCTCGACGGTGGCCACCTACGATCCCGACGCCGCCACCGAGGTGGTCGACCGCACGACCCCCGAGGAGTTCCAGCGAAGCGTCCGCGCGGCACAGGAGCTCATCCGCGCCGGGGATGCCTTCCAGGTGGTCGTGTCGCAGAGGTTCGACGCGACGTGCGCGGCGAGCGCGCTCGATGTCTATCGCGTGCTCCGCGTGACCAATCCGAGTCCCTACATGTACCTGATGCGCATCCCGCGCGTGGACGGCGAGGGAGTGGACTTCGACATCGTGGGCTCCTCGCCCGAGGCGCTCGTGACCGTGCACGAGGGCCGCTGTCGCGTGCACCCCATCGCCGGCACCCGTCCCCGCGGCGCCACGGCGGAGGAGGACGCAGCGCTCGTCGAGGGCCTCCTCGCCGACGACAAGGAGCGCGCCGAGCACCTCATGCTGGTGGATCTCGGGCGCAACGACCTCGGCCGCGTGTGCCGACCGGGCTCGGTCGAGGTGGTCGAGTTCATGCAGGTGGAGCGCTACTCCCACGTGATGCACCTGGTGTCCACGGTCGTCGGCGCACTCGAACCCGAGCGCACCGCGCTCGACGCCCTGGTCGCGACCTTCCCGGCCGGGACCCTGTCAGGAGCCCCCAAGCCGCGCGCGATGTCCATCATCGACGACCTTGAGCCCGCTCGACGAGGCCTCTACGGAGGCGTGGTCGGCTACGTCGACTTCGCGGGAGACCTCGACACCGCCATCGCCATACGCACCGCCCTCATTCGCGGGAATCGTGCCTATGTCCAGGCGGGAGCGGGCGTGGTTGCCGACTCGGACCCCGCGTCCGAGGACGCCGAATGCCGAGCCAAGGCGGCAGCGGTGCTGCGCGCGGTCGCCATTGCGGGCAGCCTGCGCGGGATCGGAGAGTCGTGAGGGCGCCCGGTCGCCGCTTCGCCGGTGTCCTCCTCGTCCTCGCCCTCGCGTCGCTCGGCGTCCTCGTGTCCTACGGCGCCACGTGGGTCGTGGCCCTCGTCCCGGTGTTCGCGGGCTCCGCCGCGGAGTCCGCCCCGGCGCGCGAGATCGCGCTCACCGGCCGTGACCTCGCGCCCCTGGGAGCGGCGATGGGCTGGGTGGGACTCGCGGCGATCGCCGCACTGCTCGCCACGCGGACATGGGGTCGCCGCGTCACGGGCGCGGTCGTGCTCATCGCCGGCGGTGCCGCAGGGGTCACGGGGGTCGCCTTCGGTCTCACCGAGGTCGCGAGCGGCGGCGGGGGCACCTTCGTCGCCGCAGCACTGGGAGACGAGTCCGCGGCGGCAGCGACGTCGGTGAGCATCAGTGCGTGGTGGGTCGTGGCCCTGCTGTCAGGGCTGGCGATGCTCGCCTGCGGCATGATCGCCCTCCTCGACGGTCCCGCTTGGCCGCGGCTGGGTGCCCGCTACTCGCGGCCCGACAGCCAGGCGACCGCCCCCAGTGCAGCGGCCGCCTGGGACGCACTTGATCGCGGTGAGGACCCGACCCTGGCCGACGAGCCGCGCGCTCCTGCGGACGAGGCCCCTGGTTCAATGGGAAGCGCACGACCCGATACCCCGTTGGAGGAGGAGCGATGAGCGCCGGCAAGCATGGTTCGACTCCCGCGGCCTGGACCCTCGTCGTCCTGGTCACGCTCGGCTTCATCGTGTCCACCGTGGGCCTCGTGATGGGCTCGTGGCCCGCGTTCTGGGCGGGCGTGGCCATCGTCGCCCTGGGTGGCATCGTGGGCGGCGTCATGAAGGCCGCCGGGCTCGGCAAGCCGCGCGAGCACGCTGCCTGACGATCGTCGACGCATCGACGATCGCGTTGCCCCCCAACGACCGCCCACCCCTCATCCTCGTCGTCGAGGACGAGCCCCCCATTGCCGACGTGCTCCGTCTCTACCTGGATCGCGCGGGCTATGCCGTGGCGGTCGAGTCCGATGGCCTGCGGGGGCTTGCCGCCGTCCGTGAGCGTCGACCGGATGCCGTGATCCTCGATGTCGGCCTCCCCGGCATGGACGGCACGGAGATCTGTCGTCGGATGCGCGCCGAGGATGACTGGACCCCGGTGCTCTTCTGCACGGCGCGCGACGACGAGGTGGACCGCGTCCTCGGCCTGGAGATGGGCGGCGATGACTACATCACCAAGCCCTTCAGCCCGCGAGAGGTCGTGGCGCGCGTCAAGGTGGCCCTGCGCCACGCCCATGCCCCCGACCCGGGCGACGTCCTCGTCCTGGGCCGCGTCACCCTCGATCGCGGCGCGCGCCGGGTGCTCGTGGACGGCGGAGAAGTGACGCTCACCGCCACCGAGTTCGACCTGCTCGCCTACCTCATGCAGCATCCGGGTCGCGTGATCACGCGCGATCGCCTCCTCGAGGAGGTGTGGGGCTACGCATCGGCGGTGGGCACGCGCACGGTGGACGTCCACGTCGCTCAGGTGCGCGCCAAGCTGGGCGACGCGAGCCCGATCCGGACGGTGCGTGGCGTCGGCTACTCCGCGGAATCCGCATGACGCGGCTGCGCATCCTGCCCGCGACCGTGATCCTCGCCGTCGCGGTGGCCACGATCGCAGCCGTCGTCGCGGCGCTCGTGTCCCTGCCCCTCATCCGCAGCAATGCCGAGGCGGTCGCGACCGCGGAGCTCGCGCGGCTTGCCGATCTCACCGCCACGGCCCTGCGTGTCGATCGTGAGGGCCGGTACGCACTTCCGCCACGCGTTGCGGGAGTGCTGCAGGCGGAGGAGGTGACGGCCTATGTCGTCGGGCCGGACGCGCAGGATCTCCCCGAGGGAGTCACGGCTGATGACGTGGCCGCTGTGACGACGGGCTCCGGGGTCCAGGCCCAGGCGGACACCTCCGCGGGACGCGTCCTCGTCGTCGGCAGGCCCTTCGAGCCCGGCATCGGGGTCATCCTCGTGCAGCCGTCCTCGGTCGCCGGGGGCACGGCCACGGAGGTGATCGCCCGGCTCCTGCTCGCCCTCGTCATCGGCCTCGCGATTGCCGTGGCCATCGCCCTCGTCGCGGGAGCATGGCTCACCACGCCGCTACGTCGGGCAGCCGACGCAGCGCTGCGCCTGGGCAGGGGAGAGCGAGGGATCCACGTCCGACCCGAGGGCCCGGCGGAGGTCGCCGACATGGCGGATGCGCTCAATCGGCTCGCGTCCGCGCTTGCCGTCTCGGAGGGGCGACAGCGGGAATTCCTCCTCTCGGTATCGCATGAGCTGCGCACGCCCATCACGTCGGTGCGCGGCTACGCCGAGGCACTCGCGGACGGCCTGGTCGATGGCGCGGAGGTGGCGCGCACAGGAGCGGTCATGGCCGCGGAGACGCAGCGACTCGATCGGCTCGTGAGCGATCTGCTCGACCTGGCGCGACTGCGCGCGGACGACTTCGTCATCGAATGCGTCGACGTCGATCTCGGCGAGATGCTGGCCGATGCGGCCCAGGTGTGGACGGATCGCTGCCTGCGGGCCGACATCGCCCTGACTGCCGAACTTCCCGCCGAGCCGGTGATCGTGCGAGCGGACCCGCTGCGACTGCGTCAGGTCATCGACAACCTCGCCGAGAATGCCCTTCGCGTCGTGCCCGCGGGGGGCGTGATCGTCATGTCGGCCCGGGCGGACGGCGAATGGGGCGTGGTCGAGGTGCGGGACTCGGGCCCGGGACTCGCCCCGGAGGATCGCGACGTGGCCTTCGAGCCGGGGATCCTCCACGAGAGGTATCGCGGCTTGCGGCCGGTCGGCACGGGGCTCGGCCTCGCGCTCGTGGGTCGCCTCGCGTCAGGCATGGCGGGTTGGGCCAGGGCGAGTTCCGCGCCAGAGGGCGGTGCCGCCTTCTCCGTGGGCATGCCCCTCGCGACACTGCCTCCCCGGGCCGCATCGGCGTAGTCTGCCGCCATGGCCCTCGCACCGGCGCCGTCTGCGGCCGAGCCCACCGTGGACTCGCGATCGCGTGCGCGCCGACTCGTCGCGCCGCTCGCCACCGCAGCGGGCGTGATCGCGGCGACCGGCTACATCCGCTTCGTCGATCCCAACGAGCCGGGGCACTACCCGATGTGCCCGACCCTCGCGTTGCTCGGCATCGATTGCCCCGGATGCGGTGGCCTGCGCGCCACGCATGCGCTGGCGAATGGCGACATCGGTGCAGCCCTCGATCACAATGCGCTCTTCGTCGCGCTCGTGCCGCTGCTGATCGGCCTGTGGGCAGTGTGGGCGTACCGGGCCTGGACGGGAGTGACCCCCGCGCGTACGCCGGCGCGCGACAGGGTGTCGCGTGCTGCACCCATCGTCATCCTCGTGATCGCCATGGCATTCGCCGTCGTGCGCAACTTCGTGCCCTACCTCGCCTCCGGAGCGGGCTGACCGGGCTGCCCCGACCGCCGGGCCGGGTCGAGTGAGCAACCATCGATCCCCTGTGGCACGCTGGCGACGTGAATGCGCGGCGTGGGTCACGCCTGGCCAGCGGGGGTGAGCGATGACTGTCCTTGATGACATCATCGCGGGAGTGCGCGTCGACCTCGACGCGCGCATGAACTCGACACCCTTGGACGATGTCAAGGCTGCTGCGTCGCGCATGCCGGCACCGCGTGATGCGGAGCTCATCCTCCGCGAGCCCGGGGTGGGTGTGATCGCCGAGGTCAAGCGCGCGAGCCCGAGCAAGGGCCGCCTCGCGGAGATCGATGATCCTGCCCAGCTGGCGCGTGACTACGAAGCGGGCGGCGCGCGCTGCATCAGTGTCCTCACGGAGCAGCGCCGGTTCGGTGGATCGCTTGATGACCTGCGTGCGGTGCGCTGCGCTGTCGACATCCCCGTGCTGCGCAAGGACTTCATCGTCACGAGTTACCAGCTCTGGGAGGCTCGCGCGCATGGCGCCGATGTCGTCCTGCTCATCGTGGCCGCCTTGGACCAGAACGCCCTCGTCAGCCTCATTGAGCGCACGCGATCCCTCGGCATGACGCCCCTCGTCGAGGTCCATGAGGAAGCCGAGGTCGAGCGAGCCGTCGACGCGGGAGCGACGATCATCGGCGTCAACGCCCGCAACCTGAAGACACTCGAGGTGGACCGCGGGACCTTCGCGCGCCTCGCCCCGATGATCCCGGACTCCTGCCTGCGCATCGCGGAATCCGGAGTGCGCGATCCCCGCGATCTCATCGCCTACGCCGAGGCGGGTGCCGACGCCGTGCTGGTGGGCGAGAGCCTGGCGACGTCACCCGATCCGCGTGCGGCCGTCCACGATCTCGTCACCGCGGGATCGCACCCCGCCCTGCGGGGGACGCGTGGCTAGCAAGAACGTCGTGACGAGTGAGGAAGTCGCGAAGGGTCACTTCGGCCCCTACGGCGGGCGCTTCGTCCCGGAGGCCCTGACGGCGGCGCTCGACGGCTTGGACGAGGCCTTCGCGCAGGCGATGGCGGACCCGGGTTTCCATGCCGAACTCGAGCGGTTGCAGCGCACCTACGTCGGGCGCCCGAGCCCCCTCACCGAGGCCGTGCGCTTCGGGCAGGAGCACTGCGGCGGCGCGCGCGTCTATCTCAAGCGCGAGGACCTCAATCACACCGGCTCGCACAAGATCAACAACGTCCTGGGGCAGGCGCTCCTCACCGTGCGGATGGGCAAGAAGCGGGTCATTGCCGAGACCGGGGCCGGTCAGCATGGCGTGGCGACCGCCACCGCGGCGGCACTGCTCGGGCTGGAGTGCGTCGTCTACATGGGCGAAGAGGACACCAGGCGCCAGGCGCTCAACGTCGCGCGCATGCGACTCCTCGGGGCCACGGTCGTCCCCGTCACCGCCGGGAGCCGCACGCTCAAGGACGCGATCAACGAGGCGATGCGCGACTGGGTGACGACCGTCGACGAGACCCACTACATCCTGGGCACGGTCACCGGACCGAGCCCCTTCCCGACGATGGTGCGCGCCTTCCAGTCGATCATCGGCCAGGAGGCACGCGAGCAGGTCCTCGCCGCGGCAGGGCGACTTCCCGATGCCGTCGCCGCCTGTGTCGGCGGAGGCTCCAATGCCATGGGCATCTTCGCGGCGTTCCTGGACGATCCCGCCGTGCGGCTGTGGGGATTCGAGGCCGGTGGCGACGGGGTCGAGACCGGTCGGCATGCCGCACGCTTCGCTGGGGGCGCGCCCGGCGTGCTGCACGGTGCTCGCACCTACGTGATGCAGGACGAATGGGGCCAGACCGTCCCCTCGCACTCGATCAGCGCGGGTCTCGACTACCCGGGTGTGGGGCCGGAGCACGCATGGCTTCACGACACCGGACGCGCGGAGTACGCGCCCGTGACGGACGCGGAGGCCATGGACGCCTTCGAGCGCCTGTGCCGCACCGAGGGCATCATTCCGGCCATCGAGACGGCGCACGCGCTCGCAGGAGCGATGCGCCTGGGTCGCGACCTCGGGCCTGACGCGATCATCCTGGTCAATCTCTCGGGGCGCGGCGACAAGGACGTGGCCACTGCGGCGCGATGGTTCGGACTGCCCGCGGTGGACGAGGCGGCAGAGGGACGATGACCGCCCTCGCCGATGCGTTCGCTCGGGCCAGGGCCGAGGAACGCGCCGCGCTCATCGGCTACCTCCCCGCGGGATTCCCCAACCGCGAGGACAGCGTGCGTCTCATGCGCGCCATGGTCGAGGCGGGCGTGGACATCGTCGAAGTGGGGCTGCCCTACTCCGACCCGTTGATGGACGGCCCCGTGATCCAGGCGGCGGCGGACCAAGCCTTGCGCGGGGGCACGACTCCCGCCGACGTCATCGCCATCGCGGGCGACGTGGCCAAGACCGGAGCCGCGACCGTGGTCATGTCGTACTGGAATCCCGTCGAGAGATTCGGCGTCGAGGCCTTCGCGCGCGACCTTGCCGCTGCCGGCGGATGCGGTGTGATCACTCCGGATCTCACGCCGGAGGAGTCGGCTGCCTGGGCAGCGGCCACGCGCGAGCACGACATCGACCGTGTCTACCTGGTGGCTCCGTCGAGCACCGACGAGCGCCTGCGCACGGTGAGCGATGCCTGCACGGGCTTCGTCTACGCCGCCTCGACGATGGGGGTCACCGGGGCCCGATCGTCCGTCTCCGGCGCGGCCGAGGCGCTCGTGGCCCGGGTGCGCCGTGTGACGGACCTCCCGGTGGCAGTGGGCCTGGGCGTATCCACGGGGGAGCAGGCGGCGGAGATCGCCGCCTACGCCGACGGCGTGATCGTGGGCTCTGCCTTCATCCGACTGGTCCTCGATGCCCCCGGCATCGAGGAGGCGGAGTCTTCCGTGGCCGGGCTGGCGAGGGAACTCGCGGCCGGGGTGCGGCGTCGCAGGATCGACGCCGGACCCGTAACGTAGGAGCCCGGTCGCCAGCCCACCCGGGCGGCGTACATCGGAGGTTGAGAGCGAGCATGGCGAAGGACCGGGAGACCAAGAGCACGCGCGACAAGGCCGCCGCGGCTCGGGCCGAGCAGGTGGCCAAGGAGAAGCGCCGCGAGCGCACCGTGCGGATCATCGGTGCGGTGGGCGTCATCGTCGCTGTCCTGGCGATCATCGGCGTCGCCGTCTTCGCGTCACGTTCCGGCGATTCCTCTGCCAACGGCGGCACTCCGATGCCGGCTCCCGATCCCAATGCTGCGATCCCGACGGGCGTCTACGGCGCCGACGGCGTCGCGCCCTGGGGTGTCCCGGTCGGCAACGCGCCGGAGACGGCGCCGCTCCTGGAGATCTGGGAAGACTTCCAGTGCCCCGCGTGCGGTTCGCTCGAGGAGCTCAACGGCGCGGGTATCCAAAGCCTCGGCCTGGACGGCAAGGTTCGCCTTGTCTGGCGCCCGACGGCGTTCCTCGACAACAACCTCGGCAACACGTCATCGGCTGCGGCCATCAACGCCTGGGGCTGCGCCATCGATGCGGGCAAGACGGTCGAGTACCACGACGCGATCTTCGCCAACCAGCCGACGACCGAGGGCGAGGGCTGGACCAACGAGCAGTTCGTGGCGTTCGCCGAGCAGGCCGGCATCACGGGTGTGCCGCTCGAGCAGTTCAACGACTGCCTGACGAGCAACAAGTACCTGGGCTGGGCAGCCAACTCCACCCAGGCCTTCTACGACGCCAAGATCGAGGGCACGCCCCGCGGCGTACTCAATGGCACGCCGATCGACGGGGCGCAGCTCGCCGACCAGGCGACCCTGGAGAAGCTCATCGAGGAAGCGGCCGCGAAGCAGTAGCTTCGCGGCAACACGCTGACCGTGGATCTCCTCGCCTTCATCCCGAGCCCGAGCCAGGGAGTCTGGAACCTCGGCCCGCTGCCGGTGCGCGCCTACGCGCTGGCGATCATCGCCGGCATCGTCGTTGCCATTTGGCTCGGTAATCGCCGCTACGTTGCTCGCGGCGGAGAGCCAGGCCTGATCACCGACATCGCACTGTGGGCGGTGCCCTTCGGCATCATCGGCGGCCGTCTTTATCACGTTGCCAGTGACTGGCAGATCTACTTCGGCACCGACGGCCGGGGAGTAGCTGCGGCTTTTCGCATCTGGGATGGAGGCTTGGGAATCTGGGGTGCTGTCGCCCTCGGCGGGCTCGGAGCCTGGATCGGGGCGCGACGACTCGGTGTTGCGCTGCCACCCATCGCTGACGCCATCGCGCCCGGTATCGCGCTTGCCCAGGCGATCGGACGGTGGGGCAACTGGTTCAACCAGGAGCTCTTCGGCGCACCGACCACGCTTCCGTGGGGCCTGGAGATCGCACCGCAGTACCGGCCGGAGGGCTACGCCGACTTCGCGACCTTCCATCCCACCTTCCTCTACGAGTCCCTGTGGATGGTGGGAGTTGCCCTCGTCCTGATCTGGGCGGACAAGCGCTTCCAGATGGGCCATGGCCGGGTGTTCGCGCTCTACGTCCTGCTCTACTGCGTGGGACGCGGGTGGATCGAGTACCTCCGCATCGACACGGCCAACACCATCCTGGGCCTGCGACTCAACCTCTGGACGTCGATCCTCGTCGGCCTGGGTGCACTGGCCTACCTGATCATCTCGGCGCGGATGCGGCCCGGACGCGAAGAGGTCAAGCCGCCCGAGAAGTACCTCGAGCGCGAGCGCCTGGAGGAGGTCCGCGAGCAGAAGGCGGCCCCGAAGGAAGCGGCCAAGGTCACCGAGGTCGCACCCGAGCAGCCCGAGCCGCCTGCGTCTCCGCCGAGCGTGCCCTGACCAGGGCGCCATCCCGGAGCGCTGCCTGCTAGGGTTCCGGACACGGGCCAACGGCGTCCCGTCAGCACCCCGCATCGGCGGGGTGGTCGACGTGGAGGTGTGGTCCGTTGTCTGTTTCCCGGCTTCCTTTCTCGGCGCAGCCGCCGGCGCAGGGTCTCTACGATCCCGCGGCCGAGCACGATGCCTGCGGTGTCGCCTTCGTCGCGACGCTGACGGGCCAGGCTTCGCACGAGATCGTCGCCATGGGCCTGACGGCACTGCTCAACCTCGATCACCGGGGGGCGTCCGGCGCAGAGCCCGACTCGGGCGACGGCGCGGGCATCCTGCTCCAGGTGCCCGATCGCTTCCTCCGTCGCGTCATCGACCCCGAGCTGCCGCCGGCGGGGGAGTACGCCGTCGGCATGGCCTTCCTCCCGGACGATGACGACATCGCCCGAGCGACTCAGGCGCGCATCGAGCAGATCGCGAGGGAAGAAGGCCTCGACGTCGTCGCGTGGCGCGACGTTCCCACCGATCCGTCCAGCCTGGGGCAGACCGCTCGCAGCGTCATGCCGCGATTCATGCATCTCGTCGTGCGGTCGGCGGGGGAGCCGCTCTCGGTGATGGATCTCGAACGTCGCGCGTTCTGCCTGCGCAAGCGCGCGGAGCACGAGACCGACGCCTACTTCCCATCCCTGTCGAGTCGCACGCTCGTCTACAAGGGCATGCTCACCACCCACCAGTTGGGAGAGTTCTTCCCCGACCTGTCGGACCCCGACATGGAGTCCGCCCTTGCCCTGGTCCACTCGCGGTTCAGCACCAACCCTTCGTGGGACCGCGCCCAGCCCTTCCGCTACCTCGCGCACAACGGCGAGATCAACACGGTCAAGGGCAACCGCAACTGGATGCGCGCTCGCGAGGCGATGCTCTCCTCCGACGTGATCCCTGGAGACCTCACGCGACTCTTCCCCATCTGCACGCCTGGCGGCAGCGACTCGGCATCCTTCGACGAGGTCGTCGAACTCCTTCACCTCGGTGGCCGATCCCTGCCGCATGCGGTCCTCATGATGATCCCCGAGGCGTGGGAGAACGACGTCGACATGGATCCCGCGCGGCGTGCGTTCTACGAGTACCACTCGACGGTGATGGAGGCGTGGGATGGCCCGGCCAACGTCTCCTTCACCGACGGCACGCTCATCGGAGCGGTGCTTGATCGCAATGGTCTGCGCCCGGGTCGCTTCTGGGTCACGCAGGACGGTCTCGTCGTACTCGCCTCCGAGGCGGGTGTCCTCGACCTCGATCCGGCGGCGATCGTCCGCAAGGGCAGGCTGCAGCCCGGGCACATGTTCCTCGTCGACACCGGCGCCGGACGCATCGTGGAAGACGCGGAGATCAAGGCGAGCCTGGCGGAGGCAGAGCCCTACGCGGATTGGCTGCATGCCGGGCTCGTGCACCTGGACCTGCTGCCCGATCGCGAGCACATCGTGCACCCCACCTCCTCTGTCGCCCGGCGCCAGCAGACGTTCGGCTACACCGAGGAGGAGCTGCGCCTCATCCTCTCGCCGATGGCCCTCACGGGAGGGGAGCCCCTCGGCTCCATGGGCACGGATACCCCGGTGGCTGCGCTGTCGGCACGTCCTCGGCTCCTGTTCGACTACTTCCAGCAGGCCTTCGCCCAGGTCCCCAACCCGCCACTGGATGCGATTCGCGAGGAGATCGTCACATCGCTCTCCACCGTCATCGGACCCGAGGGCAACCTCCTCGAGTCGACGCCGGCGCACTGTCGCCAGGTGGTCCTCCCCTTCCCGATCATCGACAACGACGAGCTGGCGAAGATCCTTCACATCAACTCGGACGGGGACCTGGCCGGCTTCGCTGCGGCCAAGGTGTCGGGTCTCTACGACATCGACGGAGGCGCTCCCGCGCTGGAGGCCCGGCTGGAGGAGATCTTCGCCGAGGTCGACGCGCTCATCGAATCCGGCGTGCGCTTAATCGTCCTGTCCGATCGCGACTCCACCACGGATCTCGCGCCGATCCCCTCGCTCCTGTTGTGCTCAGCGGTCCATCACCATCTCGTGCGTCGCAAGACGCGCACCCAGGCGGCGCTCATCGTCGAAGCGGGTGACGTCAGGGAGGTCCATCACGCCGCTCTGCTGGTGGGCTACGGGGCCGCGGCCATCAATCCCTACCTCGCGATGGAGTCCGTGGAGGACCTCGTCTACCGCGAGATCCTCACTGGGATCTCCCCGGAGAAGGCCGTGCGCAATCTCGTGAAGGCCCTGGGCAAGGGCCTGCTCAAGGTCATGTCCAAGATGGGCGTGTCGACGGTGGGCTCCTACCGCGGCGCGCAGATCTTCGAGGCCATCGGCCTGTCGCATGAGCTCGTCGAGCGCTATTTCACGGGCACGGTCTCGCGCCTCGGCGGAGTCGACCTTGACGTGATCCATGCCGAGGTCCAGGCGCGCCACGACATCGCCTATCCGCCGAGCGGCATCTCCCCGGCGCACCGGCGCCTCGAGGTGGGAGGCGAGTACCAGTGGCGTCGCGAGGGCGAGCCGCACCTCTTCGATCCCGACACGGTGTTCCGGCTCCAGCATGCGACGCGTGAGAAGCGCTACGACATCTTCCGGCAGTACACCGATCGCGTGGACGACCAGAGCCGGCGGCTCATGACCCTGCGCGGGCTCTTCCGCTTGCGCGATTCAGCGCAGCCGCCCGTGCCCCTCGACGAGGTCGAGCCCGTCGAGCAGATCCTGAAGCGGTTCTCGACAGGAGCCATGTCCTACGGCTCGATCTCGCAGGAGGCGCACGAGACCCTGGCCATCGCGATGAACCGCATCGGCGCGAAGTCCAACACCGGCGAGGGCGGCGAGGACCCCGAGCGCTACGTCGCCCTACCCAACGGCGACTCCAAGCGATCTGCCATCAAGCAGGTGGCATCCGGCCGCTTCGGCGTGACCAGCGAATACCTCGTCAATAGCGATGACATCCAGATCAAGATGGCGCAGGGAGCGAAGCCGGGCGAGGGTGGCCAGCTCCCGGGTCACAAGGTCTACCCCTGGGTCGCCAAGACGAGGCATTCCACGCCCGGCGTGGGACTCATCTCGCCGCCGCCGCACCACGACATCTACTCGATCGAGGACCTTGCCCAGCTCATCCACGACCTCAAGAACGCGAACGAGCGCGCCAGGATCCACGTCAAGCTGGTCTCGGAAGCAGGAGTCGGGACCGTGGCGGCGGGCGTGGCCAAGGCTCACGCCGACGTCATCCTCATCTCGGGGCACGACGGGGGCACCGGTGCCTCCCCTCTGACATCGCTCAAGCATGCGGGCACGCCGTGGGAGCTGGGACTCGCGGAGACACAGCAGACCCTCCTGCTCAATGGCCTGCGTGACCGCGTGGTCGTGCAGACGGATGGCCAGCTGAAGACCGGGCGCGACGTCGTGATCGCCGCGCTCCTGGGCGCAGAGGAGTTCGGCTTTGCCACCGCGCCCCTGGTGGTGATGGGCTGCATCATGATGCGGGTCTGCCACCTGGACACCTGTCCCGTGGGCGTGGCCACGCAGAACCCGGAGCTGCGCGCCCGCTTCGCCGGCTCGCCGGACTTCGTGGTGACCTTCTTCGAGTTCATCGCGGAGCAGGTGCGGGAGCACCTGGCGGCGCTGGGCTTCCGAACCCTGGACGAGGCGATCGGCCGCGTGGACCTCATCGACGCCCTGCCTGCCGTCGACCACTGGAAGGCGAGCGGCCTCGATCTCTCGCCGATCCTTCACGACCCTGGCGTCGCAGGACCACGCCGGTGCGTCACCTCCCAGGACCATGGCCTCGACAGGGCCCTGGATCGCGAGCTCATCACGCTGTGCGCGCCAGCCCTGGAGTCGGGCGAGCCGATCCGTGCCCGCCTGCCCATTCGCAATGTCCACCGCACCGTGGGGACGATGCTGGGCGCGGAGGTGACGCGTCGCTACGGAGGGGAGGGCCTTCCCGAGGGGACGATCGACCTCACCTTCGTCGGCTCGGCCGGACAGTCCTTCGGGGCCTTCCTTCCGAAGGGCATCACGCTGCGACTCGAGGGCGACAGCAACGACTACGTGGGCAAGGGCCTCTCAGGCGGCTGCATCGTGGTGCGCCCGGACCACGCCGCGACCTTTGCCGCGGAGGACAACATCATCGCCGGCAATGTCATCGGCTATGGCGCTACGTCAGGGCACGTCTTCATCCGAGGCGTCGTGGGCGAGCGCTTCGCCGTGCGCAACTCCGGTGCGACGCTCGTCGTCGAGGGCGTCGGCGATCACGCCTGTGAGTACATGACCGGGGGGCGCGTGGTGATCCTCGGCTCGACGGGGCGCAACCTCGCGGCAGGCATGTCCGGGGGAGTCGCCTATGTGCTCGACCTCGATGTGAACCGGGTCAATCCCGAGCTCGTCGACCTCGAGCCGCTCTCCCCGGAGCACGAGGCGATCGTCCGCGATCTCCTCGCTCGCCATTGCGACGAGACCGGCTCCGAGGTGGCTCGCCGACTCCTCGACGATGACGCACTGGGACGCTTCACCGTCGTGATGCCTCGCGACTACCGTCGCGCGCTCGAAGCCCAGCGCCGGGCAGCCCTGGAGGGGCGCGATCCGGCCGATGCAGTGATGGAGGCCTCCCGTGGCTGATCCCCGTGGATTCCTCACCACGTCTCGAGAGACGCCCCCGCGACGACCTGTCGACGTGCGGATCCTCGACTGGCGCGAGGTGTATGAGCCCTTCGCTCCCGATCGCCTGCGCGCCCAGGCCGGCCGATGCATGGACTGCGGGATTCCCTTCTGCCACAACGGCTGCCCCCTGGGCAACCTCATCCCCGAGTGGAACGATCTCGTGTGGCGCGACGACTGGCGTGCTGCCTCCGAGCGCCTGCACGCGACCAACAACTTCCCCGAGTTCACGGGACGGCTCTGCCCCGCTCCGTGCGAGACGGCGTGCGTGCTCGGGATCAACGCCGATGCGGTCACGATCAAGCAGGTCGAGGTGTCCATCATCGACCGCGCGTGGGACTCCGGCTGGGTCCAGCCCCAGCCCGCGGAGATGTCGACGGGCAAGGCCGTCGCGGTCGTCGGATCCGGCCCGGCAGGGCTCGCTGCTGCCCAGCAGCTCGCGCGCGCGGGACACACCGTCGTGGTCTACGAGCGAGCCGACCGCATCGGCGGCCTGCTGCGCTATGGCATCCCTGAGTTCAAGATGGAGAAGTCCCACCTGGACCGGCGCCTGCGCCAGATGGCCCAGGAGGGGGTGAAGTTCCGCCCGGGTGTCGAGGTCGGGGTCGACCTGACCGTCGCCGAGCTGCGCAAGCGCTACGACGCCATCGTGCTCGCCATCGGTGCCACGCAATGGCGCGACCTGCCCATCCCAGGCCGTGAGCTGGCGGGCGTCCACCAGGCGATGGAGTACCTGCCCGGTGCCAACAGGGTGCAGGAGGGCGATATCGATGTCGCGCCGCTCGATGCGGCCGGCAAGCACGTCGTCATCATCGGCGGCGGCGACACGGGCGCCGACTGCCTGGGCACCGCGCACCGGCAGGGTGCTGCATCGGTGACGCAGCTCGAGATCCTGCCGATGCCGCCCGACGCGCGACCCCATGGACAGCCATGGCCGACGTACCCCATGACCTATCGGGTATCGAGTGCCCACGAGGAAGGGGGCGAGCGCGTCTTCGCCGTGTCGACGGAGGAGTTCGTCGGCACATCCGGGGTCCTCGAGGGCCTGCGGATCGTCGAGGTCGAGTGGCGGGACGGTCGCCCGGAGCCCGTAGAGGGCAGCGCGCGCGTGCTGCCCGCCGACCTGGTCCTGCTCGCCATGGGCTTCACGGGCCCGGAGACGTCCATCATGCAGGACGAGCTCGGTGTCGAGGTGGATGCCCGCGGCGCGCTCGTGCGCGAGGATGACTACTCGACAGCCGTCGACGGCATCTTCGTCGCGGGCGATGCCGGTCGCGGCCAGTCGCTGATCGTCTGGGCCATCGCTGAGGGCCGCGCAGCGGCAGCCTCCGTGGACCGCTACCTGACGGGGAAGTCGAATCTCCCCTCGCCGATTCCCGCGTCGGCGCGACCCCTTACGGTGTAGTCCACCGCGATCCGCCCCCACATCCCCCCGAGGAGCAGCATGCGCCGCGCGAAGATCGTCGCGACCCTAGGGCCCGCGACGAGTTCCTACGACGCCATCCTCGGGCTCGTCGACGCGGGCATGGACGTCGCGCGACTGAATCTCAGTCACGGCACGTACGCGGACCACAGCGCGGTGTACGACAGCGTCCGGCGGGCAAGTGACGCCTCGGGCCGTGCCATCGGGATCCTCGTGGATCTCCAGGGCCCCAAGATCCGCCTCGGACGCTTCGCCTCCGGGCCGGTGCTGCTCAGCGTGGGCGACACCTTCACGGTGACCACAGACGATGTGCCTGGCGACGCGGCCTGCGTGTCGACCACCTACTCCGGGCTCCCCGGCGATGTGAAGGCCGGCGACACCATCTTGATCGACGATGGCCGCGTCGCTCTCGAGGTGACCGACGTGGATGGTCCCCGCGTCGTCACCCGGGTCGTCGAGGGCGGTCGCGTGTCGGACAACAAGGGACTCAACCTGCCGGGTGTGGCTGTGAGCGTTCCCGCCATGTCGGAGAAGGACATCGATGACCTGCGGTGGGCACTGCGCGCCGGAGCGGACCTCATCGCGCTCTCCTTCGTGCGCTCGGCAGCCGATATCGCCGACGTGCACCGGGTCATGGACGAGGAGGGAGTGCGCATCCCGATCCTCGCCAAGGTCGAGAAGCCTCAGGCGGTCGACAATCTTGCGGAGATCGTCGCCACCTTCGACGGGATCATGGTGGCCCGCGGCGACCTCGGCGTCGAGCTGCCACTCGAGGCGGTGCCCCTCGTCCAGAAGCGGGCCATTGAGTTGTGCCGGGTGGCAGCCAAGCCCGTCATCGTGGCGACGCAGATGCTGGATTCGATGGCCACCGCCACGCGCCCCACGCGCGCCGAGGCCAGTGACGTGGCCAATGCGGTCCTCGACGGCGCCGATGCGCTCATGCTGTCGGGGGAGACGAGCGTGGGGGAGCACCCTGCGCTCGCCGTCGCCACGATGGCGCGCATCATCGCGCACGTCGAGGACAATGCGCTTGAGCGGCTCAGCCGCCTGCCCGCGGACCCCCCGGGATCGACCGCGCGCGCCCTCACCAAGGCGGCCGTGGACGTCGCCGGTGCGGTCAGCGCGGCGAGCCTGATCCCCTTCACCGAGACCGGTTCGTCCGCCCGCCTGATCGCTCGCTGGCGCGCGCCAGCACCCATCCTTGCCTTCACCCCCAACCCACGCGTGCGCAGCCAGCTCGCCCTGGTGTGGGGGGTCGAGACGTTCCTCGTGCCGCCGGTGATGCACACCGACGACATGGTGGTGCAGGTGGATCGGGCCCTGCTCGACATCGGTCGAGTCACCTATGGCGACCGCGTCGTCATCGTCGCGGGAGTCCCCCCGGGCATCCCCGGCACGACCAACGGGATGCGAGTTCACCTGATCGGCAGCGGGGGCAAGGGCGGAGGGGTGTAGGTTCCGCCCATGCTTGAAGCAGCCATCTTCGGTGCGTTTGCCCAGTCCGCTCTCGTCGTCGGAGCTCTCCTCGTGTGGAAGTTCCCCGCGATGAAGAAGCCCATGATCGTCGGCGGCCTCATGGCCTTTGGCGCCGGTGCGGTCATCTCGGCCGTCGCCATCGACCTGGTCGCCGTCTCCTACGACGAGGCGGGCGCCGGTCCCACCGCCCTGGGCATCGGCATCGGATGCCTCATCTACTTCGGCATCATCGCCCTGCTCGAGCGCAAGGGTGACGACGAGCAGGCCTCTGAGGTGGTCGAGGCGGAGATGGCCGAGGCCGGTGCCTCCGCGCCAGCCAAGCCCGCGGAGGCCGGCGGTCACGGAGCAGGTGCGGAGCACGGTGCCACGGCCAAGGAAGCCCGCAACATGACGATCGGCATGGTCATCGACGGGGTCCCCGAGTCGGTGGCCATCGGCCTGACCTTGCACACGGCCACCGTCGGCGTGTCCGCCGCCCTGGTCGGATCGATCTTCATCTCCGCCATCCCCGAGGCGATCGGCATCGCGGCCGCCATGCTTGCCGGTGGCATCGTGCTCGGCAAGGTCCTGCTGCGCTTCTCCTTCATCGTGCTCATCGGTGCGGTCTTCGCGGCACTCGGCTACACCCTGCTCGTCAATGCCTCCGACTCGTTCCAGGCCCTCATCCAGTCCATCGCGGCGGGCGCCCTCCTCGTGGTCGTGATCAACGAGATGATCCCCATCGCGGTGCGCAACGTGAAGGCCTGGGCGGGCATCATCGGAGCCGCCGGCTTCGTCTTCTCCGCCGGCCTCACCTGGGCCGCGGGCGGCTGACCCGAGGCCGACTCGCCGCACCCCCACGGCCGCGCCGCCACGCCCGGCCATCCGCTAGGGTCCGGATCGACATCCTTTAACGACCCGTCCCGTGAGGCGGGGAAGGAGGTCGGCCATGACGGCTGCCCACACCCCTCAGGGGTCTCGCGTCCTCGACGCCGACGACATCTCCCGTGTCATCAGCCGCATCTCCCACGAGATCCTTGAGCACGCCCAGGGCGCGCATGACCTCACCGTGCTGGGGATCCAGACCCGCGGCGTCCCGCTCGCGCACCGCATCGCGGCGCGCATGGCGGAGATCGAAGGCGTTGCCGTCCCCGTCGGCTCGCTGGACATCACGATGTATCGGGATGACCTGAGCCTGCGCGGCGCACGCCCTCTGCACGCGACCGACGTGCCCGTCGAGGGAGTCGACGACCGACTCGTCGTGCTCGTCGACGACGTCCTCTTCTCGGGGCGCACCGTGCGCGCGGCACTCGACGCCCTCAGTGACATCGGGCGTCCCCGCGTCGTGCAGCTGGCGGTCCTCGTCGACCGCGGTCATCGGGAACTGCCCCTGCGCGCCGACTACGTAGGCAAGAACATCCCCACCTCGCTGGACCAGTCCGTCCGGGTGCGGATGCGCGACCTCGACGGCGTGGACGAGGTCGTGGTGGAGGGATGAACAAGCACTTGCTCAGCGCGGCGGACCTCTCCCGCGACGATGCCGTCGCCATCCTCGACACCGCGGCCGAGCTCTCTCGCGTCACCGATCGGGCCGTCAAGAAGCTGCCGACACTGCGCGGCCGCACGGTCGTGAACCTCTTCTTCGAGGACTCCACGCGCACGCGCATCTCGTTCGAGGCCGCGGCCAAGCGCCTGTCGGCGGACGTCATCACCTTCAGTGCGAAGGGATCGAGCGTCTCGAAGGGAGAGAGCCTCAAGGACACCGCGCTCACTCTCGAGGCCATGGGCGCCGACGCCGTCATCGTGCGCCACGGCGCGAGCGGCGCGCCCCACCGTCTGGCGCACTCCGGCTGGATCGACGGGGTCGTCGTCAACGCCGGCGACGGCACGCATGAGCATCCGACCCAGGCGCTCCTCGACGCCTACACGCTCCGCCATCACCTGGCCGGCGGCACGGGTGCGCTCGAGGGCCGCCGGGTCGTCATCGTGGGCGATGTGCTCCACAGCCGGGTGGCCCGCTCCAATGTCCTGCTCCTGCACACCCTCGGTGCCGAGGTCACGCTGGTGGCGCCACCCACTCTCATGCCCGTCGGCGTCGACACGTGGCCGTGCACCGTCTCCTATGACCTCGACGAGGCGCTGCCTGGCGCGGATGCGGTGATGATGCTGCGCGTACAGGCCGAGCGGATGAACGCCGCGTACTTCCCGACGAGCAACGAGTACTCCCGTCGCTACGGGCTCGACGTCCGCCGCGCCGGGCTCCTGGCTCACGACGGCATCGTGCTGCATCCGGGTCCGATGAACCGCGGCATGGAGATCACGGCGGAGGTCGCCGACGGTCCGAGATCCGTCATCGTGGAGCAGGTCACCAACGGCGTGCATGTCCGCATGGCCGTCCTGTACCTGCTCCTCGGAGCTGCCGAGGTCGACACTGCAGTGGCACACGAGGAGGCCGGCGAGTGACCACGATCCTGCGCAATGTGCGCCCCTACGGCGAAGATGCGGTCGACATCACCTGGAGCGATGGCGTCATCACGGAGATCAGTCCCGCGGGTGACCCGCGGGAGGATGCCGCCGGCGCAGCGGTGATCGACGGGCACGGTGCCGTGGTGCTGCCCGGGCTCGTCGACCTGCATACGCACCTGCGCGAGCCTGGCCGTGAAGACGCGGAGACCATCGCGAGTGGCTCAGCGGCCGCAGCCCTGGGCGGATTCACCGCGGTGCACGCCATGGCCAACACCACGCCCGTGGCGGATACGGCGGGAGTCGTGGAGATGGTCTGGCGCCGTGGAGTGGAGGCCGGCTACTGCGATGTGCACCCCGTCGGAGCGGTGACCGTGGGGCTGCAGGGGGAGCGCCTCGCCGAGCTCGGTGCCATGGCGGACTCCGCGGCGCGGGTGCGCATCTTCAGCGATGACGGCGTGTGCGTGAGCGACCCGGTCCTCATGCGCCGTGCGCTCGAGTACGTCAAGGCATTCGACGGTGTCATCGCGCAGCATGCCCAGGACCCCCGCCTCACCGAGGGTGCGCAGATGAACGAGGGAGCCCTGTCCGGCGTCCTCGGCTTGCGCGGCTGGCCCGCCGTGGCGGAGGAGTCGATCATCGCCCGCGACGTGCTCCTCGCCGAGCACGTGGGCTCTCGCGTGCACATCTGCCACCTGTCGACGAGTGGCTCTGTCGACATCGTCCGCTGGGCCAAGGCCCGTGGCATCGACGTGAGCGCCGAGGTGACGCCGCACCACCTGATCCTCACCGAGGATCTCGCCCGCACCTATGACCCGCTCTTCAAGGTGAACCCGCCGCTGCGCCGTGCCGAGGACGTCGGGGCCGTGCGCGCGGGCCTCGCGGACGGGACCATCGATGTCGTGGCGACGGACCACGCTCCCCATGCCCGGGAGGACAAGGATTGCGAGTGGGCCGCGGGAGCCTTCGGGATGCTGGGCCTCGAGACAGCGCTCTCGGTCGTGATCGAGACGATGGTGCTCACCGGTGCCCTTGACTGGCGTGGCGTCGCAGACCGCATGTCGGTGCGTCCCGCGCACATCGCACGGCTGGCCGATCAGGGACGTCCCCTCGCGGTGGGCGAGCCGGCCACCCTCGTCGTCGTCGATCCCGAGGCCACGTGGCAGGTCGATGCGGCGCGGTCCCCGTCTCGCAGCGCCAACTCGCCCTTCGCGCAGCGCGACATGCGCGGTCGCGTCCTGCACACCGTGCTGCGCGGTCGCCCCACGGTCATCGAGGGAGTGCTCGTGAGCGAGGGGGCAGGCGCATGACAGCGCTGCTGCTCGCTGCCGCGGATCCCGTCTCAGCCCCCGTGACGCAGTGGCCCCTGCGGATCCTGCTCGTCCTGGTGGTCGTGGGGGTGATCGCCCTCGTCCTGCTGGGCATGCGCGCCGGCTGGCGCCGCCGGGCGCACGCGCAGTCGGATATCGCCGAGCCCCTGCTCCCGCCGGACGTGCTCCCCGACATCACAGCGGGCCCCGTCTCCGGTGTCTTCCTGGGCACCACCCAGCACGGCGACTGGCTCGACCGCGTCGTCGTGCACGACCTCGGCGTGCGCAGCCGGGCACGCGCGGAGGTGGGCCCCAGCGGTATCGCACTGCGGCGCGAGGGCGCGCGCGATGTCTTCGTCCCGGCCGCTGCGGTGCGAGCCGCGCAGATGGCCCGAGGCATCGCGGGCAAGGCCTACGAGCGCGATGGGGTCCTCGTCGTCACATGGGAGCTGGGTGGGAGGCTGGTGGACACCGGCTTCCGGGCCGATGTCGCGGACGAGCAGCGGGTGCTTCGCGACGCCATCGTCGGTCTCGTGGCCGAGCCAGGACGAGCAGGAGAGGGGATCCGATGACATCGGCTGCTGTGCTCGTCCTGGAGGACGGTCGGATCTTCCGCGGGCGCTCGTTTGGCGCGGTGGGAGAGACCCTCGGCGAGGCGGTGTTCTCGACGGGCATGACCGGCTACCAGGAGACGCTCACGGATCCGTCGTACCGAGGCCAGGTCGTGGTGATGACCTCACCGCATGTGGGCAACACCGGGATGAACGACGAGGACCCGGAGTCGCGTCGGATCTGGGTCTCCGGCTACGTCGTGCGCGACCCGTCTCCCGTCCCCTCCAACTGGCGGTCGCGCCGCAGCCTCGAGGACGATCTCATCGCCGCGGGCGTCGTGGGCGTGCGCGACATCGACACGCGCGCGCTCACGCGCCATCTGCGCGATCGCGGCGCCATGCGCGTCGGCATCTTCAGCGGTGCGGCAGCCGAGTTGCCCGAGGCCGAGCTCATCCAGCGCGTGCTGGCGGCGCCGGGCATGGCCGGATGCGACCTCACCGCGGACGTGACGGTGGCGGAGCCCTACGTCGTGCCGGCCATCGGCGACGAGAGGTTCGTCGTGGCCGCGGTGGACCTGGGGATCAAGTCCATGACCCCGCACCGCATGGCGGAGCGCGGCATGACCGTGCACGTCCTTCCCGGCGACGTGACGGCCGAGGAGATGCTGGCGCGGGGACGCGACGGCGTGTTCTTCTCCAACGGCCCGGGCGATCCTGCTGTCGCGGACCACGCCGTGTCGCTCGTGCGCGCGGCCCTGGAGGCCGGCCGCCCGGTCTTCGGGATCTGCTTCGGCCATCAGATGCTCGGGCGTGCCCTGGGCTTCGGCACCTACAAGCTTCGCTTCGGCCACCGCGGCATCAACCAGCCCGTGCAGGACCTCGCCACCGGACGCGTCGCCGTCACGGCGCACAACCACGGCTTCGCCGTGGATGCCCCCGTCGGCGAGATCATCGACACCCCATTCGGCCGGGTCCAGGTCAGTCATGTGTGCCTCAACGACGGCGTGGTCGAGGGTCTGCGCTGCCTGGACGTCCCGGCCTTCAGCGTCCAGTACCACCCGGAGGCGGCAGCGGGGCCGCACGACGCCGCGGACCTCTTCGACGAGTTCGCCCAGCTCATGGCCGGAGGCCGCTGATGCCTCGTCGCGACGACATCTCCTCCGTGCTGGTCATCGGCTCCGGCCCGATCGTCATCGGCCAGGCCTGCGAGTTCGACTACTCGGGCACCCAGGCCTGTCGCGTGCTCAAGGCCGAGGGGATCCGGGTGATCCTCGTCAACTCGAATCCCGCGACGATCATGACCGATCCGGAATTCGCCGACGCGACGTACGTCGAGCCGATCACCCCGGCCTATGTCGAGCGGATCATCGAGCGGGAGCGGCCCGACGCCCTGCTCGCCACGCTCGGCGGGCAGACCGCGCTCAACACCGCCATGGCGCTGCATCGCTCCGGTGCGCTCGAGCGCTACGGCGTGGAGCTCATCGGCGCGGACGTCGACGCCATCGAGCGCGGCGAGAATCGCGAGCTCTTCCGGGGGATCGTCGCCGATGTCGGTGCCGAGAGCGCGCGGTCGGCCATCTGCCACAGCATCGAGGAGTGCCTGGCCGCTGTCGAGTCGCTGGGCTACCCCGTCGTGGTGCGCCCGTCCTTCACCATGGGAGGGGCCGGCTCCGGCATGGCCTACGACGAGGCCGACCTCCTGCGCATCGCGGGCATGGGACTGCAGGCGAGCCCCACTCACGAGGTCCTCCTCGAGGAGTCCATCCTCGGATGGAAGGAGTACGAGCTCGAGCTCATGCGCGACCGCAGCGACAACGTCGTGGTGGTGTGCTCCATCGAGAATCTCGACCCCATGGGCGTGCACACGGGCGACTCCATCACGGTGGCCCCGGCCCTCACGCTCACGGACCGCGAGTACCAGCGCATGCGCGACGTCGCGATCGACATCATCCGGGCCGTCGGCGTCGACACCGGAGGGTGCAACATCCAGTTCGCCGTCAACCCGCGCGACGGGCGGCTCATCGTCATCGAGATGAATCCCCGGGTCTCGCGGTCGTCCGCGCTTGCCTCCAAGGCGACCGGCTTCCCCATCGCGAAGATCGCCGCGCGCCTGGCGATCGGCTACACCCTCGACGAGATCCCCAACGACATCACCCGCGAGACGCCCGCGTCCTTCGAGCCCACCCTCGACTACATCGTCGTCAAGGTTCCCCGCTTCGCCTTCGAGAAGTTCCCCCAGGCCGATCCCACCCTCACGACCACCATGAAGTCCGTGGGCGAGGCCATGGCCATCGGCCGCAACTTCACCGAGGCCCTGCAGAAGGCGCTGCGCTCCCTGGAGCGCGCCGACGCGGTCTTCTCCTGGCCCGCAGACGTCGATCGGGCCGCGCTCATGGCCTCCATCCCCACGCCCCACGACGGCAGGCTCCGCGAGGTCCAGCAGGCGCTGTGGGCGGGTGCCAGCATCGAGGAGGTGCACGAAGCGACGGGCATCGACCCGTGGTTCCTCGCGCAGATCGAAATCATCAATGACCTCGCGGACCGCCTGCGTGCAGCGGGCAGCCTCGAGCCCGACCTCATGCGCGACGCCAAGCGCCACGGCTTCTCCGACGCGCAGATCGCGGGGCTGCTCGGCCTGACGGAGGCGCAGGTGCGCCATCAGCGGCACGCATGGGGGATTCGCCCGGTCTTCAAGACCGTCGACACGTGCGCGGCCGAGTTCGCCGCGCGCACGCCGTATCACTACTCGGCGTACGACGAGGAGACCGAGGTCGAGCCGAGCGAGCGGCGCAAGGTGATCATCCTCGGATCGGGGCCCAACCGGATCGGCCAGGGCATCGAGTTCGACTACTCCTGCGTGCATGCCTCGCTCACGCTGCGCGAGGCCGGCTACGAGACCGTGATGGTCAACTGCAATCCCGAGACGGTCTCGACCGACTACGACACCTCCGATCGGCTGTACTTCGAGCCGCTCACTCTCGAGGACGTGCTCGAAGTCGTCCATGCGGAGGC
The DNA here is from genome assembly GCA_029977425.1 of Actinomycetota bacterium. GTDB lineage: Bacteria > Actinomycetota > Actinomycetes > S36-B12 > S36-B12 > Mxb001. Next base: position 42,303 of record JAPOKX010000002.1, read on the forward strand.
CGCGAGCGGCGAGCTCGCCGGTGTCATCGTCCAACTCGGCGGGCAGACTCCGCTCGGCCTGGCCCGGGGACTCGAGGATGCCGGCGTGCCCATCGTGGGCACCTCCCCGGCAGCGATCCACCTGGCGGAGGACCGTGCCGAGTTCGGCGCGCTCCTCACGCGCGCAGCCCTGCCGGCACCTCGCTTCGGCACGGCGTTCTCATTCGAGGAAGCCCGGGGGATCGCCGAGGAGATCGGCTACCCGGTCCTCGTGCGGCCCTCCTACGTCCTCGGCGGGCGCGGCATGGAGATCGTGTACGACGAGCCGATGCTGCGCGACTATCTCGTGCGCGCGGCCGAGATCAATCCGGAGCATCCCGTGCTGGTCGATCGCTTCCTGGACGACGCGGTCGAGATCGACGTCGATGCCCTCTACGACGGCCAGGACCTCTATCTCGGAGGCATCATGGAGCACATCGAGGAGGCCGGCATCCACTCCGGCGACTCGGCGTGCGCGCTGCCGCCCGTGTCCCTCGGTCCGCAGGAGATCGAGCGCATCCGCGTCTCCACGCGTGCGCTCGCGGACGGGATCGGCGTCCGCGGTCTGCTCAACGTGCAGTACGCCCTGGCCGGGGGAGTGCTCCATGTCCTCGAGGCGAATCCGCGGGCCTCGCGGACCGTGCCCTTCGTCTCCAAGGCGACGGCCGTGCCCCTCGCCAAGGCCGCGGCCCGCATCATGATGGGAGAGTCCATCGCGAGCCTGCGCACCGTCGGCGTGCTCCCGGCAGAGGGCGACGGCGCCACGCTTCCCCCGGGCACCCCGATCTCGGTCAAGGAGGCGGTCCTGCCCTTCGGCCGGTTCCACGGGGTCGACACCGTCCTCGGTCCGGAGATGCGCTCGACGGGCGAGGTCATGGGGATCGACATGGACTTCGGCGCGGCGTTCGCGAAATCCCAGGACGCCGCCTACGCAGGAGGCCTGCCCACCAGCGGCCGCGTCTTCGTGTCGGTTGCCGATCGCGACAAGCGCTCCATGATCTTCCCGATCAAGCGCCTGTCCGACCTGGGCTTCGAGATCGTCGCCACGGAGGGGACGGCCGAGGTCCTGCGGCGTCACGGACTCAAGGTCGGCTTCCTGCGCAAGCAGCGCGAGGGCACAGGGCCCCAAGGGGAGCCCACGACCGTCGACGCCATCATGGCGGGCGACATCGACCTCATCATCAACACGCCGTTCGGGGTGGGGCCACGTCTCGACGGCTACGAGATCCGCACGGCGGCCGTGCTCAAGGGCGTGCCCTGCATCACCACCATCCAGGGTCTGGCCGCCACGGTCCTCGGCATCGAGTCGCTGCTCCCCGGCGGAGCCTTCGACAGGGGGATCGGCGTGCGCTCCCTGCAGGAATACGCTGAGGATCTCAGTCGACTGCGTGCCCCGGGAGGTGCCTGATGCCCGTCCAGGTCAGGGGCGAGGTCGTCTCGGTGCGGCGTGCAGGGCAGTACCACGTGCTCACGGTCACGGCACCCGGCGTGCCGGAACTCGCGCGGCCGGGCAACTTCGCGACGCTGGCCATCGGCGACCTGGACTCCTCCGGTCTCCTGCTGCGACGCGCCTTCTCCATCCACGGCGTCCAATCGCGTGGCATCTACGGCGGCACGATCGACCTCGTCATCGCTGATGCCGGGCCCGGCACCCACTGGCTCACCCAGCGACGCAGGGGCGATGTCCTCGACATCGTGGCGCCGCTCGGACGCCCCTTCGCGCTTCCGCGCGACCCCGTGTCGTGCGTGCTCGTCGGTGGCGGATACGGCGCTGCACCCCTCGTCTTCCTCGCCGAGCACCTGCGCGAGCGCGGCTGCCGCGTCGATGTCGTGCTCGGGGCGTCGACTGAGGAGAAGCTCTTCGGGGTGCTCGAGGCCAAGCGCATCGCCTCCACCGTGACGATCACGACCGATGACGGATCGCTCGGCGAGACGGGCCTGGTCACCGACCACCTCCGCGGCGTCATCGACCGCGCGGCGACCGACGTGGTGTACGCCTGCGGCCCGATGGGCATGCTGGCCGCGGTGGCAGATATCGCCGCGGAGGCGGGGATCCACAGCCAGTGCGCCGTCGAGGAGTCCATGGCATGCGGGATCGGCGTCTGTATGACCTGCGTCCTGCCCGTCATCGGCGAGGACGGCATCACCCGCATGCTCCGGTCGTGCGTGGAGGGACCTGTCTTCCGCGGTGATCGCGTGCGGTGGCAGGACGTCGGGACGATCCCGCCCGACACGCTGGGCGCGCCCATGCCGGAAGGGAGAGATCGATGACGCGAGCAGTGGTGCGACACTCCACAGCAGCGGCAGCGGTCCCGGCGATCGACATGTCGACGCGACTGGGATCCGTGGGCCTGCCGAGCCCGGTTCTCACGGCATCGGGCTGCGCGGCTGCCGGCCGCGAACTCGACCAGTTCTTCGACATCACCTCCATCGGGGCCGTCGTGACGAAGAGCATCATGCTCGAGCCTCGATCCGGCCGGGCAACGCCGCGCATGGCGGAGACGCCGAGCGGCATGCTCAACTCCATCGGCCTCCAAGGGCCTGGCATCCACGCCTTCCTCGAGAAGGACCTTGCGTGGCTGCGCGAGCGCGGCGCACGGGTGATGGTCTCCATTGCGGGTGGCACGACTCAGGAGTTCGAGGAGATCGCCAAGATCCTGCGCGAGCACGGAGGCTTCGACGCCCTCGAGGTCAACATCTCGTGCCCCAATGTGGCCGATCGCGGCCAGGTGTTCGCGTGCCGCGCGGACTCCGCTGCTGCGGTCATCGGAGGGGTACGTCGCTCCACCGATCCGAGCATCCCCGTCTTCGCCAAGCTCTCGCCGGACGTGACGGATATCGGCACGATCGCGCTGGCGTGCATCCGTGCGGGTGCCGATGGCCTGTCGCTCATCAACACCACGCTCGGCATGGTGATCGACGTCGACACCATGAGGCCCGCGCTGGCGGGCGTCACCGGAGGGCTGTCGGGACCTGCGATCCGCCCCATCGCGGTGCGCTGCGTCTGGCAGGTGCGCGATGTGCTCCCGGACGTCCCCCTCATCGGCATGGGCGGGATCCGCAATGGTGCCGACGCGTTCGAGTTCATCCTGGCGGGTGCGGACGCGGTCTCCGTGGGCACCGTCGTCTTCCACGACCCGTCGGCGCCGGCGCGCGTGCACGCCGAGCTCGCCACCCTCGCCGCCCAGCGCGGATTCACCCGCCTGCGCGACGCGGTCTCCTACGCGCATCGAGAAGCCGACCCGCCACCAGCCGACACGGACGACGGTTACGACCTCTCGCTCCCGGAGTGGGTGTGACGAGGGCCCCCATCGCGGTCGCGCTCGATGCTCCGGACCTGACCACCCTGAGTGAGTGGGCCGCGGCAGTGGCCCCGCACGTGAGTACGCTCAAGGTGGGACTCGAGACCTACCTGCGCGACGGCCGGGCGGCCGTCGAAGCAGCTCGCACGGCCGCTCCGCAGGCGTCTCTCTTCCTCGACCTGAAGCTGCACGACATTCCCGCGACCGTCTCGGGAGCGGCGCGCGCGGTAGCCGATGTGCAGCCTGACTTCCTCACGGTGCACGCATCAGGCGGTCCCGCCATGGTGTCGGCGGCAGCCGAGGCACTTCCCGGGACCCGTGTCGTCGCCGTCACGGTGCTCACGTCGCTCACGACGGACGACCTACGTCGTCTCGACCTGCTGGGACCCGGATCGTCGTCCGCGGGGGACCTCGCCGTGCGCCTCGCCGTGGCGGCGGTCGATGCGGGCGCCCGTGCGGTCGTGTGCTCACCCGAGGAAGTCGGCGCGGTGCGGTCGGCGCTTGCCGGCCGCGACGTCGTCCTCATCACCCCCGGTGTGCGTCCGGCGGGCTCCGACGCGGGCGACCAGCGCCGCGTCGCCACCCCCCGCGAGGCCCTCGATCGAGGAGCCGACCTGCTGGTCATCGGCCGGCCGATCACGGGCGCGGCCGACGTGGCCGCAGCCGCGGCGGCGATCGCCGAGGACCTCGGATATGGCTGATCGGCCCGCGCTCGACGAGGACGCGCGTGCACGTGGTCGTGAGCTGGCCCTCGAGGCTCGCCGACGTCGCGCGGAGATCAAGCGATTCCTTGCCGATGGTGGCTCCGTCCGCGAGGTCATCGCGATGCGCGATCACGACCCGGCCGTGGCCCGGATGAAGGCACGTGACCTGGTGGAGGCATGTCCGGGCATCGGACCGACGCGGGCGGGCCGCATCCTCGCGCAGTGCCGGGTCGCGGAGTCGCGCCGCCTGCGCGGGCTGGGAGAGCACCAGGTCTCGGCACTCATCTCGGCGCTCGAGGGAGCGGGACCGGAGAGGGGTCGGCTCCTCGTCCTGTCGGGTCCGTCCGGCGTGGGCAAGTCGAGTGTGGTTGCGCAACTGCGCGCGCAGCGACCCGACCTCGTCTTCTCCGTGTCCGCCACCACGCGGGCCCCGCGCGCGGGAGAGGTCGATGGCGTCCACTACCGATTCGTGGATCACCCGGGCTTCGAGTCGATGATCGCGCGCGGTCAGCTCCTCGAGTGGGCGGAGTTCGCAGGGCAGCTCTACGGCACGCCCGCCGAACCGGTGGAGGAGGCTCTCGCGGCCGGCAAGGACGTGCTCCTCGAGATCGAGTTGCAGGGCGCCCGCCAGGTCCGCGACAGCGCGCCGGGTGCCATTCGGGTCTTCCTGGCCCCACCGTCGTGGGAGGTCCTCGTCGAGCGCCTGCAGGGCCGGCGCACCGAGTCGGCCGAGGTCATCGAGCGGCGCCTGGCGACCGCCCGCGTGGAGCTGGCTGCCGAGGGGGAGTTCGACCACACGGTCGTCAACGCCTCAGTGGAGGAGGCCGCCGCGGCCATCCTGGGGCTCCTGGACCAGGCAGCGCCGGTCGCCGCCCCCTGAGCGGGGGGTAGACTTCTGCATCAGCGCGTTCGATCGCGCCTGTCCCATCCGCATCATCCATCGGTGAGAGGTCGACCATGTCAGCGTCCGCGCGCCCCGAGGGCATCATCTACCCGCCCATCGACGACCTGCTCGCCAAGTCCGACTCCAAGTACTCCCTGGTCATCTACGCCGCCAAGCGCGCGCGTCAGATCAATGCCTACTACTCCCAGCTGGGAGAGGGCCTGCTCGAGTACGTCGGACCCCTCGTCGAGACGCACGTCCAGGAGAAGCCGCTGTCGATCGCGATGCGCGAGATCGACGCGGGCTTGCTCACCTCTGAGCCCTACGACCCCGCGGCAGAGGTCGCGGTCGCGGTCGTGGAGGAGGACCTGACCTGAGCGCGCGCATCCTCCTCGGCGTCTCCGGGGGCATCGCCGCCTACAAGGCGTGCACCCTGCTGAGGATCCTGCGTGAGTCAGGGCACGACGTGCGCGTCGTCCCCACGGCCTCGGCGCTGCGCTTCGTCGGAGCCCCCACGTGGGAGGCGCTGTCGGGACACCCGGTGAGCGACTCGGTCTGGTCCGATGTTCCGGCTGTCCCGCACGTGAGCCTCGGCCGCTGGGCCGACATCGTCGTCGTCGCTCCCGCGAGCGCCAATCTCCTGGCCCGCGCCGCTGCCGGCATGTCCGATGACCTGCTCACCGCGTCACTGCTCACCACGACCGGCCCCGTCCTCATGGCCCCGGCCATGCACACCGAGATGTGGGAGCACCCCGCGACGCGAGCCAATGTCGCGACCTTGCGGAGCAGGGGAGTGCAGGTCGTCGAGCCGGCGGTGGGCCGCCTCACGGGCGCGGACTCCGGCGCCGGCCGCCTGCCCGAGCCCGAGGATCTGGCTCGACTCGTCGAGGAGGCCCTCGAGCCGCCCGCCCGTGACCTGGCAGGCAGGCATCTCGTGGTGTCCGTGGGTGGCACGCGCGAGGACCTCGACCCCGTGCGCTTCCTGGGCAACCGCTCCAGTGGGCGGCAGGGCTTCGCGATCGTCGAGCGCGCCCTGGCTCGTGGAGCAGAGGTGACGGCGGTGGTGGGCACCGTCGAGGTGGCCGTTCCCGCGGGCGCCCGTGTCCTCGCGGCGACGACCGCGTCGGACATGCGCGAGGCGCTGCTGGCCGAGCAGGGCTCGGCGGATGCCGTCATCATGGCTGCTGCCGTCGCCGACTTCAGGCCCGATGCCACGTCGGCGACGAAGATCAAGAAGTCGGATGACCACGAGCCCGAGCCCATCCGACTCGTGCGCAATCCCGACATCCTCGTCGAGCTCGTCTCGCGCAGGCCCGAGGGCCAGGTCGTGGTCGGCTTCGCGGCCGAGACCGCCTCATCCGACGAGGAGCTCCTGGCCCTGGCGCGCGCCAAGGCCGCGCGCAAGGGCTGTGATCTGCTCGTCGTCAATGACGTCGGCGGAGGGCGGGTCTTCGGCCGGGACGACACGACCGTGCGTGTCCTCGCCGCGGGCGGCGAGGTGCTGGCCGAGGCCTCGGGAGGCAAGTCCGGCGCGGCCGATGCCGTGCTCGATGAGGTGGCCAAACTGCTGCCGCCCCTCACGCGCTCGCACGGCTGAATCGGGTAGGGTCGGCGCGTCAAGAGCGCCA
>JAPOKX010000030.1 GCA_029977425.1 Actinomycetota bacterium
CCGGTCAGGGCAGGGCATTTGCTGTCGAGCGCGGGACGGACTAGTCGCGCAGGGCGCCTGCGATGGCCGCGATCGCCTCCGGACCGACGCCGCAGCATCCGCCGATGAGTGCCATCCCGGGCACCTGGCGCCATCGAGCCACCAGGTCCTCTCCTACGTCGGTGCCCTCACCGGACCACCCTGCGGTGGGCGACCACGCGCGACCCGAGTTCGGGTAGGCCACGAGAGCCGCGGCGCCCGCATCGCTGAGTCTTGTGAGCAGGGACTCCACGTGCTCGGGAGCCGTGCAGTTCACGCCCACGGCACGGATCGCCGGGCGAGTGGCGACGAGCGCCACCAGATCCTCGATGGGCTGGCCCGCGGACGTGCGGTCCCCGTCGGCGCAGCTCATCGTGAGCCACGCGGGCACGTCGGGGAAGTCGGCGAGCACGTCGACAAGCGCACGCACCTCATCGAGATCGGGGATCGTCTCGATCGCGAGGAGGTCTGGCTCGGATGCAGCGATCACCTCGAGGCGCTCGCCGTGGAAGTCAACGAGCCTGTCGTGGCTCACGCCGTAGTGACCGCGGTACTCGCTGCCGTCGTGGAGGATCGCGCCGTAGGGGCCCACACTCGCCGCGACGAAGGCCTCACGACCGGAGGTCGCCGCACGCGCGACGTCCACGGCGGTGCGCAGAGCGGCATCTGCCTGCGCTTCCGAGCGCCCTGCAGCGACGAACCCTTCGCGAGACACCTGGTAGCTGGCGGTCACGACGACGCGGGCACCCGCATCGACGTAGGACTGGTGGACGGCGCGAATCTCCTCGGGCTGGTCGGCGAGGATCCGCGCGGACCACAGGGCATCTCCGAGGTCGTGACCGCGCTGCTCGAGCTCGGTGGCGAGACCCCCGTCGATAGGCAACACGGCGCCGGCGAAGAGGTCGCTCGGATCGACGGTGCTCAGATGTAGTCCTCGAGAGGCGCGGGCGTGAGGCCCTGGGCCTCCCCGAGTTCGAGCAGCATCTCGAGCCCCTTGTCGAGTCCGTCGACCCAGTGCAGGAGCACGATGTCGCCGGCCTTGATGGGGGGCTCCCAGTACTCGACCTCGTTGTCATCGGTCACGACGACGTTCCACAGGACGATGCGATTGATCCCGCACTGCTCGGCGTACTTCAGCACCTCGGGATCGTCCGGGCCTGCGCCGTAGGGCGGGCGCATCATCCACGGGCGGTAGCCGAACTGCTTCTCGAAGCGGTCCTGCGTCTCGCAGATCTCCCATTCGACATCGGTCGCGGGGTCGTTGAGCGCGCCGTGCACCATGGTGTGGTTCTGCACTGATCCGCCGTACGCCGTCACTGCCTCGAAGTAGTCGGTCTTGTCGCGCACGGCGTACTCGGTGAGGAACGCGGTGACGGGGATCTGGTAGCGCTCGATCACCTCACGCACGGCGGGCGAGTCGACGAGGCCGTCGTCGATCGTGATGAAGAAGACGGGGTCATCGGTCTCGACCCAGTTGAGGATCTCCACATCCCCATCGGCGAGGTTGGCGTCGCTGCGGCCGGATTGACCCTCGGCCAGGGTCTCGCTGCCCATCTGGAGCGAGTCGTCGAGGGCCGCGACGTAGGCGTCGTCGCTGGGCGTGGGGAGCGGTGCAGACGAGCTGGGAGCGGAAGAAGCGGTCGGGCTGGCTGACGCCGCCGGCACCGCCTCGGTCGCGGACGCGGGCTCGGGTGAGCCCGTGAGGGAGCCAACGAGGAAGCCTCCGACGCCGGCGGCCAGGAAGGCCACGCCGATCGCCAGCCCCGGCAGCATGCCCTGGGCGCGGCCCGAATTGCTCACCCCTCGACGATACCCGCGCGCATGGTCGGAAGCCCGCTGCGCAGCCCCGGGGCGACGATCTCCTGGACGGGCAAGGACGAGTCGGCTCCCACGCCGGGGGCCGAGGGCGGGCGCCCACGCTCCACGAGCGCAGAGCCGAGAGCGGCGACCATCGCGCCGTTGTCGGTGCACAGGCGCGGGGGCGGGATGCGCACGTCGAGATGCCCGGCCCGCTGTCCGAGCATGACGCGGAGACGGGAGTTGGCAGCGACGCCTCCGCCCACGATGAGCGTCTCGATCCCGCTGTCCGCGCAGGCGCGCAGAGCCTTGGTGACGAGTACGTCGGCCACCGCCTCCTGGAAGGCGGCGGCCACGTCGGCCGTGGGCACGGGCTCCCCCGAGTCCTCCCGCGCCTTGAGCCACCGCACGACAGCGGTCTTCAGGCCGGAGAAGGAGAAGTCGAGACGATGCTCGGCGTCGTCTCGGGGCGAGGTGAGTCCGCGCGGGAAGTCGATGGATGCCGGATTGCCCTCGGCCGCCGCGCGATCGACGTGGGGTCCGCCCGGGAAGGGCAGGCCGAGGAGTCGCGCCACCTTGTCGAATGCTTCGCCTGCGGCATCGTCGAGAGTGGCTCCCAGGGGCGTGACGTCGAGAGTCACGTCATCGACGCGCAGCAGCGACGTGTGGCCGCCGGAGACGAGGAGCGCGATGGCCGGCTCCGGGATGTCACCGTGCACGAGCCGATCGACGGCCACATGCGCGGCGAGGTGGTTGACGCCGTAGAGGGGGCGGTCGAGAGCAAGCGCAAGGCCCTCGGCAGCACTCACTCCGACGAGCAGCGCTCCGACGAGACCAGGCCCGGACGTGACCGCGATGGCATCGACATCGCGCAATGAGACGCCGGCTTCCGCGGTCGCCCGGTCGAGAGTCGCGTCGAAGGCCTCGAGGTGAGCCCGGCTGGCGACCTCCGGCACGACTCCCCCGAAACGCGCCTGCTGGTCGACGCTGGAGGCCACTGCATCGGCGAGGAGGGTCCTGCCGCGCACCAGCGCGATGCCCGTCTCATCGCACGAGGTCTCGATGCCCAGTACCAGCGGCGCGTCGCTCACGAGGCTCTCCGGCGCATGATGAGTGCGTCGAGTCCGGGACCGTAGTAGGAGGAGCGACGCGCGATGGCCTCGAATCCCTCCGACGCATACAGAGCGATCGCCGCTGCGTTGTCAGCGCTCACCTCCAGGAGGACCTCGGCGCACTCACGTGCATCGGCGGTCACGAGCATCCGACCAAGCAGATCGCGGGCGATGCCCTGGCCACGGTGGCCGGAATCGACGGCGATGGTCTGGATGTCCGCGGTCGGTGGTCGCACCATCACGCCGCCGTAGGCCACGATGCGTTCCTGCCGTTCCGCAACGAGGTAGGTGCGATCCTCCTGAGCCAGTTCCGACCAGAACTGCGCCGGAGTCCACGCCGTCGCGGGGAAGACGGCCTCCTCGATCGCCATGACGGCGGGGATGTCCCACCAGCGCATGGCGCGCACGTCGGTCGCGCTCACGCGGGCACCGCGTCCGGTCGCCGCAGGTAGAGCGGGAGAGGCGGAAGGAGCCAATGGCCCTCCGAGACGAGCGAGGCCAGGATCGTGGCCGTGGGCGCACCCGAACCATCGGCGGCATCCTCGGGCCACGCCCGGTCGTCGGGGAGGGGCTCACCCGCGGCGATGCGCTCGAGCACGAGCCGGCCGAGATCCGCAGCCGCCGGGAGCACCACCTCATCCACGCCGTCGACGTCGCCGATGACGAGACCGTGGCGGGGGAATCCCGGGTCGGGCTGGATGAGCGGGCCGTCGACGCGCAGCACCGGCGCGTGCACGGGCGCGTCGTACGCCGCCCACGCGACCTCGACGCGCCGCGAGCGCGTGACGACCGTGAAGGGACCCGCGTACTCCTGGGCCCACCGGCGGGCGATGGCGTCAAGCGTCATCACTCCCACCGCTGGGATGCCCAGAGCGTGAGCGGTCGCGCGCGCGAACACCACGCCTACCCTCAGGCCCGTGAAGGGGCCGGGCCCGACCCCGACAGCGATGAGATCCAGCTCGCCCGGCGCGACCCCTGCGACATCGAGCGCCTCGCGCACGAGCCGCGGCAATGCCTCGGCGTGACGTCGCGCATCGAGATGCGACGCCTCCGCGAGCACCTCGCCAGCGGTCGACACGACGGCGACGGTGGTGAGGGCTGTCGCGGTGTCGAGGGCGAGCAGGGGCACGCGCCCAGCCTAGGCGGCGGCCCGATCAGATGACGCGTGCCTCATCGGGGTGATCGAGCACCCCGAGCTGCTGCACGCGGGAAGGTCGCGTCGGGGTGGTGAGGACTTCCAGCCACGCATCCCCGCCCGGTCCTTCGATCCGCCACAGCGCGTGCGCGGGGGACGTGCTGCGCAGGGACGCGGAGTCCCGCACGAAGGGTCCGCGGTCGCTCGCCACGTCAGCGAAGCGGGCGCGACGCGCCTCGCGTGGCAGTTGGCGATCCAGCGTGTCCGCGCCGAGCCGCGCGAATTCCTGGTCGTCCCAGGATGCGAGGAGGGATTCGGCCCACGCCATGGCTGCCACGGTCTCGGGGAGGAGACTGCGCACCGCGGCGTCGTGTCGCAGGCGATCGATGTGGGGACCGACCACGCCCTGCAGCGTCCGTCGCGCCGGGTGCTGCAGGGAGGGATAGCCGTGGTTCGCCATGGCGACGACGCCCCACCTCGATGCGGGGTGCCATCGCAGCTCCGCGCCGAAGCCGGGCGCACCGCCCTGATGGAAGACCACGCGCCCGATGTCGCTGTAGGTGCTGGCGAAGAGCCCCATCCCATAGCCGTGCGCCACCGCGATGTCCTCGTCCGCGACCCGCCGCCGATCCAGACGCACCAGGGTGCGCGGCGAGGCCATCTCGCGGGCAATGTGCGAGGGAAGCGGACCCGTGTCGCCTGCAACGCCCGCGTCCAGGGCGGCCAGCCAGCGCGCGAGATCGCGCACCGAGCTCCACAGCCCTCCCGAGGCGGCAAACGCACCCAGGGCGATCTCGTCCTCCTTGGGCATCTGCACCAGGGAGCCCTCGACACTGCGATGACCGGCGACCCTCAGGTCCTCGGCGGGCACCGCGAACCCGGTCTGCTCCATCCCCAGGGGTCCGAGCACCTCCTGCGCAACCACCTCCCGGAAGTCGGTGCCGGTCACCGCCGAGATCACGCATCCCAGCAGGGCGTAGCCCACATTGGAGTACTCGTAGTCCGAGCCCGGCGGCCGGACGAGCACGACCCCGGACGCGACCATGTCGAGTAGTTGCGCCCCCGAGAGGTCGTCGAGCTCGTCGATCCAGGGATCGTCCGTGGGCAGGCCCGAGGTCATCGTGAGCAGGTGCCCGATGCGCACGGGAGCCTGCGGGAATGCAGTCGAGAGTGCGCTCGCCTGATCCAGGTGCAGCGCCACGGGATCCTGGAGGTCCAGCAGGCCTCGATCGCGCAGAAGCAGCACCGTCGCCGCGGTGACGCTCTTGGTCAGGGATGAGGCGCGAAACCGCGTCGTGTCGTCGACCTGAACGTGCCCCTCCGCTGTCGACGCGCCCGTCTCCAGGATGTCGCCCGCGCGCACGAGCGCGTAGGAGACGGCGGGGATGCCCATGTCGGCGCGATGGCGAGCCATCTGCTCGTGCAGGACCGCGGCAGGAGTGACCATCATGTCCCTCCGCTCGACACGACCGACGACACGGACGGCGGGGGCCAGGGTCCTTGGAGGGATGCGCGCGAGCCCGATCCCCACTCCTGCCAGGCGAAGCCGGTGATCTCGCGCATGAACTCGTAGGCCTCGCTATCCAGGTCCCAGGACGTGTCCGCGAGCTGATCGGTCATCACGGAGCACCCCAGGGGGCCATCCGGTGTCGAGATGAGGAGGACCTCGCTGCGCGAGGCCTCAACCCCTCCCGTCTTGAGGATGACGTGGACATCCGTGGGAAGGGCGAAGATCGAGTCCTGCATGAAGATCGTGGACGCGAGAGTCCGATCGGCGTACGCATCCGCCTCGGGTGTGACCGCGCGTCGCTCGCGAATCGCAAGGAGCAGGTCGAGCGCCTCGCGCGGGGTCGTCTGGCCCCAGCCGAAGGCAGCGAAGTCAGCTTCGCGCCCGGGAGTGCGTGAGTTGACGCGCGTGGCCGCGAAGCCGTGGTCGGCGAGCCAGGCATTGACCGCCTCGCCGCCGCCGGCGATCTCCTGGCACCACAGGCCGGCACCCACGTCGGACAGGCTGACCATGAGGTGCACAAGCTCCGACAACTCGATCGTCGAGCCAAGCCGCAGGCGATCGACCACCTGGTCCAGGCCGTAGGCGCGGTCCTCCGTCACCACCAGCCTGGCGTTCCAGTCGACGTCGCCATCCACGACGCGCTGCAGCAGGGCGAGAAGGATGGGCACCTTGATGATGCACGCGGCAGGGAAGATGTCGTCGGCGCCGACGGAGACCTCCTCCCCCGTCCCGGTGCTCCTCAGGTGGACCCCCGCCCGGCCGTCGAGCCTGTCGACGGCGTGCTGTACCCGGTCGATCCGGGCGGAGTGCAACATGGGTACACTGTACAAAGCCGTCGCTCCTCTCCGATCGCATCGAAAGGTCCGCCCATGACACCTCCGGGTCCCTCCTCGCGCGTGCGCGTCATGACGCGAGACGAGGCGCGCAGCCTGCAGGACTGGGTTGTCTCCGCCGAGTGGGATGAGGGCGAGTACGACGCCGACGTCCTCTACGACATCGATCCCGAGGGCTTCTGGGCTCTGCTCGACGACGACGGCGAGGTGGTCGGCGGCCTGTCCATCATCGCGTCGACCGACTCGGTCGCCTCGATCAGCCACTTCTATGTGCGACCCGACGCCCGGGGCAAGGGCTATGCGCGACGCGCGCTCCCCGAGCTCCTCGAGATCCACGGCCACCGGATCCACGACGACGTGGCCATCACCAACTTCTGCTGGCCGCATGCGGTCGAGGACTCGGCGCGCTGGGGATTCGCACCGCTGCACGAGGAGATCCGGATGGTGCGTCCCGCCGGTCCCGCGAGTGGCCCCGAGGACGAAGCCCGTGTCGTCGACGCCCGCACACTCGACCCCGACGCGATCATCGACTTCGACGCGCAGCGGTCAGGCCGGGTGCGCGACGTGCTGTGGCGCCGCTGGCTCGACCTGCCAGGAGCCACGTCACTCGCCCTGCTGAACGCGGACACGAGCATCGCGGGCGTGGGGACCATCCGGCCGTCGGCGCTCGGCTACCGCGTCGGCCCACTCCTGGCCCGCACACCCGAAGGCGCACGCCAGGTCCTGGAGCGGCTCATGCCCCACGCGGGCGGGCAGCGCATCGCGATGGACGTGCCCACCGCGAATGCTCACGCCGAGCCTCTCGCCCACGACCATGGATTCGTCGAGGACTTCCGCACCGTGCGCACGGTCTGGGGTCGTGCGCCCGAGCTGCCCTGGCACGAGACCTACGCCACCGTCATGCTCCACCTGGACTGACCAGGACGGCCACGTCGTCGTCAGGCCAGCGCGCACCGTGGCCGGTCACGATCGCCTCCCGTCCCTCGCCGGAGGGAGCGAAGGTGATCTCGAGTCGACTATCGGCGAGGTGCTCCACGCGACCCGCGCCCCACTCCACGACCGTGATGGCACCATCGAGGTCCAAGTCGAGGTCGTCGATCTCCGAAGGACCACCGAGTCGATAGGCATCGACGTGCAACAGGTCGGGACGGCCCGACGAACCGGGGTGACGCCGGGCGATGACGAAGGTCGGGCTCGTCACCGCACCGCGGACCTCGAGGCCTTCGCCGAGCCCCCTCGTGAACGTCGTCTTCCCGGCGCCGAGGTCGCCCGTGAGGACGATGAGGTCGCCCGCACGCACGTGAGATGCCACGTGACGGCCCCAGGCCCGGGTGGCATCGCTGTCGGCCAGGTGGATGCGGCGCTCGAGCATCAGCTCACGCGCTCGACGAGAGCACGCAGGTGCTTGTTGACGTCGTCCGCGGCCTCGAGGGTGAGCATGTGCCCGACTCCGGGGAGGATGACGAGTTCGGCGGACGGCGTATGGCGCACGATCTCGTAGCTGTGGCCCACAGGCGTGAGCAGGTCGGAGTCACCCACCATGACGAGGAGGTCGCAGCGGTCGAGCACGTGCAGGGCATGCACCTTGTCGTGCCCCTGCAGTGCAGGGAGCAGATCGGCGAGGACATCGACAGGAGTGCCGTTGATGAGGTCGGCCACGATGCGGGTGCCGTCCGGCGGCACGGTCGATCCGAACGCGTACGCGCGCGTGATGAGCAGGCCGAGATCACTCGACGAACGCCGCGCCCGCTCGATGAGCGCGGACACCGGCCCCTCCGACTCCAATGCCGCACCGATGGATGGCGCCACGCGGTGTGCGAGTCGCGCCACGGGGCGCGGGAGTCCGAGGTCCACGTCAGCGATGCCACCGGCTGACGTCGCGAGCAGGGCTACCCCGCGCACGCGAGTGCCGAAGAGCTCGGGACGCTGATCCGCGAGCGCCATGATCGTCATGCCGCCCATGGAATGACCGACGAGCACGACGATCCCCTCCGGAGCGACGGCGTCGAGCACGCAGCCCAGATCGGCGCCCAGTCGCTCGATCGTGATGCCGGGCACCCCCCGCTCGGATCCGCCATGACCTCGCTGGTCCCACAGCACCACGCGCGCGATGCCCCGCAGCGCCTCGCGCTGGCCCGGCCAGGAGTCGAGGGAAAGGCCATAGCCATGGCTGAAGATCACAGTAGGCGCACCCGCGGGGACGTCGGCGGTCTCCTCGACCACACGGAGGGCGACGCCGTCATCGGTGATCACCTCGCGCGTGACCCCCGTGGCCGACTCGATGCCCACGAACTCGCGCTGCTGCAGGCGACGGGTAGCCAGGCGCTCCGCCAGGGCGCCCGCCGCGACGCCGGCCGCGAGGATGCCGAGTGCGGCAAGGCCCTTGGCGCCCCTGCCCAGATCGGCCATGCTCACCCCTCGACGTAGCGACGCGGCACGCGCGAGCCCAGCCGCGTGACGATCTCGTAGCCGATGGTGTCATCCCAGGCGGCCCAGTCCGAGACGGTGGGCTCCCCTTGGCCCGGCGGTCCGGCAGAGCCGCCCCTGTCGGGCTGACCTGGGCCCCACACGATGACCTCATCGCCCGCCGAGACGGGCGCGTCGCCGACGTCGACGACGACCTGGTCCATCGCGATGCGTCCCACGATGGGCCGTCGCTCGCCGCCGATGAGCACGTGAGCCCCGCGCGCCGTGCGCGGCAGGCCATCGCCGTAGCCGAGGGGCACGAGCGCCAGCGTGGTCTCGCGTGGCGCGCGCCACGTGAGGTTGTAGGAGACGCCGTGCCCCGTGGGCACCCGCTTGGTCGCGGCTACCGTCGCGCGCAGCGTCATCACCGGGCGCAAGGCACCCATGTCGATGGCCGGGCCCGGGGGCACGCCGTAGGTCGCGATACCGAGCCGGACGAGGTCATAGCGGGAGTCGGGACGGCTGAGCGCAGCTCCGCTGGAGGCAAGGTGGCGCACTTCGGGGCGTACGCCGGCCCGCTCGGCCACGGCGAGCGCCTGCTCGAATGCTGCGATCTGCTCGTCGGTCTCCGGGGCGTCCGGGATGTCCGCGCTGGCGAGATGGGACCAGACGCCGACCACCTCGACGTCAGGTGACGCCACCGCGGCAGCGACGAGTTCCGGCCAGGCGTCGGGTGCGCACCCCCCGCGACCCAGTCCCGTGTCGACCTTCAGGTGCACGCGTGCCACGCGGCCCGTCTCGGCGGCGGCCGCAGCCACGTCGCGCAGCATGCCCAGGCTGCCCACGCTGAGGTCGACATCCGCAGCCAAGCAGGCCACGAGATCAGGATCGCCCGGGGCGTAGAGCCACGCGAGGATGCGGCCGGTGTCGCCTGCCGTGCGCAGGAGCAGCGCTTCCGACGGCAGCGCCACTCCGAGCCAAGGGATCCCGGCTTCGCGTGACACTCGCGCGACCTCCACGGCACCATGGCCGTAGCCGTCCGCCTTGACGATGACCATGCGCGCGACCTCTGGGCCGCCGCAGGCGGGACCGGATAGGTAGGCGAGATTCGATCGCAGTGCGGCGAGGTCGATCACCGCTTCGGCGCGGGCTCCCATCTCAGGCCTCGCCCCCGCGGCGCACCAGTGCGATGGCGTCGGGGATCGCGGCGATGACGTCCGGGGCAGTGATCGGGCGCCCACCCTGCGCAGCCAGCCGGCCCGCAAGCCCGTGCAGGCCGACAGCGGCCGCGGCGATCCTCGCTGCGGCGTCGTCATCGACGCCTTCGCGCGCAGCAGCTCCAGCGAGCAACGCCCCCATGAGGCCCGAGAGCACGTCGCCGCTGCCTGCCGTGCCCAGATCGGGAGTCCCCCAGGTGTCGACATAGGCCGCCCCGCTCGGCGACGCGATGACGGTGCCGGGTCCCTTGAGCACGACGGTGACCCCGAGCTGGCGGGCAGCCTGGCGTGCGCTGCCCAGACGGTCCTCCGAGGATCCCGCGCCGACGGCGTAGCCGAGGGCAGCGAACTCGCCCTCGTGCGGGGTGATCACGGTGGGGTGGCGCCGACCGGCGAGCGCGGCCATGGGACCGGCCTCACGCAGCAAGCGCAGCGCATCGGCATCGACGACGACGGGTGCGTCGACGGCGAGCACGTCGCACAGCACCTGCTCCCCCTCCGCATCGAGACCGAGACCGGGCCCGACGACCCAGGCGGTCGTACGGGGCACGGCTGCGGGCGCCGCAGACGAGATCACCACGTCCCAGAACTCATCGACGAGCGCCTGGGCCAGCCCGTCGCCCCGGTCCAGGACGTGCACCATGCCGACGTTGCCGTGGCGGGCGCTGCCCGTTGCCATGAACGCCGCGCCGCGATAGCGCGGGCTGCCTGCCGCGATGCCCACGACCCCTCGCGAGTACTTGTAGTCCTCGGGACCCGGCTCCGGCACGGCCTCGGCGAGATCGAGCGGATCGAGCGCGTGCAGAGTCGCATCCGGCAGCGCATCGTCGAGTCCGATGTCGACGAGCAGGACCGCGCCCGCGTGCTCACGACCGGGCGACAGGAGCAGGCCCGGCTTCAGGCATCCGAAGGTCACGGTGGCGTCGGCGTCCATGGCGGCGTCCGGATCCGCGACGGCTCCGGTGTCAGCGTCGACCCCGGAGGGGACATCGACGGCAACGACGAGCGCACCCGACTCGGCTGCCAGGGCTGCGCATCTCGCGGCATCGTCGCGGAGGGCTCCGCGTCCGCCGATCCCGAGGATCCCGTCGAGCACCAGGTCCGCGCGCGCGAGGGCCCGCTCGATCCCGTCAGGCCTCACGAGGGTCCCGCCCGCGCCGATGAAGGCGTCGAGGCCGCCCGGATGAGCGCGCTCACCGAGCAGGACGGCCTCCGTGCGCGCGCCGCGGCGGGCCAACTGCGCACCGGCGTAGAGCGCGTCCCCGCCGTTATTGCCGCTGCCGATGAGCAGCACGACGCGGGCGCCCACGAGGCGCAGGCCGAGGTCGCGCATGAGAGTGGCGCAGGCATCGGCGAGTCCCGTGGCCGCGCGCTCCATGAGGGCACCGTCGGGCAGGGTCGACATGACGGCTTCCTCGGCCGCGCGCACGGTGGCGACGTCGTACACAGGCCTCATGACGATCCCTTGTGCACTACTCGACCCCTTGTGCACTACTCGACGGTGACGGACTTGGCGAGATTGCGCGGCTGGTCGACATCGTGTCCCTTGACGGTCGCCATGGCGCACGCGAAGACCTGCAGCGGCACCGTCGACACGAGCGGCTGCATGAGGGTCGGGACTGCGGGGACGCGGAAGATCACGTCGGCGTAGGGAGTCACCGACTCGTCGCCTTCCTCGGCGATGACGATCGTGCGTGCACCGCGAGCGCGGACCTCCTGGATGTTGGAGATGATCTTGCCGTGCAGCGAGGCACGTCCCCGCGGCGACGGCACGATGCACACCACCGGCACGCCCTCCTCGATGAGGGCGATGGGGCCGTGCTTGAGCTCGCCCGCCGCGAATCCCTCGGCGTGCATGTAGGCGAGCTCCTTGAGCTTCAGTGCGCCCTCGAGGGCCACGGGGTAGCCGACATGGCGTCCCAGGAACAGCACCGAGGTCGCGTTCGCACAAGCTCGCGCGCGAGCGCCTGGACCCCTTCGCTGGTGTCGAGAGTGAGATCGACGGCCTGGGGCATGTCGCTGAGATCGGTGAGCACGCTGCGGATCTCGTCACCGAACATGTTGCCGCGCACCTGCGCGAGGTAGAGGCCCACCAGGTAGGCCGCGACGATCTGGGTGAGGAAGGCCTTGGTCGAGGCGACGGCGATCTCGGGCCCGGCGTAGGTGTAGAGCACCGCATCGCATTCGCGCGGGATGGTCGAGCCCACGGTGTTGCAGATGGCCAGGGCCTTCGACCCCTGCTCGCGGGCATAGCGCAGCGCCATGAGCGTGTCCATTGTCTCGCCCGACTGGGAGATGGCAATGGTGAGCGTGCGGTCGTCGACGATCGGGTCGCGGTAGCGGAACTCGCTCGCCAGTTCGACATCGACGGGAATGCGCGTCCAGTGCTCGATGGCGTACTTCGCGACCAGTCCCGCGTGGTACGCCGTACCGCAGGCCACGACCACGATCTTGTCGATCTCGCGGAGCTCGGCATCGGTGAGCCGCATCTCATCCAGGTGGAGGCGCCCATCGCGCGCTACCCGACCGCGCAGGGAGTCCGCCACGGCCTTGGGCTGCTCCGCGATCTCCTTGAGCATGAAGAGGTCGTAGCCGCCCTTCTCGGCGGCCGCGGCATCCCAGGTGACGGTGAAGGGCTTGGCCTCGACGGGATTGCCGTCGAAATCGGTGATGACGACCGTGTCCCGTGAGATCTGCACGACCTGGTCCTGGCCGAGCTCAAGTGCCTCTCGCGTGTGAGACACGAAGGCAGCGACATCGGAGGCGAGGAAGTTCTCACCCTGTCCGAGGCCGACCACGAGCGGTGAATTGCGGCGCGCGGCGACCACGACATCGACGTCGTCCGCCACGACGGCGACGAGGGTGAAGGCGCCTTCAAGCTGCCGGCACGTGCGGCGCATCGCCTCGGCAAGGTCTCCATCGCAGCGCGGGAGTTCGGCAGCGAGTAGGTGCGCGACGACCTCCGTGTCAGTCTCCGAGGTGAGGACGACTCCTGCCGAGGTGAGCTCGTCGCGGAGCTCGGCGAAGTTCTCGATGATGCCGTTGTGGATGACGGCGACCGTGCCGTCTTCGCTCACATGGGGATGCGCATTGACGTCCGTCGGCCCGCCGTGCGTCGCCCATCGGGTGTGGCCGATGCCGATAGTGGCCGCCTCGAGGGGATCCTCTCCCAGCAGGGACTCGAGGTTGGCCAGTTTCCCGGCCTTCTTGCGGACGTCCAGGCGGTCGCCCGTGACAACGGCGACGCCAGCGGAGTCGTAGCCTCGGTACTCCAGGCGGCGCAGGCCTTCGACGACTACCTCCAGCGCCTGCTTCTCGCCGACGTAGCCCACGATCCCGCACATGGGTGCCAGGGTACGCGGCCCCGGCTGAGGAGTCGGGATGGCGCTCTCAGGCGGGGCGGGAGCGTGATCGAGGCGGCTTGCCGCCGCCGTAACCGCGTGTGCGGGCACACCAAACGCGGTTGTGGAGGCGATAAGGATGAAGGGGGCTTTCCACGGTGGGGCGCTCCCCCGTCTGAATGCTCGGCCCTTTGCCAGGTGCGGCCGTTAGCCCAGTGTGACCGCACACGAGGAGCGGCAGCGGACGCATGCGTGCTGTGCGGTCGCGTTTCCGTACGCGCCCCCGGAGAAGCAACTCTCCAGTGTCAGTCCCCCCGAGTAGCGTGAGGGCACAGCAAGCAGGCGCCCTCACGGGAGTCTCATGTGTCCACAGGCGATCACGTTCCGTGCGGGCAAGGTTGCCAGCGACCACTTCATCCACAGCCAGAGTGAATTCGTGCCGGCAAGGTTGCCAACGTCGGTGTCATCCACAGCCAGGCGCGCATCGCGCCCTACTGCCGGCCCAGGCGACTAGCCGCTGATGGACAGGGAGGCGCGCACCGCAGCGGCAATCGCCTCGGCCGCATCACGGGCCGCCTCGGCCGTCGGCGCCTCGACCATCACGCGCACGAGCGGTTCGGTCCCCGACGGGCGCAGCAGCACACGGCCCTCAGCCCCTAGCTCACGCTCCACGGTCTCGACCACAGCCTTGACCTCAGCACTGTCCGCAAGCCGCGACCGGTCCACGCCCTCGACATTGATGAGCACCTGGGGAAGTCGCGTCATCACGGACGCGAGGTCCTTCACGCTCGCGCCCGTCTCGGCCATGCGATCCAGCAGGGCCAGGGCCGTGAGCACTCCGTCTCCCGTCGTCGCCCGGTCCAGCACGACGACATGCCCGCTCTGCTCGCCGCCGAGGGCGTAGCCCTCTGCCCGCATCTCCTCGAGGACGTAGCGATCGCCGACGGCCGTCGTCACGACCTGGATGCCGTTGTCCTCCATGGCGATGCGGAAGCCCAGATTGGACATGACCGTCGCCACGACGGTGTCGCGCGCGAGCGTGCCTCGGTCGCGCATGCCGAGGGCGAGGATGGCCAGGATCTGATCGCCGTCGATGACATTGCCCTCCGCATCGACCGCGAGGCAACGATCCGCGTCGCCGTCGTGCGCGATGCCGATGTCCGCTCCGTGCTCCAGGACGGCCGCGATGAGGTCATCGAGATGCGTGCTCCCACAGCCCTCGTTGATATTCAGGCCATCCGGCGACGCATGGATGGCCACGACATGGGCACCCGCGCGGCGCATGGCCTCGGGCGACACAGCCGACGCCGCGCCATTCGCGCAGTCGACCACGACGGACAGGCCATTCAGGGGCGTCCTCACGACGTCGAGCACGTGGTCGAGGTAGTCCTGGGCAGCGGAAGGCAGCTCCCGCACGCGGCCGACCGCGCCGCCGAGGGGCCGGTCCCAGGGCTCGTGGAGACGCGCCTCGATGGCGTCCTCGATGGCATCGGGCAGCTTGAATCCGTGGGCATCGAAGAACTTGATGCCGTTGTCCGGCATGGCGTTGTGCGACGCCGACAGCATGACCCCGAGGCTCGCTCCGTGCCGCTCCGTCAGGTAGGCGATGGCGGGGGTGGGCAGCACGCCGGCCAGGAGCACGTCGACCCCCGCGCTCGCGAGTCCGGCCACGACGGCCGCCTCGAGGAACTCGCCACTCGCGCGGGGATCACGTCCGACGACAGCGCATGGACGTGATCCATCGGTGACCAGAGCTCCGGCATCGCCGAGCACGTGAGCTGCGGCAGCGGAGAGGGACAGCGCGAGTTCGGCGGTGAGGTCGCGGTTGGCGAGTCCCCGTACGCCGTCGGTGCCGAAGAGGCGACCGCTCACGGCGCTCCGATCAGCGCTTGCTGTACTGAGGCGCCTTGCGGGCCTTCTTGAGGCCGTACTTCTTGCGCT
>JAPOKX010000031.1 GCA_029977425.1 Actinomycetota bacterium
AAGTTTATCGCCGAGCCGTGGGATGTCGGCCGCGGCGGCTACCAGGTGGGTGAGTTCCCCACCCTCTGGGCCGAGTGGAACGGCCGCTACCGCGACAACCTCCGCGACTTCTGGCGCGGCGCATCCGGGGTCGGCGAACTCGGCTGGCGACTCTCCGGCTCAGCCGACCTGTACGCCGGGGAGGGGCGCCGCCCCTACTCCTCGATCAACTTCATCACCGCGCACGACGGCTTCCCCATGCGCGACCTCACGACGTACGAGCACAAGCACAACGAGGCCAACCTCGAGGACAATCGCGACGGCACCGACGACAACAGGAGCGCCAACTACGGGGTCGAGGGTGAGACGGGTGATCCGGCCATCAACGAGATCCGCCATCGGCAGATCCGCAACATGATCGCCACTCTCCTCCTGTCGACGGGGGTGCCCATGCTGCTCGGTGGCGACGAGATCGGCCGCACGCAAGGTGGCAACAACAACGCCTACTGCCAGGACGACGACATCTCCTGGTACGACTGGCAGCTCGACCCGTGGCAGGAGGACCTGCTCGCCTTCACGCGCGACGTGCTCGCCCTGCGGCGCGAGCATCGCGTCTTCCGGCAGAGGTTCTTCTTCGACGGACGCCCCCATCGCGAAGGCGGCGCGCCCGACCTGGGATGGGTGGGACCCGACGGACAGCCACTCACCAACGACGAGTGGAACGCACCCTGGACCAAGACCCTGGGGATGTACCTGTCGGGCGAACTCCACCAGGTGCCGGGCGAGCCCATCCCGCCGACGGACGATTCCTTCCTCTTCATGCTGCACGCCTCTGACGACGAGATCGATTTCACCCTGCCGGGCGAGCCCTTCGGCGCGTCGTACGAGGTCGTCTTCGACACCGGCGCACTGCGTCCACCGGGCCCGATCCCCGCGGGAGCCGCGCTGCGACTTGCGCCTCGCTCCTCCGCGCTCCTGCGCGTCGCTTCGTAACTGCGTCGCGTCGTAGGCGTCCCGAGAGGCCTAGCGCAGGACAGGCTCGGCCGGCGCGCCCAGTGGTGCGGGCGCCGCGAGGAGTCCCATCTCGATGGGCGACACCATGCCCTCGTGTCGCGGGAGCACCCGCACGGTGTAGCCGAAGGGGCCGGTGCGTTCGAGACCGATGTCACCGGAGAAGAGCCAGCGGCTTCCGTCGTAGCCCTCCTCGGCGCGCAGATCGGCGTACTGCGGCGTGACGAGGCGATCCTCCGCATCGACACGGCCGAAGACCACCTGGACGAGGACATCGTCGGGAGCGAGGTCGCCCAGGCGCACGTGGGCACGCAGGTGCAGCGGCGCGCCGAGGGACGGAGCATCCCCGACGCCTGACGCCTCGACATGCTCGACCGCCACCCCGTGCCATGCCTGCTCCACGCGCGACTTCCACGCAGCCAGGTCGCGGGCGAGAGCGAAGTCGTCGGCGGCGGCGCGGCGCGACGCACGAGCAGCGGGCTCGTAGAGGCGTGTGACGTATTCGCTCACCATCCGACTCGCGAGCACCTTGGGCCCGAGAGTCATGAGCGTGTGGCGCACGCGCTCGATCCAGCGATGGGGCAGTCCGTCGTCACCGCGCTGGTAGAACGTGGGCGCGACCTCGCGCTCGATCAGGTCGTAGAGAGCTGCGGCCTCGAGATCGTCACGGCGCTCTGCGTCTTCCACTCCGTCGGCCGTGGGGATGGCCCAGCCGTTCTCGCCGTCGTACCACTCATCCCACCAGCCGTCGAGGATCGAGAGGTTGAGTGCACCGTTGAGCGCGGCCTTCATGCCCGACGTGCCGCTCGCCTCGAGCGGGCGGATGGGGTTGTTGAGCCACACGTCGCACCCGGGATAGAGGATCGTCGCCATCGCAATGTCGTAGTCGGGCAGGAAGACGATGCGATGGCGCACGTCGTGCTCGTCGGCGAAGCGCACGAGTTCCTGGATGAGGCGCTTGCCGCCGTCGTCCGCGGGATGCGCCTTGCCGCCGATGACGAGCTGCACGGGCCGCTCGGGATCGAGGAGGAGATCGCGCAGGCGATCCGGATCACGCAGCATGAGGGTGAGCCGCTTGTAGGACGGCACCCGCCGCGCGAAACCGATGGTGAGGATGTCCGGGTCGAGCACGCTGTCGATCCAGCCGAGCTCGGCGTCGCTGGCACCGCGCATGCGCCACGAGGCACGCAGGCGGGAGCGGGCGTCGGCCACGAGCTTCTCCCGCAGCAGGCGCTTGACGGGCCAGATCGCCTCGTCGGGGATGCGCCCGATCGCCTCCCAGCCGCGCCCCTCCTCGACGAGCTCCGGACCGACTTCACGCGCGGCGAGGTCGCGCACCTCGCGCGCGACCCACGTCGGCGCGTGCACGCCATTGGTGATGGAGGTGATGAGCACCTCATCAGGATCGAAGCCCGGCCACAGGCCCGCGAACATGCCGCGGCTCACCGCGCCGTGCAGGAGGCTGACGCCGTTGGCGCGCTGCGCGAGGCGCAGGCCCATCACGGCCATGTTGAAGACGCCCGGGTCGCCACCGTCGTAGGTCTCGGCGCCGAGCGCAAGAATCCGATCGACAGGCATGCCCGGCTCCGCGTTGTCGCCGCCGAAGAAGCGCTCGACGAGCTCGCGCGGGAATCGGTCGATACCGGCCGGCACGGGAGTGTGCGTGGTGAAGACCGTGCCCGCACGCACGGCCTCGAGCGCGGAGTCGAAGTCGAGACCGCCCACCACGAGCTCGCGCATGCGCTCGAGCCCGAGGAAGCCGGCATGGCCCTCGTTGGAGTGGAAGACCTCGGGAGCGGGGTGGCCGGTGATCTCGCAGTAGCGGCGCAGGGCGCGCACGCCGCCGATACCCAGCAGGACCTCCTGCGCCAGGCGGTGCTCGCCCCCGCCGCCGTAGAGGCGATCGGTGACCTCCCGGTCGATGGGGTCGTTCTCCTCGATGTCGGAGTCCAGGAGCAGCAGGTCGACGCGGCCCACGCGCGCGACCCATATGCGGGCACGCAGGGTGCGTCCGCCAGGGAATCCGATGGAGATGAGCACCGGGGCGCCAGAGCTCTCGCGCAAGAGCGACACGGGCAGGCCGTCGGGATCCACGACGGGGTACGTCTCGAGCTGCCACCCCTCCCGCGAGAGCGTCTGGTGGAAGTAGCCCGAGCGGTAGAAGAGTCCGACGCCGACGATCGGAACACCGAGATCGGATGCCGCCTTGAGGTGGTCGCCCGCGAGGATGCCGAGGCCTCCGGAGTACTGCGGGAGCGCGGCCGCGATCCCGTACTCCGGCGAGAAGTAGGCGATGCACTGCGGGCGATCGTCCGGCTGGCGCTGGAACCACGCATCGCGATGCAGGTAGGCGCGCAGGTCGTCACGGGTGCGGCGTACCCAGTCGACATATCCCGGGTCCGCAGCGAGCTCTTGCAAGCGCTCGCGCGAGACTTCACCGAGGAGCCGCACGGGATCGTCGCCGACGCGATCCCACACCTCCGGGTCGATGGCACGGAAGACATCGCGGGTCTCCGGGCTCCATGCCCAGCGCAGGTTGGCAGCGAGCTCCTCGAGCGGCTCGAGCTCGGGAGGCACGACGGTGCGGACGGTGAACCTGCGAATGGCCTTCACGGCGGTCACGCTAGCGGGTGGTCACAGGGCGAGACGACCACCGGCCGATCTTGCGGCGACACGACGGAAAACGCCGGGATTCACCGCAACCGAGCCGGGCACTTGCAGCGGCCTTACGGGCTTTTGCGGGACCCGGGACCGGGTGCCGGATGGCCAGTAGGCTGATGGCATGGCGGAGCGGGCAGCGCGCAAGCAGGCCAGCGCGCCACAGAGGGCCGCATCCAAGAAGTCCCCGACCCGGCAGGCCGCCCCCAAGAAGGCAGCCCCCAAGAAGGCGGCGGCGAAGAAGGCTCCCGCCAAGAAGGCAGCGGCGAAGAAGGCTCCCGCCGCGAAGGCAGACACCCGGAAGGCCCTCGGGGTCGAGGTGCCCACACTGCTCGACGGGCGTATCCCGCTGGTCGATCCCTGGCCCGTCGTCGAGTCGGGACGGATGCCCGCGAAGGCCGTCGTGGGCGAGCAGGTGCTCGTGCGCGTCGCGGCGTTCCGCGAGGGCCACGGATCTCTCGGCGTCGAGGTGGTGCTCCGCGACCCAGCGGGCCGCGAGCACGCGCGCCAGCGCATGCGCGACCTGGGCACGGGGGTCGACATCTGGGGCGCGGCAGTGACACCCGACGCCCAGGGCCTGTGGAGCTTCTCATTCGAGGCGTGGGACGACCCCTGGGGGACCTGGTGGCATCGAGCCGGCATCAAGGTGCCTGCCGGCGTCGACATGGAGGTCGAACTCGAAGAGGGCGCGCGCCTCATCGAGTCGATCCCTGGCGATCGCGCACGCCTCGACGACATTGCGCGCACCGTCCGTGACACTGAGCTGCCCCCGGAGGTGCGCCTCGCCGCTGCCGGCGATCCCGACGTGCTCGCGGCACTAGAAGTCAACCCTCTGCGCGAGGGAGTGACGCAGTGCGGCCCGTGGCCGCTGCTCGTCGAGCGCCGGCGGGCCCTCGTCGGATCGTGGTACGAGTTCTTCCCCCGCAGCGAGGGCGCACGCGGTCGCCCGCTGAAGTCCGGCACCTTCACGACCGCGGCCAAGCGACTCCCGGCGATCGCGGCCATGGGCTTCGACGTCGTCTACCTCCCGCCGATCCATCCGATCGGCACCACGAATCGCAAGGGGCGCAACAACACCCTCGACCCCAGGGCCGGCGACCCGGGCTCGCCCTGGGCCATCGGCGCTGCTGCCGGCGGACATGACGCGATCCACCCCGACCTCGGCACCGAGGCGGACTTCGCCTCCTTCGTGAAGCAGGCACGCTCGCTCGGCATGGAGATCGCGCTCGACCTCGCGCTGCAGGCCTCTCCCGACCATCCGTGGGTGCGTGAGCATCCCGAATGGTTCACCACACGCGCCGATGGCTCGATCGCTTACGCCGAGAATCCGCCGAAGAAGTATCAGGACATTTACCCGCTGTACTTCGACAACGATCCCGACGGCCTCTACGCCGAGGTGGCGCGCGTCGTACGCCACTGGATTGACCGAGGCGTGTCGATCTTCCGCGTCGACAATCCGCACACCAAGCCGCTGTGGGTATGGCAGCGCCTCATCTCAGAGGTCAACGCCGAGCACCCGGATGTCCTCTTCCTGGCGGAGGCCTTCACCCGGCCGCCGATGATGCGCGCCCTTGCCGAAGTCGGCTTCCAGCAGAGCTACACCTACTTCACCTGGCGCAACGACAAGCAGGGGCTCGAGGACTACTTCACCGAGCTCTCGGGGCCCGCGTCGGCGTACATGCGCCCCAACGCCTTCGTCAACACCCCCGACATCCTCCACGAGTTCCTCCAGACGGGGGGCCCCGCGGCATTCGCCATCCGCGCGACCCTGGCGGCGACGCTCTCCCCCACCTGGGGGGTCTACTCCGGCTTCGAGCTCTACGAGTCCGTGCCTCTGCGCGAAGGCAGTGAGGAGTACCTCGACACGGAGAAGTTCGAGTACCGCCCCCGCGACTGGGTCGCCGCGGAGCGCGAGGGCCGCACGCTCGCGCCCTACCTCACGCTGCTCAACGACGTGCGTCGGAGCAGCACCCCCCTGCAGGACCTGCGCAGTCTCCGGTTCCACCGGACCGAGGACCCCGAGGTCATCGCCTACTCCAAGCAGGTCGGGGACGAGATCACGCTGGTGGTGTGCTCGCTTGATCCGCACGGGGTGCGCGAGACGACCGTGTGGTGGGACATGCCCGCCATCGACCTGGACTGGCCCGATCGCTTCGTGGCGCACGATCACGTCACCGGGCAGTCCTTCACCTGGGGCCAGGCCACCTACGTGCGCTTCGACCCCGCCGAGGTGGTCGCGCACATCGTGTCGATCGAGCAGATGCCATGAGCAAGGACAGCGGGAGCAGGGACACCGGGAGCAAGGACACCGGGAGCAAGCTGCCGCGCGCCGTCAAGGTGGATCGATCCGAGCTGGATCGCATCGTCGACGGCGCCCATCACGATCCTCATGCCATCCTCGGTCCGCATCCGGGCAAGGACGGCGTCACCGTCCGGGTCCTGCGTCCCATGGCCGAGGCGGTCGTCGTCGTCCTCGACGATGGCTCACGCGTGGCCCTGCGACACGAGCACCGCGGTGTCTGGGTCGGCGTGCTCCCCGTCAAGAAGGTGCCCGACTACCGGCTCGACGTCACCTACGGCGGCCGCGTCATCCCCGCAGACGACCCCTACCGCTTCCTCCCCACTCTCGGGGAGCTCGACATGCACCTCGTCTCAGAGGGCCGCCACGAGGAGTTGTGGCGCGTGATGGGTGCCCACGTGCACGTCTACGACACCCCCCAGGGAGAGGTCACGGGCGTGTCCTTCGCCGTGTGGGCACCCAACGCACGCGGCGTGCGAGTCACCGGCAGCTTCAACCACTGGGACAGCCTCGCCCACCCGATGCGCAGCCTCGGCTCGACGGGCATCTGGGAGATCTTCATTCCCAATATCGGCGACGGCACGATCTACAAGTTCGCCATCCTCGGCGCCGACGGCGTCTGGCGCGAGAAGGCCGATCCCTTCGCGTTCGCGACCGAGGTGCCGCCCGCCACGGGATCGGTCGTCTACACGTCCGGCTACCAGTGGTCCGATGGGCAGTGGATGACTCGGCGGGCGCAATCGGACCCCCTGCGGCATCCGATGTCGATCTACGAGGTGCACCTGGGGTCGTGGCGTCCCGGCCTGGACTACCGCCAGCTCGCCGAGGAGCTCACCGCCTACGTCGTCGAGCAGGGCTTCACGCACGTGGAGTTCCTGCCCGTTGCCGCGCACCCCTTCGCGGGCTCCTGGGGCTATCAGGTCACGTCGTACTTCGCGCCGACTCCTCGCTTCGGAAGCCCTGACGACCTTCGCCATCTCATCGACCGGCTGCATCAGGCAGGCATCGGAGTTCTCGTCGACTGGGTCCCCGCCCACTTCCCCAAGGACGACTGGGCACTCGCCCGATTCGACGGCACGCCCCTCTACGAGCACGCCGACCCGCAGCGCGGCGAGCACCCTGACTGGGGCACCTACATCTTCGACTTCGGTCGCACCGAGGTGCGCAACTTCCTCGTCTCCAACGCGGTCTACTGGTGCGAGGAGTTCCACGTCGACGGGCTTCGCGTCGACGCCGTCGCCTCCATGCTCTACCTCGACTACTCCCGCGAGCCGGGCCAGTGGACTCCCAATGCCTACGGCGGGCGCGAGAATCTCGACGCCGTGGCCTTCCTCCAGGAGATGAACGCCACCGTCTACAAGCGAGTGCCCGGCGTCGTCACCATCGCCGAGGAGTCCACCGCCTGGCCCGGCGTGACGAGACCCACTTATCTCGGTGGCCTCGGCTTCGGGCTCAAGTGGAACATGGGCTGGATGCACGACTCACTGGGCTACATGCAGCGCGAGGCAGTCCATCGCCAGTACCACCACAACGAGATGACCTTCGCGATGATGTACGCCTACAGCGAGCACTTCGTGCTGCCGCTCTCCCACGATGAGGTCGTGCACGGGAAGGGCTCCCTCATCGGCAAGATGCCCGGTGACCGCTGGCAGGAACTGGCCAACCTGCGCGCCTACCTCGGCTACATGTGGGCGCATCCCGGACGCAAGCTCCTCTTCATGGGCGGGGAGTTCGCCCAGTCATCGGAGTGGAATGCCGACGCAGGCCTCGAATGGTGGCTCATGCAATTCGACGAGCACGCGGGCGTCGCGCGCGCGATGAGCGACATCAACGCGGCCTATCGCGCCACTCCGGCGCTGTGGCAGCGCGATGACGATCCCGCTGGCTTCGAGTGGATCGATGCCAACGACGCGGAGTCCAATGTCTTCAGCTGGATCCGCTGGGATGACGCGGGCCGCCCCATGGTCAGCCTGTCCAACATGTCCGCGCTCCCCCGTGAGGGCTACCGCCTCGGGCTTCCGCTGACGGGGACGTGGCGCGAGATCCTCAACACCGATGCCCGCGAGTACGGCGGGAGCGGCGTAGGCAACCTGGGAGTCGTCACCGCGGTCGAGGAACCCTGGCACGGACGCCCCGCCAGCGCCCACGTCACCCTTCCTCCCCTGGCGACGATCTGGCTCCGCCCCGAGCCGGCCGAGAAGACTGCGCTAGAAGAGGGCTGAGGCGAGCGCCACGCGCGCCGGCGGCACGGCAGGATCATCGCCGGCGACCGCGAAGAGCTCGACGAGCCGCTCGCGTGCCCGATCCCGATCATCCCCCGACGTGGCCTTCACCTCGGCGATGAGGGCAGCGAAGGCGGTGGGCCAGTCTCCGGCTGCCGCAGCGAGGTCCGCGTCGCGCAGCGCGCCGGTCTCCTCGCCGCGCTCGAGCCGGACCTGCATCTCGCACAGCGCCACACCGGCCTGGGCATCGGCATCTCCTGGCGTCGCCGCGAGCACGGCGCGATAGGCATCGGCGGCCGCTGCCCAGTCGCCCGCCTCGATCGCGTCGTACGCGGCGACGAACCGCGGGTCGACCGGTGCCTCATCCTCGACTTCGGCCGGCTGCTCCGCCGGTGCCGCACCCGTGACCGTGCCGTTGACGCCGTTCTCGGCCGCCACGCGCAGCAGCTCGTCGATGTAGGCGCGCACCTGAGGCTCAGGCAGGGCGCCCTGGAAGAGGGGCAGTGGCTGGCCGCCGATGACGGCGAAGACACTGGGGATCGACTGCACCTGGAAGGCCGCAGCGATGCGCTGCTCGGCATCGACGTCGACCTTCGCCAGCACGAAGCGACCGGCGTACTCCGCCGCGAGCGTCTCGAGGATCGGAGAGAGCGTCTTGCAGGGACCGCACCACGACGCCCAGAGATCGAGCACCACGGGCACGGTCGCGCTCTGCTCGATGACGGCCTGCGGGAAGGTCGCCTCGGTCACGTCGATGACGACTCCCGACGGCGCTCCTGCCATGGCCGTCTCGCGGCGCTGCTCCGCCTCGCGCTGGCTCGCGAGCGCTCCGAGGTCGACGGCTCCGCGCAGGGGAAGGGAGGGCTGGCTCACGGGTGCCATCCTCCCACCCGCGATCACCGCTGCGTGAGGAGCCCGTCGGCTGCCGCGAAGGAACTCAGCCGCCCGTCCGCCACCGCGTCGATGACGTCCGACGAGAGGCTCTCGGCCAACTGGATCCGCGCGCGCCCGCCGGCGAGGGCGAGGATCTCCGCGGCGGCGCGAGCGCGCCTGCGCTGGCGGCCCCGATCCCCTTGGTCGAGCCATGCGCGGCGCTCGTCGAGGGCGCTCATCAGGTCCGCGACCTCCCCGCGGGCGGCCGTGGACGTCACCACGAGTGGCTCCCAGCCGTCGACGGGACTTCCCAGACGCAGCATCTGGCGCACGTCGCGTGCGGTCGCCTCGGCGCCCTCGCGATCCGCCTTGTTGACGCAGACGATGTCGGCGACCTCGAGGATGCCGGCCTTGGCTGCCTGGACCCCGTCGCCCATGCCGGGTGCAAGCAGGACGACGGTGGCGTCCGCCGTGGCTGCGACGTCGACCTCAGATTGCCCTACGCCCACCGTCTCGATGAGGACGACATCGCATCCCGCTGCCTCGAGGACGCGCGCGGCCTGAGGCGTCGCTGCCGCCATCCCTCCGAGGTGTCCGCGCGACGCCATCGAGCGGATGAAGACGCCCGTGTCCGTCGCGTGCTCCTGCATGCGAATGCGATCACCGAGGAGTGCGCCTCCCGTGAAGGGCGAGCTCGGGTCGATGGCGAGCACTCCCACGCGCTTGCCGCGTGCCCGGTAGGCCCCCACGAGCGCCGAGGTGACGGTGGACTTGCCCACCCCAGGCGAGCCCGTGAGCCCGATGACATAGGCGGCCGAGGGAGAAGGCAGCGCCTCCAGTGCGTCCTGGAGCCCAGGGGCGCCGTCCTCGACCCATGAGATCAGTCGCGCGACAGCACGTGCCTCGCCCGCTGCCACGCGAGCGGCGAGGTCCTCAGGCTCCGTCACGACCCGGCGCTCATCAGGCCCGCGGCACGCTGATGATGAGCGCGTCGCCCTGGCCACCGCCCCCGCACAGGGCCGCGGCTCCCATGCCACCGCCGCGACGACGCAGTTCGTGCGCGAGGTGGAGCACGATGCGGGCACCCGACATTCCGATGGGATGCCCCAGCGCGATAGCTCCGCCATTGACGTTGACGACGTCCTCGGAGACGCCGAGGTGGCGCATGGACACGATGCCGACCGCGGCGAACGCCTCATTGATCTCGATGACGTCGAGGTCGCTCACGCTGATGCCCTGCTTCTCGCAGGCACGCAGGATGGCGCGCGCAGGCTGCTCGTGCAGGGAGGCGTCGGGGCCGGCGACGACGCCGTGGGCGCCGATCTCGGCGATCCAGGGCAGGCCGAGCTCCTCCGCCTTGGCCCGGCTCATCACGACCACGGCCGCTGCCCCATCGGAGATCTGCGATGCCGAGCCCGCGGTGATCGTGCCGTCCTTGGCGAAGGCGGGACGCAAGCCGCCGAGGGACTCCACCGTGGTCTCGGGGCGAATCCCCTCGTCGCGGGCGACGACGATGGGATCGCCCTTGCGCTGGGGGATCTCCACGGCGGCGATCTCCTCGTCGAAGCGACCTGCCGCCTGTGCTGCCGCAGCGAGCTGGTGCGATCGCGCGGCGAAGGCATCCTGCTCCTCGCGCGTGAGTCCGTAGCGCGAGTTGTAGCCCTCCGTCGACTCGCCCATCGCGCACTGATCGAAGGCGCAGGTGAGTCCGTCGAACGCCATCGAGTCGATCAGCGACCAGTCGCCGTACTTCACGCCTTCGCGCGACCCCGTCAGCAGGTGCGGAGCGTTGGTCATCGACTCCATGCCACCAGCCACCACGATGTCGAACTCCCCCGCCCGGATGAGCTGGTCCGCGAGCGCGATGGCATCAATCCCGGAGAGGCACACCTTGTTGATGGTGAGTGCGGGCACCTCCATGCCGATACCCGCCTTGACGGCGGCCTGGCGTGCCGTGATCTGGCCGGTGCCCGCCTGCAGGACCTGGCCCATGATCACGTAGTCGACCTGATCCGGACTCACCCCCGAGCGCTCCAGGGCGGCCTTGATGGCTACCCCGCCCAGGTCGGCGGCCGAGAGGCCCTTGAAGGCTCCGAGGAGGCGCCCCATGGGGGTGCGGGCTCCCGCGACGATGACGGACATGACACCTCCGAGCGCGCCCCCGCGGGGCGCTTGCGACGATGGACTCACCCTAGCGAGATGGGGTCACTCATCGAGGAGGAACCATGGCCGACCCGGTCATCACCCGCATCGACCACGTGGGCATCGCCGTCCCCGACCTGGATGCCGCCATCCGCTTCTACGCGGACGCCTTCGGGGTCGAGGTCGTCCATGAGGAAGTGAACGAGGAGCAGGGCGTCCGCGAGGCCATGCTCGCCGTGGGCGACGCCCACATCCAGTTGCTCGCGCCGCTGCGCCCGGACTCCCCCATCGGGAAGTTCCTCGAGCGCCAGGGCCCAGGCATCCAGCAGGTGGCCTACACCGTGGACGACATCGAGGTGGCGGCCGAGCGCCTGCGGGCTGCCGGGGTGCGGATGCTCTACGACGCCCCGAAGACCGGCACGGCCGGCTCGAGGGTCAACTTCGCCCATCCGAAGGACTGCGGCGGCGTGCTCGTGGAACTGGTCGAGCCCGCGACAGGCGGCGCCCACTAGCATGAACGATCGTTAAGCAACGCCAGGGAGGGCGGCATGGACCAGATCCGAGAGGCGATCGTCACCGGCCACGGGGCCGAGGTGGGCGGCATGCCGCTGCCCGAGTCCTATCGCGGGGTCACGGTCCACAAGGACGAGGCCGAGATGTTCGCCGGAATGTCCACGCAGGACAAGGACCCGCGCCAGTCCCTGCATATCGACAACGTGCCGCTGCCGGAACCCGGACCAGGCGAGGCACTCATCGCGGTCATGGCGAGCTCGATCAACTACAACACGGTGTGGACGTCGATCTTCGAGCCCGTATCGACCTTCGGGTTCCTTGAGCGCTACGGGCGCAGCAACGAGCTCGCCAAGCGCCATGACCTGCCGTATCACGTCATCGGCTCCGACGCCTCCGGGGTGGTCCTGCGCGTGGGCCCGGGAGTCAACGCCTGGAAGCCCGGTGACGAAGTCGTCGCGCACTGCCTGTCGGTCGAGCTCGAGAGCCCGCTCGGACACAACGACACGATGCTCGACCCCGAGCAGCGCATCTGGGGATTCGAGACCAACTTCGGCGGCCTCGCCGAGGTCGCCCTGGTGAAGTCCAACCAGCTCCTGCCCAAGCCCGCACATCTCACCTGGGAAGAGGCGGCGGCGCCGGGACTGGTGAACTCCACCGCCTACCGCCAGCTGGTCTCCCGCAACGGCGCGGGCATGAAGCAGGGCGACATCGTGCTCATCTGGGGGGCGACGGGCGGCCTCGGCTCCTACGCGACCCAGTTCGCCCTCAACGGAGGTGCGATCCCGGTCTGCGTCGTCTCGAGCGAGGACAAGGCCGACCTCTGCCGCTCCATGGGTGCCGAGTTGATCATCGACCGCAAGGCCGAGGGCTACAAGTTCTGGAAGGACGAGCAGACCCAGGACCCCAAGGAATGGCAGCGCCTGGGCAAGCGCATCCGCGAGCTCACGGGCGGCGAGGACGTCGACATCGTCTTCGAGCACCCCGGACGCGAGACCTTCGGCGCCAGCGTCTACGTCACGCGCAAGGGAGGCACCATCACCACCTGTGCGTCCACGTCCGGCTTCATGCACGAGTACGACAATCGCTACCTGTGGATGAACCTCAAGAGCATCGTCGGCTCGCACTTCGCCAACTACCGCGAGGCCTACGAGGCCAACCGCCTCATCTCCCGGGGCCTGGTGCACCCGACCCTCTCCAAGACCTTCCCCCTCGAAGGGGCGGGCCAGGCCACCTACGAGGTGCACCGCAATGCCCACCAGGGCAAGGTCGGCGTCCTCTGCCTCGCCCCTGAGGAGGGCCTGGGGGTGCGCGACGTGGAGATGCGGGAGCGACACCTCCCCGCCATCACCCGTTTCGCCGGGGCTTAGCCGGAACTCCCCACGTACGATGACCCGGGCGGCGCCGCCGCCCAGGTGGGATGCGGAAGGGGCGACGGTGGCCACAGGCCAGATCACCGACCGCCAGCCCTGGCATCTGGACCGAGGTCGCCGGGCTGGCGAAATGGGGTACCTCCCGGGGCTTGACGGCATCCGCGCACTGGCCGTCCTGGGCGTCTTGCTCTACCACGGCGACCTCACCTGGATGCGGGGCGGATTCCTCGGCGTCGACGTCTTCTTCGTCCTCTCGGGCTTCCTCATCACGACCCTCATCACCGAGGAGTTCGCGCGGTCGGGCCGCATCGACTTCAAGAGGTTCTACCTCGCCCGCGCCAAGCGCCTGCTCCCCGCCCTGCTCCTCATGCTCGTGGTCGTGGGCATGCTCGCTGCCTTCATCTACCGCGATTCCGCCGCATCCTTCCGCGCCGACGCCATCGCCTCGCTGTTCTACGTCACGAACTGGTGGTACATCGTCAGCGATGCGTCCTACTTCGAGGCGATCGGCAGGCCGCCGTTCCTGCAGCACCTCTGGTCGCTGGCCGTGGAGGAGCAGTTCTATCTCCTCTGGCCGGCACTCACGCTCATCCTGCTGCGGTGGCGTGGGCGACGAGGAGTCTTCTCCGTCGCCATCGCGGGCGCGCTGGCCTCCACGGCATGGATGGCCTTCCTCGCGATCACCAACGGCTACCCGCAGGAGGCTGACCCCAGCCGCGCCTACTTCGGCTCCGACAGCCACATCATGGGACTCCTGCTCGGGGCAGCCCTGGCGATGGTCTGGCGTCCCGGCCGCCTGTCCACCCGGCTCACCGCAGGCGCCAAGGCCGTCGTCACCGCAGTCGGCGTGACGGCACTCCTCGTCGTCCTCTACTTCTTCTGGCAGGTGGGCGAGTACTCCAACTTCCTCTACCGGGGCGGATTCCTCGTCCTCTCCGGCGTCGTGTGCGTGCTCATCGCTGCGGCCAGCCATCCCGGGGCGCCGTTCGGCAGGATGATCGGGTCGCAGCCCTGGCGCTACATCGGGCAGCGGTCCTACGGCCTCTACCTCTACCACTGGCCCATCTACGTCATCACGCGCCCGGACCTTGACATCCCGCTCGACGGCCCGGCGCTGCTCGCGCTGCGCCTGGGGCTCACGTTCCTTGTCGCAGAGCTGTCCTACCGCTACGTCGAGATTCCCATCCGCCGCGGAGCCATCGGAGCCTTCATGACCCGGTGGCGGGAGTCCGACCCCGACGAACGCGCCTACCTCGGCCGTCGCATCCTCGCGAGCAGCGGCGTGGCGATCGCGGCCCTCGGCCTGATGGGCGCGGGCCTGGCCACGGCGAAGCCGGTCGACCAGGCCATTCCCGAAGACGTCGCCGCCGCCATCGGAATCGACGACGGCGGTCCGACCGAGATCCTCATCGACGAGCCGGGCACCACGCCCGGCACGGGCACCTCACCCAGCCCCTCTCCCTCCCCCGGTGCGAGCGAGCAGCCGAGCACCCCGTCCGCCGATGGCCTGCCCACCAATGCCAACGGCGCGCTCACTGCCATCGGCGACTCCGTCATGCTCGGGGTCGCCACGCAGCTCATGGAGAAGATCGACGGGAGCAAGGTCGACGCCGAGGTGAGCCGCCAGGCATCGGGCGTCCTCGAGCGCGTGCAGAAGCTGTCGAAGAAGGGCCTCCTTGCGCCCACGGTGGTCATCCACACAGGCACCAACGGCATCGTCGCCGAGGATCAGCTGCGCGAGATGCTCGACATCCTCAGCGACCGGGAGCGAGTGGTGGTCGTCAACACCAACGTCCCGCGGCCGTGGATGGAGCCGAACAACGAATTGATCGCCAAGGTGGTCCCCGACTACCCCAACGCGGTGATCGCCGACTGGTACGCCGTGTCCTCTGACAATCCGGAGTACTTCGTCAGCGACGGCACGCACCCTCAATGGCCTTCGGGCATCAAGGCCTTCGTGCGGGAGGTCATGCGCGCCGTCGGCATGGATCCGAGCGCCGCAGGCTAGTCGCCTCGGCCGGCCACGAGGCCCAGCAGCGCGGCCGCCACCTCTGCGGGCACCTCGAGCGGTGTGAGGTGTCCCGCTGACGGGATGGGCACCCAGGCCGCGTGGGGCGCGGCCTCGCGGATGAGGACCTGCTCACCCAGCGGGCTCATCGTGTCCTCCTCCCCCATCACCACGGCAACAGGTGTCGTGAGCAGAGCCAGGGGCGCCCGAGCGTCGGGGCGGGACG
>JAPOKX010000032.1:0-10831 GCA_029977425.1 Actinomycetota bacterium
AGCCGATAGCCTCGGCGTGGTCACGCGTGCTGCGCCACCTGAGCTTCATCCTCGTCGACGAGGCGCATCACTACCGCGGGATGTTCGGCTCGCATGTCGCCATGGTGATCAGGCGGCTGCGTCGCCTCGCCGCGCTGCACGGCAGCGACCCGGTCGTCATCTGCGCGTCCGCCACGATGGCCTCCCCCGGCGAGGCGGCCGCACGCCTCATCGGAGCACCCGTCACGGCCATCGAGGTCGACGGCGCCTCATCGGCGCTCCGGTGACACCCGTGGAGAGAGACGGGTCGGCTCATGCCGCGGTCACCGCGGTCCTGTGGGAGCCCCCCGAGGCTGTGGGGGTGGCCCACCACGACCCCGACACGCCCGCTCCGCGCCGGTCCTCGCTTGCCGAGACCGCTGACGTCCTCGCCGACCTCGCGAGCGAGGGCAGGCGCACCCTCGCCTTCGTGCGCTCGCGTCGCGGCGCCGAGGTCGTCGCGCAGCGAGCACGCGAGGAACTCGCCGACGTGGATCCCGAGCTTGCCGACTCCGTCGCGGCATACCGAGGCGGCTACTTGGCGGAGGAGCGGCGAGCACTCGAGACCGGACTGCGCGAGGGCACGCTCCGTGCCGTCGCGACCACCAATGCGCTCGAGCTCGGGATCGACATCAGCGGACTCGATGCGGTCGTCGTCGCAGGCTGGCCAGGCACGCGCGCGTCGCTGTGGCAGCAGTGGGGGCGTGCCGGCCGCGGAGACGACGAGGCTCTTGCCATGCTCGTCGTGCGCGAGGACCCACTCGATCGCTACGTGCTCGAGCACCCCGGGATCGTTTTCGACCAGCCCGTGGAATCGGTCGTCCTGGATCCGTCCAATCCGCACGTGCTCACTCCCCATCTGGCCGCCGCAGCCGCCGAGCACCCGCTCACCGATGAGGACGCGGTCAGGTGGTTCGGGCCCACCGCGCCCGAGCGCCTCGTCGATCTCGCCGAGCAGGGCACGCTGCGGCATCGGCGTACGGGCTACTACTGGACCCAGAGGGGCTCGGCGGCCGAGCGCATCGACCTTCGGGGCGACGCCGCGCCGCCCGTGCGCCTCGTCGAGGAGGGCACAGGGCGACTGCTCGGCACCGTCGAGGCCGCGCGCGCTCCCGCGACCGTGCATCCCGGCGCGGTCTACCTCCATCAGGGAGTCGGTCATGTCGTCGTGGCGCTCGACCTCGACGAGTCGGTCGCTCTCGTGCGCGTGGAGGAGGTCGAGCACACCACGACGGCCGAGGAGATCGCCGACTACCGCATCCTCGGGGTGGACCGACGCCAGTCCTGGGGTGAGGCCGAGGTGGCGATCGGAGAAGTGGAGGTCACGTCGCAGGTGGTCGGCTACGTGCGACGACGGGCGGGGACGGGAGAGATCCTCGGACGCGAGACGCTCGACATGCCCGAGCGCACCCTGCGCACACGCGGCACATGGTGGACCGTGAGCGAGGCACAGGTGGCTGCCCTTGCGGCCGAGGGCATCGATCTCGGGGGCGCGGCGCACGCGGCCGAGCACGCGGCGATCGGACTCATGCCCCTCGTCGCGACATGCGATCGGTGGGACATCGGCGGAGTCTCGACGGAGCTGCATCCCGACACCGGGCGCTGCACGGTCGTCGTCTACGACGGGCATCCGGGGGGCGCCGGGTTCGCCGACCGCGGATTCGAGGCGTCCCTGCAGTGGTGGCAGGCGACGCGCGACCACATCGACTCGTGTGCGTGCGCGACGGGATGTCCCTCCTGCGTGCAGTCGCCGAAGTGCGGCAACGGCAACGAGCCCCTCGATAAGCGCGGCGCGGTCCTGCTGCTCGATGCCCTGCTCGCGGGGGCTCCCCCGGCTGCGGTCTGACGTCAGCCCGAGGCCAGGCCGGCGCGCGAGGTGCTCGCCAGCGCCGGCGCTTCATGCCCGCTCCACTCGGCCACGCGCACGAGCCACCCCGGCGCCGGCATCGCCACGGTCACCACTGCGTCCATGCCGTCCGTGCGGCAGGCCACGGTGAGCGCCCCCTGGGCACGGGCCACGCGCTCGCCATCGGCACAGCCGTGGGACGCCGCTGCGAGCGCCGCCAGGTCGGCCGCGACCGCCGCTCGCTGATGGCCCACGGTGATCGCCACGAGACCACCGATGACGGAGCCCGCGGCGAGCAGGACGAGTCCGAGGGCCATCCCGAGCACGGTGCCGACACCGCGATCGTCACGCAGGCGTGACGCGATCACGGCGCACCACCGCCGTCATCGGTGACCATGCCCCACTCCGGCACCGCATGCGCCTGCGCACGCACGGTGAACCCCCAGTCCCAGAATGCGGCGAGCGGCGGCGAGACCTGCTCGCGTGCCTCCGCGCGGATGAGTCCATCGACCTCGGCGAGCTCCACGTCCACTCCGGGCACGGGGGCGGTGTCGACGACGCCGCGCGCGGCCTGGCGTGCTGCCGTCTGGGCGACGTCGAGGAGGCGGACATAGGTCGCCCCCAGCGACGTCACCCAGACGAGCAGCACCGTGACGGCCAGGAGCACCGGGATCACCAGCGCTGCCTCCACGACGACACTGCCGCGATCACCGCAGCGCCGTGAGACGTGATGGGCATCTCGGTGCATGGCAACTATCCGAACAGTGCCGAGAGGGCGTTGGAGATGACGCCCCAGATGAGGTTGCGTGCCTCGTCGGACATGAGCAGCTTGATGAGCAAGCCGCCGAAGCCGGCTGCGGCGACGGTCCCGACGGCGTACTCGACGGTGGTCATCCCGGCGTCCTCGCGGCGGACACGGGCGACGGCGCCGGTGAGGAAGCGCTTCGTGCGTGCGGATGTGGTCATGTGTGCCTCCAGACATGCCGGCAAGACGGCCGGTGCGTGCGATCCGGTGGACCGCGCCGCCACCGTGCGCCGCGCGGAAGCAGGGAGACAGAGGCGATTGATGACCTGTGGACGAGTCATCCGGTGTGCCGCTGGGGATGAGCGCGTACGTACCCTGGGGTGGTGATGCGAGAGTTCGTGGGGGCGAGCATCGCAGCGCTGATCGGCGCGACGGCAGCGTTGGCACCCGCCACCGTGGCGCAGGCCGAGGTCACGGAGTTGTGCCGCTTCGACGGCAAGAGACTGGCCGAGGTCAGCGGACTGGCGTACTCCTCGCTTCACGAGGGAATCGTGTGGGCCCACAACGACTCGGGAGGCGGCGCGCGCCTCTACGCAATCGATGTCCAGAGCTGCGAGATCCGCGCGGTGCTCCGCGTACGCGGCATCGAGGCGCGAGACCCCGAGGCGCTTGCAGCGGGCACGAGCGCGACCGGAGCCCCGGCGCTGTGGTGGGGCGACATCGGTGACAACACCTCCTCGCGGGGATCCGTCGAGGTCCACGAGATCCCGGAGCCAGCGGACCTGCGCAATGCCCGAGTGAGCGCCACCACCTACCGCGTGCGCCTGGAGGATCGGCAGGACTCCGAGGCGCTGCTGGCCGACGGCGATCGGCTCTGGCTCATCGGCAAGGGCCTCATCCAGGGCAATGTCTGGGCACTGCCCCAACCCCTGCGTCCGGACAGGTCGACGAGAGCCCGGGTCGTGGGCACGGAGGAGGGACTCGTCACCGACGCGGCCATGCGCCCCGGCGGCGGGTACGCCGTACGCGACTACTCCGAGGTGCGCATCTACTCCGGCAGTCCCCCAGGCACGCTGGTGACGCGCATGCCGCTGCCCGATCAGGTGCAGGGCGAGGCCATGACCTGGACGCCCGACGGGACCGCCCTCATCGTCGCGAGCGAGGGCGACGACCGTTTGCTGCTCGTGCCCGTCGAGCCCGCTGCGCCCGCTGAGACGCCGACGTCCGCGGCCACTCCTGCGGTGACGGGCGCGCCCACGCAGCAGCCACCGGCATCCACGCAGCCCCCGCCGGCATCGAGTGAAGCGGAGGCATCGCCCTCACCCGTGGCCGCGGCACTGGAGCCCGTCGATCGCGTGGGCAGCCTCGCGGTGCTCGCCCTCGCCATCGGCGCGGGCGTCTTCATCGCCTCGGCAGCCGCGGTAGCCATCGTGGTGCGCCTGCGCGCACGCCATTGACGGCGCCCGTCACTGCACGAGCGGCAGCGCAAGACTCGCGACCACGGGCACGATGCCGATGAGCAGAAACGCCGGCAGGAAGCACGCGGCCAGGGGCGCGACCGACTTCACGCCGGATGCGCGTGCCGTCGCCTCCGCGCGCGCACGCGCTTCGTCGCGCTGATCGTCGGCCACGGCTGCGAGCAGCGAGGCGAGGGGGGCGCCTGTCTCCGCCGACCGCGCAGCAGCGCGCGCAAGGGGACGCAGCGGAGCATCGACGGCGAGTGCCGCCCACGCACGCGATGGGTCGGCACCCAGGTCGAGCGCGCCGGTGAGCCTGCCGAGGGACTCTGCGATCGGGTCTCCCAGCGCTGTCGACACGGCGCGAGCGGCATCCACCGGAGTGGCACCCGCCGCGAGGCAGGCCGCCAGCAAGTCTGCAGCCGCCGGAGCCTGGCGCTCGAGTGACTCTCGACGATGCCGTTGCGCGCGCGACTCCAAGCGCGTGACCAGCATGGGAGTCACGAGCGCAGCGATCGCTCCCGCCGCCACACCGACCATGCCCCCGATGAGGATCGCGACCATGGCACCAAGGCCCACGCATGCCAGTCTCACGAGGGTGCTCCGCGGCAGCGTCGTCGAGCGGCGGGGGCCGCGGCGGGCTGGCCGGACCACGAGCCACGTGGCGATCGCCGCGGTGACGGCGGCCAGGATGCTCACAGCAGTCGCTCCGTGCGCGCGGCAATGCGCGTCGCCCAGAGCAGGCCCAGTGCGATGAGGAGCAGGCCGAGCACGAGGCAGGCGACCCCGAGGGGCGTGCCGAGCAGCCAGCCGATGGGGTCGCCACCCACGGCGATCCCGAGCACGAGCCCGAACACCGGCAGCAACGCGAGCATGCGGGCCGTCGCCCTCGGGGCCGCAAGGTGCGCCTCGAGCTGACGCCTCACTTCCTCCGCTCGCCTGTCCTGAGCGACCAGGCGGTCGAGGGCCTCGGCGAGGCCGGCGCCCTGAGTCGCGGCAACGCTCCAGCACGCCGCGGCCGAGGCAAGGAGCGGTTGGGCGGCGACGCGCGCATCGTCGCGCAGGGCACCGACGACGTCACCACCCCATCGGGCAGCAGCGAGGGTGCGCGGTGCGAGCGCACCATCACGGTCGGCGAGCGCTCGGGTGAGCGCACGCTCCGGAGGCTGCCCCGCACGCACGTCGGCGACCACTTCCGCCAGGGACTCGCGCAGTGCCGCGCGCATCCGCGCGCGCCGTCGTCGCGACAGCATCCGGCGTTGCAGGGCGGAGAGCAGGCGCCGCGCCTGCGCCAGCGCATGGGGCGGGCGCATCGGTCCGCGCACGGCGAGCCACGCGGCGATGGCCGCGAGCGCTGCGGCCAGCATGATCATGCCGGCACCTCGCCACCCGCGGCGTGGATGAGATCGGCAAGGGCCGACG
The DNA here is from genome assembly GCA_029977425.1 of Actinomycetota bacterium. Lineage (GTDB taxonomy): Bacteria > Actinomycetota > Actinomycetes > S36-B12 > S36-B12 > Mxb001. Next base: position 5,489 of record JAPOKX010000032.1, read on the forward strand.
CCCCGTCCACCGGGACCAGTCGGTCGCCGCGGCGGACAAGCGCAGGGGTGGTGGTGGCCAACCCTCGGGACTGCCTCACCACGTGCACCTCGCTCACGGCCCGGGGCGAGCGCTGCAGGTGGATGATCGCGTGGACACCTGCGGCGATCAGCGCATGCACCGCGTCGCGCGGCAGCCCCGCCATGAGGCCCAGGGCTTCCAGGCGAGCCGGCACATCCGCCGGGGAGTTGGCATGCACGGTGCCGCACCCGCCCTCGTGACCGGTGTTCATCGCTGCGAGGAGATCCACGACCTCGGCACCGCGCACCTCGCCCACGACGACCCGGTCGGGGCGCATGCGCAGTGCCTGGCGCACCAGATCGCGCAGCGTCACCTGGCCCGCGCCCTCGAGATTGGCCGGGCGCGCCTCCAGGCGGACCACGTGCGGATGGCGAGGCCGGAGCTCGGCGGAGTCCTCGACGAGGAGGATGCGCTGCGATGGCTCGACGATCTCCAGGAGTGTCGACAGCAACGTGGTCTTGCCGGATCCCGTGCCTCCGCTCACGAGGAAGGCAAGGCGCGCATCCACGATGGCACGCAGCCAGAGGGCGCCGCACTCGTCCACCGCGCCTCGACTGACGAGGTCATCGAGGTCGAAGCCGCTGCGATGCGGGATGCGCAGCGAGATGAGCGCGCCGTCGGAGGAGACGGGCGGGATGACCGCGTGGAGACGCGTGCCGTCGGCCATGCGCGCGTCGACGTAGGGCGAGGCCTCGTCGAGGCGACGACCGGCCAGGGAGGCGAGGCGCTGCGCCAGTCGTGTCACAGCACCGGGATCGGCGAAGCAGACGGGAGCCCGCTCGAGGCCGCGGCCGCGATCGACCCACACGTCGCTCGGGCCATTGACCAGGACGTCGGTGACCTGCGGATCGAGCAGGAGCGGCTGGAGCGGCCCCAGGCCGCCGAGCTCGTCGCGCAGGGAGCCGACGAGATCAAAGAGCGATTCATCACCGAGGACCACGCCCTCCTCGCGCAAGGCGGCGGCGACGCGGGCCGAGTCGGGGGCGTGGGTGATGCCGTCATCGAGAAGCCGGCGGCGGACGCGCTCGACCAGTGCCGCGGTCACGCCTGCGCCCCCGGCGCGAGGAGCGCGAGGATCTCGCGGGCATATCTCCGCGCGGTCGAGCGCGGAGTGAGGAACGCATGGTCGCCCTGGGCGAGCGTGCGGTCATGGCGGAAGGACGGGAGCACAGGCACCTGCCACTGGGCTTCCTCAGACACGCACCAGATGCCTGAGTCGCGCGGCCCGGTCCGGGCGATGACGAGCACGCGCGCGCACACCTCCTGGATGCCGTCGACCACCGCAGGCACCCGCGCGGCCCCTGCCGGATGCGGGCCGACGACGACGAGCACCGCGTCGCTGCGGGCCCAGGCGATGCGCGTGGCATCGCCATCGCATCGAGGCGTGTCGACGACCGTGCACGTGAACCCACGCGCGCCCGACTCGAGGACGGATGCCAATGCGTCCGCAGGCACGGCGTAGCGCGCATCCGGTGTGCCGGTGAGGACATGGGTGTCGTGGACGCGGGGCAGCGCGGTGCGCAGGGATCCGGGCGGAATGCGTCCCCGGGTGTCCGCCAGGTCGGGCCAGCGCACGCCCCCGTCGACGGGAATCGCAGGGCCGTAGGGGTCGATATCGACGAGCAATCCACGCGCCTCCCGGGCAAGGATCGCCGCGAGCGTCGTCGCTCCCGCGCCTCCGACCGCCGGCACGCAGGAGATGACGGGTCCGCCTGGCGAGGTCACGTCACCGGATTCCGCCAGCCGATCCACGACCCACCGCCCGGCATCGGGCAGTTCGGCCACGTGCTCGGCACCCAGCGCGACCGCGCCCTGCCAGGTGGACGCCGGGGTGGGCTCGTCGCTGCGACCGCTGGCACGGCGTACGACGATGACGGAGTCACGGCGCGGCAGGGCACGCGATGCAGCCGCAGTGAGCGCGTCGTCACCGACGAAGACGAGTGGGGCTTGGGTCCACGTGGACGCGGTCGGCTCCTCGCGCACGGTCATCTCGACGCCCGCGGCGGCCGCGAGCCTGATGACGTCGTCGAGGAGCAGGGGATCCGAGGTGATGAGCAGGGGACGCGGCGTGTCGGTCATGCGGGGAGCGTCGCCAGCCCCGAGCGAGGAGGCAGCCCACGGTCATCAGCCTGGGGACAACGAGGCCTCGTAGGCCCTGTGGACGCGCCGTGCGGGGTAGCGTGCCCCCGTGACGCGCGCCGCGGCGTTCTTCGACCTGGACAAGACGATCCTCGCGACGTCCAGTGCACTCGCCTTCGCCCGGCCGTTCTATCGCGGGGGGCTCATCGGGCGCAGCGATGTCATCCGGAGCGCCTACGCGCAGTTCATCTTCCTGGCCTCCGGGGCCGATCACGACCAGATGGAGACGATGCGCCGCTACATGTCCGACCTCGTGAAGGGCTGGGACGTGGCGAAGGTGCGGGAGATCGTCGCCGAGACGATCGACGTCATCATCGACCCGGCGGTCTACGACGAGGCAGTCGCCCTCATCGAGGAGCATCGCGCGGCGGGCCGCGACATCGTGATCATCTCCTCCTCAGGCACCGAGGTGGTCGAGCCCATTGGGGAGCGCCTGGGTGCGGACGTCGCCATTGGCACTCAACTCGTCGTCGAAGACGGCCGCTACACAGGCGAGATCCTGTTCTACGCCTACGGAGAGGGCAAGGCGCAGGCGATGCGCGACCTCGCCGATGAGCGCGGCTACGACCTGGCAGCGTCGTACGCCTACACCGACTCGGTGACCGACCTCCCCATGCTCGACATCGTGGGGCATCCCACCGCCGTGAATCCCGACGCGGAGTTGCGCCGCATCGCCACCGAGCGAGCCTGGCCGGTCGTCGACTTCGCGCGCCCCGTGTCGATGCGCAGCCGTCTGTCCGTGGAGAAGAGGCAGGCCGTCGCTGCGGGTGCGGCTGCCGCCGCGGTGAGCGCGGCCGCTCTGGGAATCGCGTGGTACGCCCGGCACAGGCGCATGGCCTGATGGCCAAGGCCACGCGCGGTCAGCGCCTGCTCATCATCGGTCTGCTCACCATCGCGCTCATGGCGCCTCCCGTGCTGCTCGGGATCAGCGGGCAGTTCGACCTGGCCTCCGCCTTCGTCTACGGAGGGATCATCGCGATCGGGGCCGTCTTCTACGACCTGCGTCTCGCGGTGGCACTCTCGGTCCTCGCCGGAGTCGCCGGGATCGCCCTCGCCCTGCTCAACCCCTATCCCCTCGCGGGTGCCATCGTGTTCGGCCTCTTCACGGGGGCATGCGCCCTCGCCGCCAAGCGCGGTCTGCACAGCCCGGTGCTCATGGTCCCCGTCTTCCTCAGCTTCGTGCTCGCCGCACCGCCCGACGTGCCGGGGATGTCCGCCGTCCCCGCAGCGCTGCTCACCGGAGTCGTGCTCCTCCTCGGCGGGCTCTGGGCGACGGCAAGCGCACGCCTGCTGCTGGGACACCCGCGCAGGGAGACCGAGCGCCAGGCGCTGAGCACCCGCGCGACGATCGCGTACGCCGTACTCATGGCTGTCGTCGTGGGCATCGCCACCTGGGGCGTCCTCACGTTCGCGAAGGACCACCAGGGCGCATGGCTGCTGCTCACGCTCATCATCGTTCTCCAGCCCAGCCCGCACGACACCTTCGTCACGTCCCTGCAGCGCCTGGGGGGCACGCTCCTCGGCGGCCTGATCGCACTCGTCCTCATCCTCGCCGGAGTGGACTCGACCCTGGCACTCGTCATCGGCGGAATCGTGCTCTTCGCCGCCTTCGCCGTGCGCTACGTCCTGCAGCGGCCCTACTGGGAGTACGTCACCGTCCTTACCCCGGCGGCCATCCTCCTCAACACCCCGGGACTGGACGCGATGACCGTGGCCGAGGATCGCGTGGCCTACACCGTGATCGCGACACTCGTAGGGCTCGCCCTTGCCCTTCTCATCAAGGTGGTGCTGCTCCGGAAGGCGCCGGCATCGGAATCGACCTAGCCTGCCTCCATGGAGCGATTCGAGGGCGAGGACGTCCTCGACTTCGGACATGCACCCTCCTCGCGCGCGCGCGCCAGCGCGATGTTCGTCACCCTCGCCATCGGCATCGGGCTCGTGATCGCTGCCATTGCCGCGGGACTCACCTGGTGGACCGGGCGTCCTCCCACATCCGATGCGCTCGGGATCACCGCGATCACCGTCACGGGAACATCACCCGTCACCGTCATCGCCGAGCCGCCGATCGGCGCGCTCTCCACTCCCGCCGGAGCCGCGCTGCCTGGTGTCACCTTGCGCCTGCGCGTCGGTGGCGCCCCGCAGGATGAGGTCGAGGTCACCGCTCCACCGACGGACTCGATCGTCTACGTCGAGAAGATCCCCATCGTCGCCATCGCACCCGGTGCCTTCGCCGACATCGACGTCACCGTGGCGCCCGTGGACTGCGCCCTCGCCCGCGAGGGGACCGACCTCGATGAAGCCGGATACCGCTGGCGCCGCCCCTTCGGCATCGAGTTGCTCACCACCACCGAGGGCACCGTGGTGCCCCTCTCACCCGAAGCCCGTGCCGCCTTCGAGGCCGCGCTCGTGCAGTCGTGCGAGGGCGCGGGGACCATGCCCCAGATCGACGTCACTGCCGCCCGGCGCGGCGGTGAGCCGCCGCTGGAGACCATCGGCCTCTTCGTCGACGTCAATGCCTCGGCCGACCGCTTCGTCGTGACCCCGCTCGACGGACCCGGCCTGCGCGGCCTGGGATCCGCGGATCGACGCACCGGCGAGGGCATTCCGCTCCTGTGGCTCGTGTCGCCGCGGACAGAGCACAACGACGATGTGCCCAAGGCATACACGCAGGTCTTCGTCGTGCGAGAGGGCACGGCGTATCCCTGGATCATCGCCATTCCGCTCACCGACGACCTACCCGAGATGACCCCGCTCACCACATCGATCCGATAGCGGTCATGGACGTCCTCGAGGCAGGCGGTAGCGGCAGTGCCCGTCGCAGGGCACCGCGCACCACGCGCCTCGTCGCGGTCCTCGCCGGCGGCGCGCTCGCCGCGGCGGTCATCGCAGGGGCGGCTCAATGGTGGCTGCAGCAGGAGGCGCGGCCGGATCGGCTCGAGATCGTCCGGGTCGACGCGATCGGGCCCTTCGCCATCAGCGGCGACGACCTGCCCGACGACTGGCCGCGCGATCTCGTGGTGGGGGCCCTGCGCTTGCGCGTCGAGATCACGGGGGATCCTCAGCGGACCGTGCGCGCCGAGTCGTCGGGCGACATAGGTGCGTACGTCGCCTCCGGTGCGCTGGACGCCGTCATCCCCGCCGGCG
>JAPOKX010000032.1:10841-14353 GCA_029977425.1 Actinomycetota bacterium
AGACTGCGGCGCCATCTGCTCCGCGACATCTGATGAGACTGCATCGCCGCTCATCGATGCCTCGGGCGCCGCGATCCCCCTGAGTGTCGAGGCGTCGCGCACACTCGATGAGGCACTGGCATCGCTGTGCCCCGCCACCACCTCGGCACCCGCTGTCTCGTCGAACTCCGTCCGCGTGGATGTCTTCTTCAGGGATAAGACGCTCGTCATGCGTGCGCGCGTCGCGACCGTCGGGGAGCGGGTCGTGCTCCAGCCGCGGGACTCGGTCGGCTTCCGAGGTCGCGGCGAGCAGGACGCCACGATCGAAGACGGCGTGGCGACGGCCCGACTGCGCTGGCTCATCTCCCCGGCCGAGGCCGAGGGGCTGGCCTCGGTCACGGTGAAGGTCAGGATCTTCACCGTGACCGCGGGGCGCGGCTATCCCTGGGTGCTCGACTTGCGCGTGCCGGCGGGGTTCGCGCTCATCCCTCCGGGCGAGCCACGCAATGACGGAGTGGACCTCGCCGAGGTGGCGCCACGGCCCTCGAGCTAGGGATGGGGCCCTCGAGCTAGCGATGGGGCGCGTCGGACGAGGCGCCGAAGCCGACAGCCGAGGCATTCCATCGAATCCACTCGGCCACGCCCGCGGGCTCACCCGAGCGGTAGCCGCGGAGCGCAGCGACGTAGGAACCGCGGCCGAGGGAGAGCATCCCCGCCTCCGGGCAGCCGAGCAGGTCGGGATCGACACCGCGCGAAGCCAATACGAGGCGCACGGATGCGCGCGCGATGAGGCCTGAGCCCCAGCGGAAGGGCTGGAGCGTCATCAGCTCGCCATGCGCGATCGCCGCGACCAGCATCGCCGGCGCATCGGTGGGCTGAGTGAGCACATCGGCGAGGCCGACGAGACGGTCGGCCACTTCACTCCAGGGAAGCGGCGTGCCCGTGTGCAGGGGATCGACGACCTCGTCATCCTGGCGGGGCCGACCGAGGGCATCCGGCTCCTCGAAGCCGCGCGCGGCCAGGGCGTGCAGATGAGCAAGCACCTGGAGCGGAGCGCGCTGCCAGGCATCAACCTGGCCCGGCACCGCGGCGGTCACGGCCAGGGAGGAGGCCACCGCACGACCGAGAGGCGAGTCATCGAGGCCCGCGCGTACGACATCGAGGGAGACATCAGCCCCCTCGAGTGCTGCCGAGTCACGGGCACCCGTGAGAGCAGAGTCCGCAGCTATCTCTGCTGCGCGAGCGCGCACGCCGCGATCCCAGAGCAGGCGATCGACCTCGCTCCGGGCCGCGTCGCATGCCTCGCCGACGCCCGGGAGTCTGGCGAGGGTGGCGAGGGGATCGCTCAGTAGGTCTGCACCCCCTGGGCCACGAGCTGCTGCAGGACCGCCGGGTCCTGGGCCTCGAGCCACTTCACGAGCTGGGCGTTGGACACGAACTTCAGGTCGGGGTACTTCGCGGAAGCGTCGAGGACGTAGCGCGTGATCGCGTTCTGGTAGGCGCCGCAGACCCACGTGTTGAAGTGATTGCCGAAGAAGAACGGAGCCCGGTTGCCGTTGTAGAGCGCGTCCGTCGTCGCCATGAGGGAGTCGTACGTCGACTGCTCGATCCGGTCGCACGTCGCCTGGTCGGCCTCCTGCTGGCAGTCGTTCTGCGCGCAGAGGAAGTTGTAGTCCATCGAGAGGTTGGACCGGTCGTAGCCGACCACCTTCATCGTCTGCAGCGGGAAGTCCCACAGGCCGTACTCGTTCTTCACCGGCCACTGGAGCGAACCGGGATTCGACGCGTCGTAGGTGAAGCCATTCGCGGCGAAGATCGGGTACATCACATCGCGCTGGCCCTCGAGGCACGGCGTGCGCGCGCCCTGGATGACACTGTGGTTGAAGGGCAGCGGGTCGGGATTGGTGATGCCGTTGTTGGCCGCCCAGTTGTCCATGAACCCGACGTCCTGGGCGAACTCGCTCTCCCACTCGGCCGTGCCCCACGAGTTGACCGCGCCATCATTGGGCTCGCACCAGTGGCCCAGGAAGTGCGTGCCGATCTCATGGCCGCGCTCGTACGCCTCCTTGTAGTTGGCGACGCGACCGACGACCTCTTGCGCGTCGTCAGCGAAGCCGATGGCGCTGGATCCCGCCTCGCGGCCCGGGGTCTGGTAGAGGAACTTCTGATCCTCGGGGAGCAAGCAAAGACCGGACACGAAGAACGTGAAGAACGCGTTGGCCTGCTCAGCCGTGTCCAGGTAGTGACGCATGATGTCGAGGCTGCACGAGCCGTCGAACGAGATCGTGACGAACTGCGGGGGCTTCTCGCCGGGAGCGAGCTTCTCCACCGGGAAGTCCGGCTGGGGGAGATTGACGGCGGAGACCCCGCCGCCTTCGCCCATGACCTCGCCGATGGCCGGCGACGCCGACGAGTCGGTCGGCAGCGGCTCGGCACTCGGCGACTCGGGCGACCCCCCGTCGGTGGGATCGGCGGGCGCAGGGGTGGAGGAGTCCGCGGTCGGAGCCGACGGCGAACCCGGCAGCACGGCGCCGACGACCAAGCCCAAGGCGGCCGCCAGAGCGAGCAGGAGCGGGACAAGCACGCGGGGACGCACGCGGACCTCCAGTGGCTATCGGTCGGGGGAACCGACCTCCCCATCCTGACGCATGAAGGGGTCCCATGGCTCCGCGTGACGCGCGGGAAGGCCCTTCCCCACCCATCCGAGGCGACTACCGTGGCCCATGTCACACGCGGCGAGCGTGCAGACGCACCATGAGGCAGACGCACCATGAGGAGGAGACGTGTCCGACGACGCACTGGCCAACCTGCTTCAGGAGGACAGGACCTTCCCGCCGAGCCCGGAGTTCGCTGCCCAAGCCAATGCCCAGGCGTCGATGTACGACGAGGCCGCTGCGGACAGGCTTGGCTTCTGGGCGGAGCAGGCGCGGCGGCTGGATTGGGCCGAGCCGTGGACCGAGGTGCTTGACTGGAGCAACGCGCCCTTCGCGCGCTGGTTCGTCGACGGCAAGCTGAATGTCTCCTACAACTGCGTCGATCGCCACGTCGAGTCAGGGCACGGCGACCAGGTGGCCCTGCACTTCGAGGGCGAGCCCGGGGACACGCGCGACATCACCTACGCCGAGTTGCAGCGCGAGGTGAGCAAGGCCGCGCACGCCCTCACCGAACTCGGCGTCACCGCGGGCGACCGCGTGGCGATCTACCTGCCGATGATCCCCGAGGCTGTCGTGGCCATGCTCGCGTGCGCACGCATCGGCGCCCCGCACTCCGTCGTCTTCGCCGGGTTCTCCGCCGAAGCGCTGCGCTCGCGCATCGACGACGCGCAGGCCAAGCTCGTCATCACGGCCGACGGGCAGAATCGCCGTGGCGCGCCCATGGCGCTCAAGCCCGCGGTCGACGAGGCGGTCGAGCACACTCCGAGCGTCGAGCACGTGCTCGTCGTACGCCGCACCGGTGGCGATGTCGTCATGCAGGAAGGTCGCGACGTCTGGTGGCACGAGCTGGTCGATCGGCAGCCGGATGTGCACGAGCCG
>JAPOKX010000033.1 GCA_029977425.1 Actinomycetota bacterium
GCCCGGGAAGCCGAAGCGGTATTCGACGTCGATCGTGCCGGCGGAGTAGTGCGCGCGCTCGTCCTCGGGCACGTCGAACCTGCGCATGTTCTCGGGGTCGAGGCCCAGGTCGACGAACCAGTCCCAGCACGCCTCGACCCAGTGCTCGAACCACTCCTGCGCCTCGGCGGGCGGCGCGAAGAACTCCATCTCCATCTGCTCGAACTCGCGCGTGCGGAAGATGAAGTTGCCGGGCGTGATCTCGTTGCGGAAGCTCTTGCCCACCTGCGCGATCCCGAACGGGGGCTTCTTGCGGCTGGTCTGGAGCACGTTAGTGAAGTTCACGAACATGCCCTGAGCGGTCTCGGGGCGCAGGTAGTGCAGGGCTCCCGCCTCCTCCACCGGTCCCACCATCGTGCGGAGCATGCCGTTGAAGTCCCGGGGCTCCGTGAAGTCACCGGTCGTGCCGCAGTTGGTGCACACGATCTCCACGAGGCCGCCCTCGGGCGCACGACCGTGCTTCTCCTCGAAGGCCTCGACGAGCTGGTCCGCCCGCCACCGCTTGTGGCACTTGCGGCACTCGGTGAGCGGATCGACGAACGCCGAGACGTGCCCGGAGGCCTCCCACACCTGCGGGGCGAGGATGACCGAGGAGTCGAGGCCGACGACGTCGTCGCGGCCGCGCACGACCGCCTGCCACCACTGGCGGCGGATGTTCTCCTTGAGCTCGACGCCGAGCGGGCCGTAGTCCCAGGCGGAGCGGGTGCCTCCGTAGATCTCGGATGAGGGGAAGACGAATCCCCGGCGCTTGCTGAGGTTGACGACGGCATCGACGCGATCGGCCATGGATCCACTCCGGCTGGTTGTCGGCGGACAAGCCCTGCAGTGACGGCTTCACCGGACTGCCGGGCAGGAATCCCTGAACCCTAGCGAGCGTCGAGGCGTCGCCTCGCCTCGGCCTCGTCGATGGTGTCGAAATCGGCGTAGTGCCAGCGCAGGTCGCGGCGGGCGAGGGGCCGATCGATGGCGACGATCTCGTCGTAGACGGTGCTCAGCCCGGCCTCGGCCTGTCGCGGGCAGACGGGCACGGCGAGGACCACGCGCGCAGCGCCTCCGGAGCGCAGGGCCGCGCCCACGAGCCGGGACGCCGTGCCGGTCTCGACTCCATCGTCGACGACGATGACATCCCGCCCGACGACGTCGGGCACTTCCGTCACCCGCGGGTCGTCCTCGCGATCGAGGCCGGCTCCGGCCAGGGGCAGCGAGAGCGCATCGGCGAGCGGCTCGGCGACGGGCACGCCGTTCGGGATGATCGCGAGCAGGAGCGGATCGCGCAGGGCGCTCGCCACGTCACTCACCGCGGCGACGAGCTGTGCGCCCCCGTCGGCGAGATTCGCGAAACCTGTCATGACGGTGCCGGCGGCACGATCTGCGCGGAGGCGCTGCCGAGGCTGACGATGCCGGCGTCGGCCGCCACCGCACCGGGCGCGTCGATGACGCCGGCAGCATCGCGGAAGTGCAGGACCTCGAAGGCCGACGGCTCGTCGAGCGCCTGCGAGATCACGGGCACCACCTGCACCTTGACGTCGTACGCCGACAGTGCACGGCGGTAGGAACCGACCGTGAGCCAACCGAGCTGCAGAAGGATCAACTCCGGCTCATCGATCGCCCGCGCCATGTGCGCATTGACGAAGCCGTCCTTGGTCGACAGGAGTGCCACCGATTCCCGCAACTGCCCCATGAGGGCGGGGACGTCGCGGGAGCGGAAGCGCAGGAGCGCGACGAACCCGGGAGCCGTGCCTCCCTCGTGTGCTGGCAGCATGCCTCTCACCGTAGTTAGGCTGGGGATGCCCGGCGGACGAGGGAGGACCATGGCCGCACGCGACGAGCGCCCGGGGGTGCGCGGACCCCGCGGTCCCCAGGGGCCCACGCCGAAGGCAGCGCCCGCCCGGGCCTCTTCGGATCTCTCACCCCTCCAGCGCCTCAGCCTGCCCCTGCTCACCCGCCTGAGCCGGATGCCCAAGTGGCTGCTCGTGGTGGCGCTCTCCGTGGTCTTCGTCTTCGGGATGATCCAGTCGGGCCCCCTCGCCTGGCTCGGCGCCCTGCTCCTGGGGCTGCTCACGCTCTTCTTCCTCTGGCTCCTCGTGCTGTCCTGGCCAGCCATCCCCGCAAGCGGGCGACTGCTGCGCGCCATCGTGGTCGTGGCCCTCGCTGGCGTGACCGTGCTCAAGGCGATGGGGCGCATCTAGGCGCATCCCCGCAGGGCCCGACTTATTCGTATTGACAATCATATTCATTTAAGGCAGCGTGGAGGCATGCGCCTCCCGCTCGCCATTCCCGTCATCGCCGGCTCACTGGCCCTCATCCTCTCCGCCTGCGGAGGCAGCACGCCCGACGGCGAAGGAGGGTCGGCCACCAGCGGAACCCTGCGGGTCGTGGCGGGGTTCTACCCGCTCGCGTACGCCGCGGAGCAGGTCGGCGGCGACAGCGTCGAGGTCATCAACCTCACGCCTCCCGGCGGTGAGGCGCATGACCTCGAGCTCAGCCCCCAGCAGGTCGCCGAGATCGGCGAGGCCGACCTCGTCCTCTACATCCCCGGCTTCCAGCCCGCTCTCGACGAGGCCATCGCCCAGGTCGCCCCGGACCGGGCACTCAACGTCACCGAGGCCCTCACCCTGCTGCCCGCCGAGGATCACGCACATGAGGGAGAGACGTCGCATGAGGGAGAGGAGCCGCACGCAGACGAGCACAGCACTCTCGACGGTGATCCCCACGTGTGGCTCAACCCGCTCAACATGGCGACGATCGGCGATGAGATCGCCACGCGGCTGACAGCGCTCAACTCAAGTGGCGCCTTTGCCGCGGGCGCGCAGGCACTCACCGAGTCGATGAACGCCCTCAATGAGGAGTGGGCGCAGGGCACGGCGGAGTGCCGTAGTCGCGATCTCGTCGTGAGCCACGAGGCTTTCGGCTACCTCGCGGCCCAGTACGACTTCGCGCAGATCGGCATCGCCGGGCTATCGCCCGATGCCGAGCCCTCGCCCGCCCGCATCGCCGAGGTCGCCGACCTCGTCCGCGAGCGCGGAGTGACCACGATCTACTACGAGACGCTGGTGGATCCCTCCGTCGCCGAGACGCTCGCGGCAGAGACGGGTGCGACCACGGCTATCCTCGACCCCCTCGAGGGCCTCCTCGAGGGCTCCACCGGCGACTACGTCACCGGGATGCAAGCCAATCTGGCCGAGGTGCGTGCCGGCCAGGGGTGCTCGTGAGCGATCGAGAGGAGACGTGCCGATGAGCACCGCCCTCTCCTGCCGGGATGTCTGCATCGACATCGAAGCCGCCTGCATCCTCAGCAACGTCGACTTCGTCGTCGAGCCCGGTGAATTCGTCGCCGTCCTCGGCGCCAACGGCTCCGGCAAGACGACGCTGATGCGCGCAATCCTCGGGCTACTCCTTCCCATCACGAGCGGACAGATCGACGTGTTCGGCACACCCATCGCTCGCTTTCGGGCGTGGGGGCGGCTCGCGTACGTCCCCCAGCGCCTGCACTCGGCCGGTGCCGTCCCCGTGTCCGTCCACGAGGTCGTGGGCGCCGGCCTCATCTCGCCGCGCCAGCGACTGCCCCGCCGCGGTGATCGCCAGCGGGTCGTCGACGCGCTCGCCCAGGTGGGCCTCGCCGACCGGCGCCGCGACCGTTTCGATGCCCTCTCCGGCGGACAGCAGCGCCGCGTGATGATCGCGGCGGCCCTGGCCAAGGACGCCGACCTCTATGTGCTCGACGAGCCCACGGCGGGCGTCGATGCGGAGAGCCAGCAGCGCATCTCCGAGATCTTCGGCTCCATGCGCGAGCGCGGCCGCACCGTCGTGCTCGTCACGCACGAGCTCGGGCCCTTCGCGGCACTCGCATCGCGCATCGTCGTGCTGGGCTCGCCCCGCGGCGAGACGTCGACGGTGCTCTACGACGGGCCTCCCCCGGCGCCCGACCACCTCCTCGAGCGCGTGTGGCACCACAGCGAGGACGTCGTGATGAGAGCCACCGAGCCGGGTGTCCTCGAGCCGGGGGCAGGCTGACATGGGCATGCTCGGCTACGACTTCATGCAGCGCGCGCTCATCGCCGCGGCGCTCATCGGCCTCATCGCCCCCTTGATCGGCGTCTTCCTCGTGCAGCGGCGCCTCGCGCTCCTGGGCGACGGCATGGGCCACGTGGCCCTGACGGGCGTGGGTCTCGCCTTCCTCACCGGGCTCGCCCCCGTGCCCACGGCATTGGTCGTCGCCGCACTCGGTGCCCTCGTGCTCGAGCTCGTGCGCGCCAAGAGCCGCACGGCAGGCGACCTCGCCCTCGCCCTCGTGTTCTACGGAGGCATCGCCGGTGGCGTGATGCTCACGTCCCTGGCCTCGGGCAAGGCATCGACGGCGCTCAACCAGTACCTCTTCGGCTCCTTGTCGACCGTCGCGACCGAGGACATCGCCTGGCTGGTCGGGGCAGGCGCCCTCGTCGTGATCATCCTGCTCATCTTCGGTCGCGAGATGTTCGCGATGACCCTGGATCCCGATGTCGCCCATGTGCAGGGCATCCGCACGACCCGTCTGGGCATCCTGCTCACCGTGCTCGCGGCCGTGACCGTGGTGATCGGCATGCGCACGGTGGGCCTGCTCCTCGTGAGCGCCATCATGATCGTCCCGGTCGCCGCAGCCCAGCAGTTCACCGGCTCGTTCCGGGCGACGGCCCTCGTCGCGGTCGGGCTCGGGCTCGTCTGCTCCCTGGCCGGATTGACGACGTCCTTCACCCTCGACGTCCCCCCGGGGCCCACGATCGTCCTGCTCGCGCTGGCGGTCTTCCTCGTCGCCGCCGTCACCGCCTATCCCGTGCGACGGCGACGCCAGCGGCATCCGCACCCCGCCGAGGAGCATCACCATGGCTGAGGCACCCGCGCGCCGGCAGACGCGACAGCGGACCGCCGTTGCCGAGGCGCTCGAGGCACAGGGCGAGTTCCGGTCGGCGCAGGAGATCTACGACATCGTGCGGCAGCGCGGTGACAGCGTCGGGCTCACCACCGTCTACCGGGCCTTGCAGGCCATGGCCGACGACGGCCAGGTGGATGTCATCGTGCGGGGCGATGGCGAAGCGGTCTACCGACAGTGCAGCCCGTCCCACCACCATCACCTCGTGTGCCGTTCCTGCCGGTCGACGGTCGAGATCGATGCGCCCGACGTCGAGCGATGGGCTGCCGACGTGGCCTCGCAGCATGGCTTCCGCGACGTGACCCACACGGTCGAGGTCTTCGGCGTGTGCGCGCGCTGCGCCGACTGACCCCGTGTCCCCTGTCTCCTACTCGTAGGGGTTCCTCGGCTGGGGCACTTCCTCCAGCGTGTCCACCTCGATGAGCGGGATCGCCGTGTCCGTCTTGGTGCCCCCGCCCGGCACCCAGCGTCCCGTGATGGTGACCCAGGTGTCCGCCGGCAGGTCGGGAGCATTGAGCACCTTGACCTTGGAGGCGATCGCGTCCGCCGCGCAGCAGGCGACGGCCATGCGGCTGATCCACCAACCGCCCGCCGGGTCGGGCGTGACGAATCCGGTCATCTCGACCGTGCGGCCGTCGAGCGTGAGCCCGTCGTCCCACACCGCGCGCCCGACGTATTCGGCCACGGTCACCGGGGCGGGATCGCCGGGCGGCAGCGGCGGGGCCTTCGCCTCCTGCGGCGGCGCGGAGTTGGCCACATCACGTGCTGCGGCGTAGGCGCCCAGGGCGGGTGGCGCGACGAGGAAGATCGCGAGCACGGGCAGCAGGAGCAGCCATGCAGCGCGCGGACCACCGGAGCCGTGTCCATGGCCATCGTCGTGTTCATGCGGCTCGTCGTGCGGAGTCTCCTCGTCCGCGGCCGCGCGTCCCTTGCGCATGACGTCGATGAGGGCCAGGACGCCGAGCACGACCAGGATGCCGCCCGAGAGCAGGAGCCAGGGGCGCATGCCCTCCTGGACGTAGTTGAGGAAGGTGTCTCCGATGGTGATGCGCAGGACCGCACCGCCGACGAGTATCAGCACGATGGCCTGGACGTCGCGTCTCATGTGAGCAGCCACCATCCCACGAGCAGGCTGAAGATCACCGCGAGCACGAAGGTCGCCGGAGCGAAGCGCGTGGCGAACGTGCTGCTGAAGGTCCCCGCCTGGAGCGAGATGAGCTTGAGGTCCACCATCGGGCCTACGACGAGGAAGGCCAGCTTGGCGGTCAGGGAGAACTCCGTCAGGCTCGCCGCGACGAAGGCATCAGCCTCCGAGCAGATGCTCAGGAGTACGGCGAGGCCGGCGAGGACGAGCACCGACAGGATCGGCTGGTCCGCCACGGCCGAGAGCCACTGCTGCGGCACGAGCACATTGAGCGCCGCGGCGAAGAGGCCGCCGATGACGAGGAATCCCCCGGCGTGGAGGAAGTCGTGCGTGGCGGTGAGCCGGAAGGTGTGCCAGGAACTCGTGCCCACGAGATGGTCACGGGGGCCGATGCGCAGCCACTTCGCCTTGCCGAAGCGCAGCCAGAGCCACCCCATGATGACCGCCGTGGCCAGGGAGGCGATGAAGCGCGCCACCACCATCATCGGCTCGCCCGGGAACGCGACGAAGGTCGAGGCGAGCACGATGGGATTGATGGCCGGAGCGGAAAGCAGGAAGGCGAGTGCGGCTGCGGGCGCGACGCCACGCGCCATCAGGCCGTTGGCGACCGGCACGGAAGCGCACTCGCAGCCGGGCAGCACCGCACCGGCAGCACCGGCCACCGGCACCGCCAGTGCAGGGTTCTTGGGGAGGGCCTTCTTCCAGAACGACGCCGGCACGAAGGCGGCAATGGCACCCGAGAGCACGACGCCGAGCACGAGGAAGGGCAGGGCCTGCACGACGATCGAGACGAAGATCGTCGCTCCGGTCTGCAGCGCGGGATCGTCGAAGAGTCCGACAAGCCAGCGCTGGCCGACGATGAGGAGCACCAGCCCGATCGCGAGGATCTCGAGGCTCCCGGGGCGATAGCGCTGACGCTGCTCGGAGGGTGCGCTCATGGGGTCACCACCGGATTGGGCTGGGCGCCACCGTAACGGCGGTCGCGCGACGCATAGGTCTCGCACGCCTGCCATAGATCGCGGCGGTCGAAGTCGGGCCAGAGCGTGTCGAGGAAGACCATCTCGGCGTACGCGGACTCCCACAGGAGGAAGTTGCTCGTCCGCTGCTCTCCCGACGACCTCACGAAGAGGTCGACGTCGGGCATGTCCGGTTCGTAGAGGTGGCGCGCGATCATGCGCTCGTCCACCTTGTCCGGATCGATGCGGCCCTCCGCCACTCCGCGAGCGATGGCAGCGGCGGCATCGGCGATCTCCGCGCGACCGCCGTAGTTGACGCACATGGTGAGGGTGAGGACGTCGTTGTCCTTGGTGAGCTCCTCGGCGTACTCCAGCTCCTTGATGACGCTCTTCCACAGCCGCTTGGGGCGCCCGGCCCAGCGGACGCGCACGCCCATCTCGTGCATCTCGTCGCGGCGCCGGTGCACGACATCGCGGTTGAAGCCCATGAGGAAGCGCACCTCGTCAGGCGAGCGCTTCCAGTTCTCCGTGGAGAAGGCGTAGGCCGACAGCGAGCGGATGCCCAACTCGATCGCGCCGTGCACGCAGTCGAGGAGCGCGAACTCCCCCGCCTCGTGGCCGGCCGTGCGGGGCAGTCCTCGTTGCTTGGCCCAGCGGCCATTGCCGTCCATGACGACCGCGACGTGGCGCGGGATGAGGTCCTGGGGGATCGCCGGAGGTCGCGCGCCGCTGGGGTGCGGGCGGGGAGCGGCGTACGTCGGCACTCCCCCATCCTCGCATCGGGCCGGGAGCGCGCCGGGACGCGGCGCGCCTAGCCGCGATCGACGAGCGGGAGCGAACGCAACCCCCGCTCGATGTGCCAGGTCACGAGGGCCGCAGCCAGGCCACTGGCCTCGCGGCGGTGGCGCGGGTCGCTGGCATCGGCGATAGCCCAGTCGCCGGAGAGCAGCGCTCCCAGCAGCTCGAGCGTCTCCGGCGCGGGCCGCGCACTGCCCGGAGTGCGGCACTCATCGCACAGCGCTCCGCCGCCACTCACGGCGAACGCGCGGTGCGGCCCTGGAGCACCACAGCGCGCGCACTCGGAGAAGGACGGCGACCACCCGGCGATGGCGAGCGAGCGCACGAGGAAGGCGTCGAGGATGAGCGAGGGGTCGTGCGTGCCCGACACGAGCGTGCGCAGGCCGCCGATGAGCAGGAGGTACTGCTGCACGGCAGGTTCGCGCTCGATGGGCGTGAGCCGCTCAGCCGCTTCCAGCATCGCCGTGCCCGACGTCCAGCGGGGATAGTCCGCCGACAGCGTTGCGCCGTGGGCACCCAGCGACTCCACCTGGGTCACCGTGTCGAGCGATCGGCCTTCGTAGAGCTGGACGTCCACGTGCGTGAAAGGCTCCAGCCGCGCACCGAAGCGGCTCCCCGTGCGGCGCACGCCCTTGGCGACACCGCGGACCCGGCCGTGCGCGCGGGTGAGCAGCGTGACGATGCGATCGGCCTCGCCCAGGCGCTGGGTGCGCAGGACGATGGCCTCGTCACGGTACGTCGGCACGGTTCACTTCCTCTCGCATCCGTCGGGCCTCTCGCGCCTATCGTCGCAGGGCCGGATGTAGCCGGCCCGGACGTGGGAGACGGGCGTGGCGGCCGACAACAGTGGGGCCACTGCGGATAGGTCCTATCCGCTCGATCCGAACTTCGAGTAGAGAGTGTCGCCTTTCGGCATCACCCGCTCGAAGTTGAGTGGTGCCTACGTCACGCGACGGTGCATTGTGCGGGTCATTCCTCGTAGAACTCGCACTCACCCGCACAATCGGCGACATCAAGCGGAAGCTCCTGGGAAACGAGCGAGCAGACCTATGCCGACTTACCGGACTTCGCAGGGCTAGAAGCCGAGGCGGCGCAACTGCCGCGGGTCGCGCTGCCAGTCCTTGGCGACCTTCACGCGCAGGTCGAGGAAGACGGGGGTGCCCAGGAGCGCCTCGATCCCGCGGCGCGCGGTGGTGCCGACATCCTTCAGGCGCGCGCCCCCCTTGCCGATGACGATGGCCTTCTGGCTGTCGCGCTCGACGTAGACGATCGCGTGGATGTCGAGGAGCGGGCGATCCTCGGGACGGTCCTCGCGCAGCTCCATCTCGTCGACGACCACCGCGAGCGAGTGCGGCAACTCATCGGAGAGGCCTTCGAGCGCTGCCTCGCGGATGAGCTCGGCGACGAGCGTCTCCTCGGGCTCGTCTGTCGACTCGCCATCGGGGTAGAGCGCAGGGCCCGTCGGCAGCCGGGAGACGAAGAGATCGGTCAGCAGTCCGACGTTGTCTCCGGTCACCGCGGAGACCGGGACGATCTCCGCCCACTCGAGCTTCGCGCGCTCTCCCAGCGCCGCCGCCTCGGCGAGTCGCTCGGCCACCTGCGCAGGCGAGGCGGCATCGGTCTTGGTGACGATGGCGAAGGTGGCGCGCGCGCCACCCCGACGGGCCTTGGCGAGCTCGCTGGCGATGTAGGTATCGCCGGGCCCGACCTTCTCGGTCGCAGGCAGGCACAGGGCCGCCACGTCGACGCTCGACCAGGCCTCGCGGACGAGGTCGTTGAGGCGCTCGCCCAGCAGGGTCTTGGGCTTGTGGAGCCCAGGGGTGTCGAGCACCACGAGCTGCGCGTCGGGTCGCGTGACGATCCCGCGCACGACGTGTCGGGTGGTCTGCGGGCGACGCGACGTGATGGCCACCTTGGTGCCGACGAGCGCGTTGGTGAGCGTGGACTTGCCCGCATTGGGACGCCCGACCAGGCAGGCGAGTCCGGACCGATGTTCATTCGTCTGGGGATCCGTCATGACGCGCTCCGTCCCTCGGCGATGCCCAGCACTCCCAGCCCCACGATGACGAGCGCGCAGCCGATGACCCCGAGCGGCCCCAGGACCTCGCCGAGAACGAAGACCCCGAGGAGCGTCGCGAAGACGGGCTCAGCCAGGTTGAGCGTGGCGATGTGCCCGGGCTGCAGGGCGCGCAGGCCCATGCCGAAGAGGATGTAGGCGAGGGTCGTGGTCGCGAGGCCCAGCCACAGGATGAGCAGGATCGACGACCACGACATCCACCACGTGCCCGACAGGAGGAAGACCGGCACGAGGACGACGCCGGAGACGGCGAAGGATGCCGCCAGCACGTGCGTCGGCTGCTCCCCCTCGCGGGCGAAGCGCACGCCGAAGACCGTGTAGAAGGCATAGGACGCGCCGGCGAGCAGGCCGAAGACGATGCCCCACACGTCACGCCCATCTCCCGCGCCGACGGTGAGCAGCGTGACGCCGGCGATGGCGAGGATGGTCGAGACGAGCCAGACATAGCCCGGTGCGCCCTCGCGCATGACCCAGCCGAGGATCCCCGCCATGAAGGGCGTCAGCGCCAGGCTCGCGAGCGTGCCCACGGCGACGCCGGTGCGACTCATGGCGAGGAAGAAGAACACCTGGTACGCCGCGACGGTGAGACCCATCGCCCAGATGATCGGCATGCGCCACAGCCGCAGCAGCGCGGCACGCCCCTCGGCCGTGCGCGAGGCCCAGGCCACCAGGCCGGCCGCGCCAACGATGAGACGGGCGGCTGCGGCCCCGGGTGCCGGGGCTGCCGGCTGGAGAAGGGCGCGAGCAGTGCCCGACGTCCCGAAGAGCGCTGCTGATCCGAGCACGGCCGCCGCAGCCACGCGGCGCTCGCGCGCCGCCACGGTCGTCGTGCTCATGCGCCGGCAGCCAGCGTCGAGACGACGGTGCCATCCGGCGCGCACAGGTGCACGGTGACCTCCGCGCCGCCGAGGTCCACCAGGGCCGCGCGACCTGGGTCGTCCACCGGATCGTCACCGACGACGACGGCCGCCTCAGCGCCGCGCGCACCGGCGGCCACCGCCTGAGCAACCGCCAGTTGGAGGGCGCTGATCTCCAGGGAGGGCAGCGACACATCGGCCGCGGAATACGTGCGACCGGTCTCGTCGCGGACAGCAGCTCCACGCGCCGCCCCCACGCGACCGCGGGCGCCTCGCGCCAGCGTGACGAGCTTGGCATCCTCCTCGGACAGTGACTCAGTCGTCATCGTCGACCCCGATCCACCGCGCTGATCCGGCTTCGTCGTCGGGTTCGATGCGCACGGCGAGGACGCTGCCGATCCGGTTGCGCCTGCCCATCCCCTGCTCGGCCGTGAGGCGCCAGCCGTCGATGTCGATGGTGGCACCGGGGATGGGGACGCGACCGAGGCGCTTGCCCATGAGTCCCAGGATGGTGTCGACGCCCTCGTCCTCGGACTCGACGTCCACGTCGATGAGGTCCGCGAAGTCATCCACGTGCATGCGCGCGCTCACTCGGACCGAGTCATCGTCGAGCCGTGCCACCTCGGGAGCCGCGGTGTCGTACTCGTCATCGATCTCGCCCACGATCTCCTCGAGCACGTCCTCGATGGTGACGATTCCCGCCGTGCCGCCGTACTCGTCGACGACGATGGCCATGTGGGTGCGGGCCGCCTGCATGTCCTTGAGCAGCTCGTCGACCTGCTTGCTGTCGGGAACCATGAAGGCTGGTCGCATGAGCGACTCGACCGTCTCGGTCTGCTCCGCATCGCGGCGGTCGAAGACGCGTCGCACGACGTCCTTGAGATAGACGATGCCGATGACATCGTCGGAGTTCTCGCCGATGACGGGGATGCGGGAGAAGCCGGAGCGCAGGCCGAGCGAGAGCGCCTGGCGCAGGGTCTTGTGGCGCTCGATGAAGATCATCTCGGTGCGCGGCACCATGACCTCGCGGGCGAAGGTGTCTCCGAGTTCGAAGACGGAGTGGATCATCTGCCGCTCGTCATCCTCGATGAGGTCCTCGGCCTCGGCGATGTCGACGAGCTCGCGCAGCTCCGCCTGCGTGGCGAAGGGTCCCTCGCGGTAGCCGCGACCAGGCGTGAGGGCATTGCCCAGGATGATGAGGAACGTCGCGAAGGGGCCGAGGATGCCCGCGAGCAGGCTCGCGACTCCCGCCGATCGCAGGGCGATGCGATCGGCATGCTGGCGACCCAGGGTGCGCGC
This sequence comes from Actinomycetota bacterium, assembly GCA_029977425.1. Taxonomy (GTDB): domain Bacteria; phylum Actinomycetota; class Actinomycetes; order S36-B12; family S36-B12; genus Mxb001. Next base: position 12,077 of record JAPOKX010000033.1, read on the forward strand.
GGCCACACCGAGCACGACGTAGTTGACGACGACCATGATCGCGACGACGACGAGGAGGGCCAGCCACACCGGCCACCCGCGGTCCTCCTGCAGGCCGGCGATGCCCACATAGGACACCAGGGCGATCGCTGTGACGGATGCGATGGTCGACAGGAAGAGCAGGACGTTGACATAGCGGGGACGGTCGGCGACGACGTCGAGCAGGCGCGCGCTGCCGCGCACGCCCTCGCGCTGCAACTCCTCCACGCGGCCGCGCGACACGCGCCCGATGGCGGTCTCCGCCATGACCAGCAGCGCAGCGGCGACAACCAGGACGATCGCGATGATGACGAGCGACAGGTCAGTGCTCATCGGGGCACCGCCAACCAGCCCTGGAGGAGCTCGGCCTGGAGGGAGAACATCCGCTCGTGCTCCTCGGGCTCGGCGTGATCGTGTCCGAGGAGATGCAGCACCCCGTGCGTGAGCAGGAGGGCGAGCTCCACGTCGGCCGGATGCCCCGCGGCCTCTGCCTGCTTCGCCGCCACGGTCGGGCACAGCACGATGTCACCCAGGATCCCCTCGACCCTGGGTCCGGAGGGATCCCCTGCCCGTAGGTCGTCCATGGGGAAGGACAGCACGTCCGTGGGCCCGGGCTCATCCATCCACTCGACGTGCAGTCGCGCCATCTCGTCCTCATCGACGAGCAGGATGGACACGTCCGCGTCAGGGTCGAGGTGAAGGCGGTCGAGCAGGTAGGCGGCCTGCGCACCGATGAGGGCGGTGTTGACCCAGGTCACGCCGGAGGAGTCATCGATGTCGATCGCCATGGGTCACGCCCTGCGCGGGCCGCGATGCGGCGCGGCAGGCCGCAGGCCCACGGTGGCGTCGTAGCGGCCGTAGGCCTCGACGATCTCGCCGACGAGGCGATGGCGGACGACATCGGCGGACGTGAGCGTGCAGAACGCCACGTCGTCGATGCCCCCGAGGATGTCCTGCACGACCGACAGTCCCGACGTGGTCGACGAGGGGAGGTCCACCTGGGTCACGTCGCCCGTGACGACCATGGTCGAGCCGAAGCCCAGCCGGGTGAGGAACATCTTCATCTGCTCAGCGGTCGTGTTCTGCGCCTCGTCGAGGATGATGAAGGCGTCGTTGAGCGTGCGTCCGCGCATATAGGCCAGCGGCGCGATCTCGATCGTGCCGCCGGTGATGAGCCGCGGGATCGAATCGGGATCGAGCATGTCGTGCAGGGCGTCGTAGAGAGGCCGCAGGTAGGGATCGATCTTCTCCGAGAGCGTGCCGGGGAGGAATCCCAGTCGCTCGCCGGCCTCGACGGCCGGGCGGGTGAGGATGATCCGGGTGACCTTCTTGGCCTGCAGCGCTTGCACGGCCTTGGCGACAGCGAGGTAGGTCTTGCCGGTGCCGGCGGGCCCGATGCCGAAGGTCACGGTGTGCGTATCGATCGCCTCGACGTAGCGCTTCTGGTTGAGCGACTTGGCGCGGATCGTGCGGCCACGCGAGCTGAGGATGTTGGTGGAGAGCACCTCAGCCGGCCGCGTGCCGGCGCGCAGGAGCGCGATGCTGCGCTCGACGGACTCGGTGGTGAGCCCCTGGCCCGTGCGCAGCACGGCGAGCATCTCGGCGACGAGGATCTCGACGAGGCCGACATCGTCCGCGGACCCGGCGATGCGGATCTCATTGCCGCGCACGTGGATGTCGGCGTCGGGGAAGGCAGACTCGACGACGCGCAGCAGCTCGTCTCCCGGGCCGAGCAGCGCCACCATCGGCTGGGACGCCGGAATCGTGATGGTGGCCTGAGAGGAGGTGCTCATGTGGTCGGAATCCTACCGTCAGCCGGGGGGCCAGCCGAGCGGACGACCGCCCAGGACGTGGATATGGGCATGACCCACGGACTGACCGCCCTCCAGGCCGGTGTTGGCCACGAGGCGATGGCCTGAGGCCGACACCCCCTCCTGGCGGGCCACCTGGGCGGCGAGGGCGAGCAGCTCGGCACCGAGCGCCGGGTCGGCCTCGGCCACGGCGGGCACGTCGTCGAAGTGCTCCACGGGGATGACCAGGACGTGCACGGGCGCCTGCGGCTGGATGTCGCGGAAGGCCAGCGCGCGGTCGCTGCGCGCCACGACGTCGGCCGGGATGTCGCCGGCGGAGATCCGGCAGAAGAGGCAGTCGGTCACGCGATCATCCTGGCACGGGGGAAGAGGTCGTGGCGACGGTCATGGTGAGGGTCGTGCGGTT
>JAPOKX010000034.1 GCA_029977425.1 Actinomycetota bacterium
CGTTTGCGACGGTCGTCCTCGGCCAGACGGCCAACGCCTTCGCCTGTCGCAGCAGCACGCGATGGCCCGGCGCCCTCGGCTGGACCACCAATCGCCTGCTCATCCCCGCGGTCATCGCCGACCTCGTCATCGCGGGCCTCATGCTCGGCGTGCCCTTCCTGGCCCAGGCCCTCACCCAAGCGCCGCCCGGGCTCGCGGGTTGGTGCATCGCCATCGGCACGATGGGGTTTGTGCTCGCGCTCGATGCGGCGTTCAAGGCCTTCCGGCGCCGGGCGGACGGACGAAGACCCTCAGCCGCACCCCGGGCGCAGGCTCGTGGTCACGACTCGGGATCGGGGTGAATCCGTAGGCGCGATAGAGCCGAGCCGCCGGCTCGTTGCCCTCGATGACGCTGCACACGAGCGACGTGTCATCCGCGCGAGCGATGACGGCCTCCAGCAGGGCCTGAGCGATGCCTTGACGCCACGCGTGGGGTGCGACGGCCATGAAGCGGAACTCCACCTCGCCTGGCTGGGCGACCTCCGCCAGCCGGGCCCCGGCGCGGGCAATCGCCACGGTGCCCACGAGCTCGCCCTCGCGCAAGGCAACGAGGACCTCCGCGTCGGCCGCCTGCACGGGCGCATCCCGCAGGACCGCGGCGTAGCCGACCTCTTCTGTCGCCATCCCGTAGCCGGCGATGTAGGCCTCCACGCGAAGCTCGCCCACCGCGGGGAGTTCCTCGGGCAGCGCCTCACGGATGAGCAGGGACGGCGTGGTGCGCTCGAGGAAGGGCGCACGACGTACGACGACTCGTGTCACCTGCCCCTGGGCGATGAGCACGTGGCCCTGACCAGCGTCGTGATGGGCCGTCACGGCGAAGCGCAGGAGCCGGCCGTCACGGTGCACGACCTCCGCATGCGCGTCTACGCGGGCACCCAGTGGTGTCGCTGCCAGGTGCTCGATGTCCACGCGCGTGCCGACGCTCGTCTCGTCTGCTCCGAGCTCGGGGCACGCATCGACGGTGGCCGCCTCGAGCCACGCGATGAGACGGGGAGTGGCGAGGACGGGCACGTCACCGCTGCCGAGAGCGATCGCGGTGTCCGCGGACGTGACGACGTGGGACCGCGGCATCAGCCTGCGGTGAGGGACAAGGTGACGAGCAGGTCGCCCTCGTGCACGACATCGCCCGGTCGCACGGGTATGTCGACGACGGTGCCCGCCCACTCGACGATGACGGGGATCTCCATCTTCATGGACTCCAGCAGCAGCACCGTATCGCCGACGACGACGTCGGTGCCCGGCTCGACCAGGACGGAGTGGACCTGGGCGACCATCTCGGCGCGGATCTCCGCGGCCATGGCCTAGGAGTTCGGGCGCTTGCCGTGGTTGGCGCCGCTCTTCTTACGAGCCTTCTTCTTGCGGCCACGCTTGCTCATGTCAGCTCCCGGAGGGTCTAGGGCCGGACGGTCTAGGAGGCGTCATCGTGGCACACGGTGCTCGCCGGGCGGCAGGCGCGTCGCCCACGGGCGGTCTCAGAGCTGGCGGCGGTAGGTGATGCGCACCTCGGAGATGCGGGCGACGATGCGCACCCGCAGCGCCTCAGGGGCCCGCTCCTCGCAGCACGTGCGGTGGACGAGTGCCTTCACGACCTGCTCGAGGCGGTACTGCTCGGCGCAGTCAGGGCACTCGTCGAGGTGGCCCGCGATGGCCACGGCCGAGGCCGCATCCAGCTCCTGGTCGAGGTAGTCGTAGACGCGGGACAGGGCATCGCCGCAGGTGCAGGGCGAGGTGCCACCGGGCGTGCAGTCCGTCATGACGCACCCCCGTCCGGGACCAGGTAGCCCTCCGAGATCGCGTACTCCTCCAGCTGCGAGCGCAACTGCTTGCGTCCGCGATGCAGGCGCGACATCACGGTGCCGATCGGCGTGTCCATGATGTCGGCGATCTCCTGGTACGAGAAGCCTTCGACATCCGCCAGGTAGACGGCCATGCGCCGCTCCTCGGGCAGTGCCGCGAGCGCGTCGTTGATGACGCCGTTGGGCAGCCGGTCGAGGGCCTCGGCTTCCGCGGAACGCAACTCGCCGGTCGCGTAGGCCTGCGTGTGCTGCATCTGCCAGTCGTCGAGATCGTCGGTGTGCGTCTGGAGCGGCTGGCGCTGCTTCTTGCGATACGTATTGATGAAGGAGTTCGTGAGGATGCGGAAGAGCCACGCCTTGAGGTTGGTCCCCTCCGTGAAGGAGTCGAAGGCGGCGAAGGCCTTGACGAAGGTCTCCTGCACGAGGTCCTCGGCGTCCGCGGGATTGCGCGTCATGCGCAGCGCGCCGCCGTAGAGCTGGTCGAGGTAGGGCAGCGCGTCGCGCTCGAATCGCGCGGTGCGCTCCTCGTCGGTCTCGGTGCTCGCGGCGACCGTGGCGTCGGCCTGGGGCTCATCCATCACTGCCGAGGGTACGCCGACCCCCGCGGGCCCGAGATCGGCCCGGATGACGGGCAACCCCTCCACAGGGGGCATCGACGCCTGACCGGTCAGCACGACTGCGCCAACGCCTCCCCTTCATTGCCTATTCCCCCGCTCCTACATCAGGGGCCGCAGGAGGTCCGGCCCCTGATTGCGCACGGAGTTGACCGCGGTCGACACGGGATAGATGTCCCAGAAGCCCGGCCTCGAGGGAGCAAGGATCTCGGCGAGGATCTCCGAGCCGGGGGTCTGCGGATCGAGCCACGCATCGCGCTGCTCGGAGAGCACCGCCACGGGCATGCGGTCGTGGATGCGGCCCACCTCGTCACGGGCACTCGTCGTGATGATGGTGGTGGAGAGCAGCCAGGCGCGGGGGTCGTCGGCGTCATCGACCTCCGGGTCGCGCCACCACTCATAGAGACCGGCCATCGCCAGACCCGTGCCGTCGGCCGGGTGGAGGAAGTAGGGCTGCTTGGCCGGCTTCTTCCCCGCGGCTCCGAGCGCTCCCTCTGCGGGCGCCTGCCACTCGTAGAACCCGTCGGCCGGAAGCAGGCACCGACGGGAGGCCAGTGCCCTGCGGTACGCCGGCTTCTCCGCCACGGTCTCCGCCCGGGCATTGATCATCCGGTTGCCTATCGACGGGTCCTTGGCCCACGACGGCACCAGCCCCCACCGCGCGACGTCGAGTCGACGGGGGTGATGACCCGAGTCGTCGGGCTTGCCGTCGCGGACGACGTAGACCTCATTGGTCGGCGCGATGTTGTAGCGAGCCGGGAGGTCGATGGCGGGCGCCTCCTCGACGCCGAACTCCTCCACGAGCGCCGCCGGCTCCCGCGATGCCGCATACCTCCCGCACACGGGACCAGCCTGCCCCATGCGCGAGGACCGACGTGCACTCCCATGACCGATACCCTCGCGATGTGACCGACCGCTACGCGACCGACAGGGAGCCCTGGCCGGCGCCCACCGCCGACGGGCCGGTGTCCGCCATCGTGCGCGTCCCCGGATCCAAGTCGGCGACCAACCGGGCCCTCGTGCTGGCAGCGCTCGCCTCGGGACCGTCGGTCATTCGCCAGGCACTCCACGCGCGGGACACCCGGCTCATGGCCGAGGCACTCACGCACCTCGGCGTAGGCATCGTCGAGACCGGTCGAGACAGCGTGGGCAATGTCGACTGGAGCATCACGCCCGGACCCCTCCTCGGACCCGCGACGATCGACGTCGGCCTCGCCGGCACGGTGATGCGCTTCCTCCCTCCGCTCGCGGCACTCGCGACCGGACGCATCGACTTCGACGGTGATCCTCGCGCGCGCGAGCGTCCCCTTGGCCCGATGCTCGATGCACTGCGCGACCTGGGGGTCACCGTCACCGACGCACAGGGCTGCCTGCCGGTGACCATCGTGGGCACCGGGTCGGTGCGCGGCGGCTCGGTCGATATCGACGCCTCGGCATCCAGCCAGTTCGTGAGCGGGCTGCTGCTCTCCGCAGCGAGATTCGACGAGGGACTCACCCTGCGCCACACGGGACGCTCCTTGCCGAGCCTGCCGCACATCGCCATGACCCTGCACATGCTCGCCGAACACGGCGTCCATGCCGACTTCGACGCCGACCGCGCGACCTGGCACCTGGCTCCCGCCACCCTCCTGCCCCGCGACCGCGCCATCGAGCCCGACCTCTCGAATGCCGGGCCGTTCCTGGCCGCCGCCCTGGCCACGGCAGGGCGCGTGACGGTCCCGGGATGGCCACGCCACACGACCCAGGCGGGAGATGACCTGCGCGGCCTGCTCGCCCAGATGGGAGCGCATGTCCACCTCGACGACACGGGTCTCACGGTGACTGGGTCCGGTGAGATCCGCGGAATCGACGCCGATCTCGGCCAGGTGGGCGAGCTCACTCCCGTCATCGCCGCGCTCGCGGCCCTCGCGGCCTCTCCCTCTCACCTGACCGGCATCGGCCACCTGCGCGGGCACGAGACCGACCGGCTTGCGGCGCTCGCCGAGATGCTCGGTGCCTTCGGAGCGCACGTCGACGCGTCTGCCGACGCCTTGCGCATCACTCCCGGCGCGCTTCACGGCGCAACGGTGTCGTCGTACGGCGACCACCGCATGGCAACGGCAGCCGCGGTCATCGGCCTGGTGGTGCCGGGCGTGCGCATCGAGGACATCGCCACCACCGGCAAGACGCTTCCTGACTTCCCCGGGATGTGGCACGCCATGCTCGACGGATCCGAGGGCGGCGCGTGAGCAGGAGCGGCCGGGATCTCGACGAGGACGACGTCCGCGTCCGTCCTGGGCGGCGCAAGTCGCGCCCGCGGTCGAAAGACCGCCCGTCGTTCGACCAGGCGCTGCCCGGCACCGTGATCACCGTGGACCGCGGACGCTTCACCGTCGCGATGGACGACGGCACGGAGTCTCTCGCCGTCAAGGCACGGGAGATCGGCCGCAAGGGCGTCGTGGTCGGTGACCGCATCGGCCTCGTCACGGATGCACGACCGGGCACCGAGTCACTGGGGCGCATCGTGCGTGTGGACAAGCGGTCGACCGTGCTCCGGCGCACCGCAGATGATGACGATCCGGTCGAGCGTGTCATCGTGGCCAATGCCGATCAGCTCGCCGTCGTCGTCGCCACCGTCGATCCCGAGCCACGACTGGGGTTCATCGATCGCGCCTTCGTCGCCGCCATCGACGCCGGCATCGAGCCTCTGCTCATCATCACGAAGGCGGATCTCGCCGATCCGCAGCCGCTCATCGATGCCTACGCCGCCCTGGACGTCGTGGCGATTCCCGTCGCCCGCGGTGAGGGCAAGCAGCCGCGCGAAGCCGACCTGCAGACGGTCCTCGATCACCTCCGCGACCGCACGAGCGTGCTCGTCGGGCACTCGGGAGTCGGCAAGTCGACACTCGTCAACGCCCTCGTCCCGGGTGCCGAGCGCGCCACGGGCCACGTCAACGCGGTGACCGGCCGCGGCCGCCATACGTCTACGTCGGCCATCGCGCTGCGACTGCCCCAGGGCGGGTGGATCGTCGACACCCCGGGCGTGCGGTCCTTCGGGCTCGCGCACGTCACTCCCGACGCGGTCATCTCCGCCTTCGACGACCTGGCACCGGGGCTCGCGCAGTGCCCACGCGGGTGCACGCATGATGAGGACGAGTGCGCGCTGGATGCCTTCGTCGCCGGCGACCCGCACCTGGCCGCGCGACTCGACTCGCTGCGCAGGCTCATCCGCTCCCGCGTCGGATCGGACGAGGCATCGACCGGCCCCGAGGAGCCGGGGGACGCACTCGGCTAGGTCGACTGGCGGGGCGAGCGGTCGATATCGGGCTCGAGGAAGACGTAGGCGGCAGTGGGCACAGCGGCACGCAATCGCGCCTCCGCGTCGTCGATGCCCGCCGCGATCTCCTGGCCCGTGTCGGACTTCCCGATGGCGATCTTGGCTGCGACGAGCAGCTCATCGGGCCCCACGTGCAGGGTCCGCACGTGGATGACGCGATCGACCAACGGCGACGAGGCCAGCGCCGCACGAATGGCGGCGTCTTCCTCGGGGAGGGCGCTCTCGCCGACCAGCATGGCGGCCATCTCGAAGGCGAGGAAGACCGCGATGACGACGAGCAGCGTGCCGACGGCCATGGCACCGAGGCCGTCCCACCGTCCGTCGCCCGTGACGACGGCCATCGATACGCCGAAGAGCGCGAACACGAGCCCGACCAAGGCCCCGAGGTCCTCGAGCAGGATGACGGGCAACTCCGGCTGCCGGGCATCGCGCAGGAATCGGAAGAGGGATCGCTTGCCGCGCGCGCGGTTGGCCTCGCGTACGGCGGTGCGGAAGCTCAGGCCCTCCAGGACGATGGCCACGCCCAGGACGAGGAAGGCGATCCAGGCATCCGACAGGTCCTCGGGGTGCTGGAACTTGTGGAAGCCCTCGTAGAGAGAGAAGAGGCCGCCTACGAGGAAGAGGACGATGGAGACGATAAAGCCGTAGACGTATCGGCGCCGGCCGTAGCCGAACGGATGCTGGGCATCCGCGGGCTTCTTCGATCGCTTGTTGCCGACGAGAAGCAGCACCTGATTGCCGGAGTCGGCCACGGAGTGAATCGCCTCCGACAGCATCGACGACGACCCGGTGAAGGCAAAGGCGACGAACTTGCTCACGGCGATGCCGAGATTGGCGAGCAGGGCGGCGATGACGGCCTTCATGCCGCCCTCGGTGCTCACCCCTGCTCCCCGGCGCAGGCGCTCCACAGCCCGGCCCCCGCCTCGCGGGCACGTGCCTCGGCAGCCCGGAGGTCGGCCTGATGGGCATAGCCATCGGTGTAGGTGACCTCCTCGGCGAACCCCTCGGCGACAAGAAGCTCATTGAGCATGGTGTCGCTATCGAGCCAGATGAAGGCGAGCGTGCGGTCGTACTTGTCCGTCAGGCCCGAGGCCTCGTCGTACTCCAGCCACACCTGCCCGCCATCCACCAGGTCCTTCGTGCGCGCGGAGGCCTCGGGGCCGAAGCACTCCACGGGACGATCGGGCGCGACCGTCTCGGGGGTGTCGAGCCCGATGAGGCGCACGACGATCTCCTGCCCGTCACGGTCGACGCGCACCGTGTCGCCATCGACCACGCGCGTCACGGGGTAGGGCCCGTGGAGAGTGCCGGGCGCCGTGTCCGCACTCCCGCCGGACGAGCAGGCTGCGACGGACCACACGACAGCGACCGCGCAGGACCCTGCGATCAGTGCGCGCACGCTAGCCACCGGGCTGCGTGTTCTCGACGATGGCCTTCCACGATGCCTCCGCGCCCGAGTGGCCGGTGCGGATGGTCCAGCCGGTGACGACGAGGGCAGCGATGATGACGATCACCGCAACGATCTGGGTACCCAGGTCGCGGGCACCTCGTCGATCGAGGAGCCACAGGAGCACGACCGCGATGAGGAAGCCCGCGGCGATGAAGGGCAGCACTGACCCCGCCTCGGCATGCTCTTCGGGATTGCCGACGCGCTCGGCGAACTCCTCTCCGGAGATGCGACTGGCGAGTGCCGCCACGGTGCCGACCGCGGCAACGGCGACCACGACGGGGCCGAAGCGGACCGAGAATCGACGGGAGAAGCCCATGATGACGGCGCCCAGGGCCGACAGGGGCAGGAGCACCACCGCCGCATGGACCACGAGCACGTGAGAGGGCAGGCCGAAGATCGTGTCCGACATGGGCCCAGGCTACGGCCGCTCGCTACGGTGAGCCCGTGACGACACCGGCCGAACTGCCCCCTGATCTGGCCCTGGCCCTCCAACTCGCCGACGAGGCCGACGGCATCACCTTGGCCCACGCGCGACGCACGGACCTGCGCGTGGAGACCAAGGCGGATATGTCGCCCGTGAGCGAGGCAGATCAGGCAACGGAGCTGGCCCTGCGTGCGGGGATCCAGGCGGCCCGCGCTGACGATGCGATCGTGGGCGAGGAGTACGGCGGCGATGCGGCGACGGGCCGTCGCTGGATTCTCGACCCCATCGACGGCACCAAGAACTACGTCCGCCGAGTGCCTGTCTGGGCAACACTCATCGCCCTCGCGGACGACGAGGGGATCCAGGTGGGTGTCGTGAGTGCACCCGCACTCGGACGCCGCTGGTGGGCGGCGCGCGGCCATGGGGCGTGGACGACGGGGCCGGAGTTCCCGAATCCTCGACGGATCCAGGCAAGTGCCGTGTCCGCTCTCGCCGACGCCACCTTCTCCTTCAGCGACCCGGACAACTGGGACCGGCGAGCGCTCGAGGAACTCATGGGGAGCACTCTGCGCACGCGAGCATTCGGCGACTTCTGGTCGCACATGCTCGTGGCGGAAGGCGCGGTCGATGTCGCCGCCGAAGTGGGCCTGGGCCTATGGGATGTCGCCGCACTCATCCCGATCATCGAGGAGGCCGGTGGACGCTTCACCACGTTCGAGCGACCCAGCGGCCCGGTGTCGCTCACGACCAACGCCCCGCTGCACGCAGCGGCGCTGGCGATCATCGAGGGTCGCGCCACCACCACGTGACGTCTGCGTCACTCTCGCCGGCCGTGAATCCCGCACGCATGACGACGCGCTCACTCGCCCTATGCCCGGTCGCCACCTCCGCGCGCACCGCGCGCACGCCGCGCGCGAACGCGTGCGCCACCAGCGCGAGGACCGCCTCGGTGGCAAGACCCCGGCCACGCCCTGCGGGCGCGAGGCCGTAGCCGATCTCGACGATGCCGTCGTCATCCGGCGCACCCTTGAAGCCGGCACCGCCGATGAGCATCCCGCTCACTCGCTCGCGGACCTGCCACGGCCCCCACTCCCCCGCCGGGAGATGACCCTCCACGACGAGTCGGGCCATGACCAGGTCACCGTCGGTGGGATACCCCTCCGACGCGTCCTCGACCTCACCTTCAAGGAGGGCACGCCACGTGTCGATGCTCGGCACCGCGAGGTCGAGTCGCTCCGTGGAGATCCGCACGGGGTGATTCGATCATGTGGACTACCGCGTCGTCACGACCAGAGGCAGTGCGTCCTGCGGGCGCAGAGTGACCAGCGGCACGGCCTTCGGATCAGGCTGACCCGGCACCCGCCCCACCCGGACGCGCTGGAGGAGCGACGCCAGCACCGCGGTCGCCTCGAGGTACGCGAAGTCCTTGCCCACGCACATGCGAGGACCAAGGCCGAAGGGCCAGTACGCCGCGTCGTGCGCTGCTCCGCCGCGCTGCTCGCCGAGGAACCGCTCGGGGTCGAATCGCTCAGGATCTGCCCATGCCGAGGGATCGCGCTGCGCGAGGTACGGCGTCATGATCACCAGCGACTCCGCGGGGATCTCGCGGCCGCCGAGGACGTCAGGCTCCATCGCCCGACGCGTGACAAGCCACACCGGCGGATACAGGCGCATCGCCTCGTCGATGACGGCACGGAGATAGGTGAGGCGCGGAAGGTCATCCACCTGGATCCGCCGGTCACCGAGGACCTCGCTCACCTCATCGATGGCGCGCTGCTGCGCCTGCGCATCCCCCGCCAGCAGCCAGAGCGCCCAGGTCATCGCGCTCGCGGCCGTCTCATGCCCAGCGACCATGAACGACACGAGCTCGTCGCGCACTTCACGCAGCGGGATCGGCGCATCGCCCTCGAGCGCCGCGACGAGCAGCCCGAGGAGGTCAGCGCGTGGCTCCGCTTCCGCCAGGCGCCGCTCCACCATGCGGTGCACCGCCTCGTCGAGTTCGCGAGTGGCGCGTCGCAGCGTGCGCTGCGAGGCAGTCCAGGCAGGCAGCCGGATCGGCACCTGCGCTGACCACACCACGACATCGAGCGCCTCGAGAGTCGCCCGCGCGAGTCGATCGGCGTCGGCCGAGAGATCCGTGCCGAAGAGCGACGCCGCCACGGTCTCGAGTGCGACGCGCATCATGGCCTCGTCGACATCGATCACCGCGCCACGCGACATATCGCCCCAACGCGCGAGGAGTTCCTCGGTGGCTACTGCGGCATGGCCGACGACCGCCTCCAGGCTGGCCCGATGGAAGGCCGGCTGGACCATGCGCCGCTGCCGCCGCCAGATGTCACCTGACGTGGTGAGCAGGCCCTCGCCCGTGACCAGCGACAGGGACCGGTACTGCACGGTGGCCTTGTCGTAGGAGCGGGAGCGGTCGACCAGGACGCGGCGCACCGCCACCGGATCCGACACGAGATAGCTCGCCGGCGAGGGAATGGGGAACTGCACGACCGGCCCATAGGCGCGCGTCATCTCCTGCAGGAAGCCCAGCGGATCGCGGCGAATGGCACGCAGGTGAGCCAGCATCTGGGGTCCCGAGGGACCGGGTGCGGTCGCCGGGGTCCGGAAGTAACGGCGATCGGGCACCCCGTCGCGCGAGATCGCCTCCACCTGATCGAGCGCCACGCAAGGAGCCTACGACCCTGCATCGCACCCGCAGCCTGCGCTGGGCGTACACGAGACGGCAGTATGGAGCGCGGCAGGATGGAGCAGTGACCAGGAGGGAACCATGACTACGCACCCGCGCGCCGGGCAGCCCGCCCAGGACTCCGACCTCATCGATGTCGCTGCGCTGGTGACCGCGTACTTCACCGCTCATCCCGACATCGACGATCCGGCCCAGAGGGTGGCCTTCGGCACATCGGGGCACCGCGGTTCGTCGTTCACCCAGGCCTTCACGGACGATCACATCGCGGCCACCACGCAAGCGCTCGCCGAGTACCGCAAGAAGCAGGGCATCAATGGCCCGCTCTTCCTCGGACGCGACAGTCACGCACTGAGCCAGCCCGCATGGGCCACCGCGCTCGAGGTGCTCGCCGCCCACGGCATCCCCGTGGCCATCGACTCCGGGGACGGCCTCACCCCCACGCCCGCCGTGTCCCACGCCATCCTGCGCCACAACGCCGGCCGGTCGCCGGCCGATCCCGGTCGCGCCGACGGCATCGTCGTCACCCCAAGCCACAATCAGCCCCGGGACGGCGGCTTCAAGTACAACCCGCCCGACGGCGGACCGGCAGGGTCGGACATCACCTCCGTGATCCAGGACCGTGCCAACGAGCTGCTGGCTGCGGGCCTCGAGGGCGTGCGTCGCGTGACCCTCCCTCGGGCGCTTGCGGCGTCAACGACGCATCGTTACGACTACCTCCGCCACTACGTCGACGACCTGCCGTCGGTGATCAACATCGATGCCATCCGCTCCGCGGGCGTGCGCATCGGCGCTGATCCCCTCGGCGGCGCGAGCGTCGACTACTGGGCGGCGATCGCGGAGGCCTATGACCTCGACCTCACGGTCGTCAACCCGCGGATCGACCCGACGTGGCGCTTCATGACCCTCGACTGGGATGGCAGTATCCGCATGGACTGCTCCTCGCCGCATGCGATGGCGTCGCTCATTGATCGCCGATCCGACTACGACATCGCCACGGGCAACGATGCCGATTCCGACCGGCACGGCATCGTCACACCCGACGGTGGCCTGATGAATCCCAACCACTTCCTGGCCGTGGCGGTGGACTATCTCTTTGCCCGGCGCGACGGGTGGCGGTCAGACGCCGCCGTCGGCAAGACCGTGGTGAGCTCCTCCATGATCGATCGCGTCACGGCAGCGCTCGGACGTCGCCTCTGGGAGGTGCCGGTCGGCTTCAAGTGGTTCGTCCCGGGGCTCATCGACGGGAGCGTGGGCTTCGGCGGTGAGGAATCAGCCGGTGCGTCGTTCCTGCGCCGCGACGGATCCGCCTGGACCACCGACAAGGACGGCATCATTCTCGCGCTGCTCGCCTCGGAGATCCTGGCCGAGACGGGCCAGTCGCCGTCGGCCCGCTACCGCGACCTCACCGATGTCTACGGCGATCCGGCGTACGCGCGCATCGACGCCCCCGCCACCCGCGAGCAGAAAGCCGCTCTCGCCGCACTCTCCCCCGAGCAGGTGACGTCGACCGAACTCGCCGGTGAGCCCATCACCCGGGTGCTCACGCGGGCGCCCGGCAACGACGCGCCCATCGGCGGCCTGAAAGTGGCAACCGAGAACGGCTGGTTCGCCGCACGTCCGTCCGGGACGGAGGATATCTACAAGATCTACGCCGAGTCCTTCCGAGGGCCCGAGCACCTGGCCGAGGTGCAGCAGGCCGCGCGCGCCGTCGTCGATGCGGCACTCGCGTGATGAGGGTGGGCTGATGGCGATCACCCGCACGCGTGTCACGGCGGCCACGCCCTTCGAGGTCATCAACGTAGACCTTCCCGGGATCCGGGTGAGCCTTCTCTCGCTTGGCGCAGCGATCCGCCAGGTCGAGGTGCCGGATCGCGCCGGCATCCTCGGGCCGGTGCATCTGGCACTGCCCGACCTCGCTGACTACGCCGACGTCGCACGCAATCCGCACCTGGGCGCCACCGTGGGCCGCTACGCCAACCGCATTGCCGGTGGCCGTTTCGCCCTCGACGGCATCGAGTACCGGCTGGACGTCAACAACGGCCCGAACACCCTCCACGGCGGTCATCGCGGCTTCGACCGCCTCCCGTGGGATGTCGTCGACGTGAGCGAGGACGGTGGGCAGGCATCGGTGACCTTCGCGCTCCACAGTCCAGACGGGGACATGGGTTTCCCCGGCGCCGTCGATGCGCGTGTTGCCTATCTCATCGCACCGAGGACCATCGCGATCGAGATGTCGGCGACGACGGATGCGCCGACCGTGGTGAGCCTGGCCAACCATGGCTACTGGAACCTGGATGCCAGCGCGTCCATCGACACGCATCGCCTTGAGGTGCCTGCCCAGCGACGCGTGACCATGGACGAGACGAACATCCCCTGCGGGATCGTCGACGTCTCGGGCACGGCGTACGACCTGCGCCTGCTGCGCGAACTCGGTCCGGTCATCGCGGCGACAGGCGGCCTCGACGAGTGCTACCTGCCTGACGGCGATGGGATGCGTCTCATGGCCCGGCTCCACGGGGCCTCGTCGGGACGGGTGATGACGGTCTCGAGCGATGCCCCTGGCCTGCAGGTCTACACCGGCAACAGCCTGCATCCGCCGTTCACGGTCCACCAGTCCGTGTCCCTGGAGGCGCAGCGCCTTCCTGACGCTCCCAACCAGCCCGCTCTCGGCCCCTGCGTCCTGCGGCCAGGGGAGGAGTACGCGACGACTACGCTTCTGGAGTTCAGCACCCCTGACTCGTGAAGGAGCAACATGCAGGCACGTGCCTACGCCGCAGCCGAGGCCGGCGCGCGACTCGCGCCCACCACCATCGAGCGCCGCGAGGTGGGCCCGCGTGACGTGAGCATCGAGATCGATGCCTGCGGCGTCTGCCACTCCGATATCCATCAGGCGGAGGCCGACTGGGGCATGGACATCTTCCCGATGGTCCCGGGACACGAGATCGTCGGACGCATCACGGCGGTCGGCTCCGACGTCACGAAGCATCGCGTCGGTGATCGCGTCGGCGTCGGATGCTACGTCGCCTCCTGTCGCACCTGCCCGGCCTGCGAGGCGGGCGATGAGAACTACTGCCCGGACTGGTCGACCACCTACAACGGCTACGAGCGCGATCGCGTCACGCCCACCTATGGCGGCTACTCCGACCGCATCGTCGTCGACGAGCACTTCGTCCTGCGCATCCCCGAGGGCCCCGACAGCCAGGCCGTGGCGCCCCTGCTGTGCGCGGGCATCACCGTCTATCCGCCGCTCAAGGACTACGCCGGGCCCGGCAAGGAGATCGGCGTCATCGGGCTGGGCGGACTCGGCCACGTCGCCGTCCGCATCGCCAAGGCGATGGGCTCGCGGGTGACGGTCTTCAGCCACAGCCCGAGCAAGGAGGCCGACGCACGCCGGCTCGGCGCCGATGCGTTCGCCTCCTCGACCGACACCCGCGCGCTCAAGGCCATGCGCATGTCCTTCGACATGATCCTGAGCACCGTGTCGGCGCCGATCGACGTGGATGCCTACCTCGGCCTGCTCAAGACACGCGGCACGCTCTCGATCGTCGGCCTGCCCGTCGAGCCGCTCAGCTTCGAGGCCGGCAACCTCGTCGGCGAGGCCCGCACCATCGTCGGCGCCAAGCTGGCGGGAGTGGACGCGACCCAGGAGATGCTCGACTTCTGCGCCGAGCACGGGATCGTCGCAGACGTCGAGGTCATCGACATCGCGGATATCAACGAGGCCTGGCAGCGTGTGAAGGACTCCGACGTGCGCTACCGCTTCGTCATCGACATCGCGGGCTCACTGCGCGACTGATCTCGTCGTCAGGGGCCCTGCTCGAGCAATGCCTCAGCGACAGCCAAGGGTGCGCCGTGCACCATGTCATGCGACTCGATCATCCAGAGCTCGGCGATGACGCACCCGACGAGTCCCCAGGACCGTAGCCTCGTGACGTCGTATCCGGTGACC
>JAPOKX010000035.1 GCA_029977425.1 Actinomycetota bacterium
CCGGACGAAACTGCTCTTCTCCGCCACGATGCCCGGCCAGATCGTCGCCCTCGCGCGGCGCTACATGACGCAGCCGACCCACATCCGCGCTGCGGATCCCGGCGACGATCGCGCCACGGTCGATGCCATCGAGCAGCACGTGTGGCGTGCCCACCCGATGGACAAGGTCGAGTTGCTCTCGCGCGTCCTGCAGGCCGACGGGCGCGGACTCACCATGATCTTCACGCGCACGAAGCGCAAGGCCCAGAAGATCGCCGACGAGCTCACCGAGCGCGGATTCGCCGTCGGCTCCGTGCATGGCGACCTCGGCCAGGGAGCACGCGAGCAGGCCCTGCGCGCCTTCCGCAACGGCAAGGTCGACGTGCTCGTCGCCACCGATGTGGCCGCGCGCGGCATCGACGTGGACGGCGTCACCCACGTCATCAACTACGAATGCCCGGACGACGAGAAGACCTACCTCCACCGCATCGGCCGCACCGGACGTGCGGGAGCGAGCGGTGTCGCAGTCACGTTCGTCGACTGGGAGGACATCGCGCGCTGGCAGATGATCGACAAGATCCTGGGGCTTCCCTTCAAGGATCCGCTCGAGACCTACTCCACGTCGGATCACGTCTACACCGGGCTGGGCATCTCGCGCGACGTCACCGGTCGCCTGTCGAAGGACAAGCAGACGCGCGCCGGGCTCTCGGCCGAAGAGGTCGAGGATCTCGGCGAGACCGGCAAGCGCAAGCCCGCTGCGTCGCGTCCGAGGAGCTCCTCCTCCCGCAGCTCGTCGCGCAGCTCGGGCCGGGACTCGGGCCGTGAGCGGTCCGGGCGCTCGTCGGCGTCCGGATCCTCAGCGTCCGCCGAGGGATCCGCCGAGGGTTCCTCGAAGCCTCGTCGCCGCCGCCGCACCAAGCGCGGAGGCGCGCCCGCCCAGGGCGATTAGTCGCACGAGGTGAGGTAGCCCCACTCGCGCAGAGCCTCGACGAGGCCCGGCGAGGTGTCCAGGTCGCCGATCTCCCCCGGGTCGTACCAGCGCGCGTCATCGGCATCGTCGCCTGCCTGCGGTTCGCCATCGCCCGCGAAGGCGAAGTCGGCAATGACGTACGTCGACCCTGACCCGCTGTCACGCTCGACCATGCCGACGTAACGCGGATCCGCGACGCGAATTCCCGTCTCCTCGAGCACCTCGCGCGCAGCGGCCTCATCCCACGGCTCATCGCCATCGATGCGACCGCCAGGGATCGACCACAGTCCGCGGGCGGGCTCCCGCCCGCGACGGACAAGGAGAATGCGTCCCTGGTCGTCCCGCACGATGCCACCTGCGCACGGCACGCTCCACGTCACGGGGGATCCTCCGGGCGGCGTCGTGCCCCAGGGCACCTCGACCCCGGGCGGCAGGCCGTCCAGGCCCGGCCAGGTCGTCATCGCGAGGGTGAATCGGTGCTGGGTTTCGCGATCCTCCGAGAGGGGCTCCAGGCCGATGTGGACGAGCGGGCTCTCCCGCGTGGCCCTAGCGCCGAGGCGCTCGAGTGCTGAGCGGATCCCCTCTCGGGTCTCCGGCGGGAGGTAGAGCCACATGGCCGAATGCCACACCACCAGCGTCGTACCCGCCTCCAGTCGGAGGCCACGGACGTGGTCCAGTGCGTCGGCGGTGACGAGCGCGACATCGATACCACCGGCGACATCAAGGGCCCTGCGCAATCGCTCGAAGCGCTCTGCGTGGTCGGGCCAGATGAAGGACGTGAGCGCCAGCCGGCCCTCAGTGCTCGTCGCATCCACGGGGGCGAGGTCGCAGCCGATGCGCTCCGTGACGTCGGGAAGGTCTCCCCACTCAGGATGGTCGGCGGAAACGACTCCCGCGGCGACGAGGGCATCGACCCTGAGTGACAGGCCCGCCGAGCACCCGATCTCGTGGAGGCGCACCGGAAGGCCGAACCCCGTGCGCGCGCGACGCAGGAGAGCCGCGAGTCCGACAGTGCGACCCACCTCGTTGGTCTGAGGCACGCGCGCAAGCGAAGCCGCAACGGCCTTCCGGTGCGCGTCGATCGTCGCGAGGAAGGCACGGCGCAGTCGCTCACGGTCGGCGTCGTCTCGCGGAGCCGCACCGCCCGTCGTGGGGAGGTAGATCGCCACCTCCGGCGCCCGCCGCGCCAGGGCCAGCCCATGCACTGCCGAGAGCAGTCGCAGGGGGATCATGTCGCCCACACGGGCATCGGCGTAGGGCGCGAGCAAGGAGCTCAGAGGCTCCACGTCGGAATACTCCGCGACACAACGAGCCAGGTCGGCGTAGATGGGCGCATCCAGCCGCTCGCACGAGGCAGCGATATCGAGGAAGATCGCGCGGATCCCCGGTCGGCTGTCGCGGCTGGGCCCCATCACGCCAGCGTAGGCGCGTCGCACGCCGAAAGGGCCCCTGGACCGCGCCTCGGGCGTACTCTGACCGCCCATGAGCCAGACTTCTGCACAGGCAACGACTCAGCCGAAGATGACCGGCACGCGCATCCTCTTCGGAGTCAACGGCCTCGTCGCGGCCTTCGGTGCGCTGTTCTCCTTCACCCTGACGGTGCTCGGCACCTATCCCAGCCAGAACACGAATCCCACGTCACTGGGTTTCGCTGGCCAAGGTCTCCTCGGGCGCGTCTTCGACTACTTCACGTACTTCACCCTGTGGTCCAACATCCTGGTCGCGATCGTGATGCTCATGCTCTTCGCACGGCCCGACCGCGACAGCTTCTGGTTCCGCGTCTTCCGCCTGGACAGCGTGCTCATGATCGTGGTCACGGGGATCATCTACAACGCCGTGCTCGCGGCCACGGCCAAGAACCAGGGCCTGGAGGTCTGGACCAACTTCTTCCTCCACGTGCTCACGCCGACGCTCACGTTCCTGGTGTGGCTCATTGCGGGGCCTCGCGGATGGATCTCGTGGCGCATCATCGCCGCGTCGCTCATCCTGCCCATCGTGTGGCTCGTCTTCGCGCTCACCCGCGGGGCCTTCATCGGGGCATACCCCTACGGCTTCCTTGATGTCGCGACGTACGGCTACGGGACGGTGCTCACCAACGTCGCCGGCATCGTGGTCTTCGCCGTCGTGCTGTGCCTGGTCTTCTGGGGCATCGACGCGGTCATCTCCCGCCTCACCCGAGGCAAGACCGTCGCCGTCGTCTAGCCGCGGTTCTTGTACTCCTCCAGTAGACGCCGGGCGATGATCATCTTCTGGATGTCTGCCGTGCCCTCGCCGATCATGAGCATGGGAGCCTCGCGGTAGAGGAGCTAGATCTCATACTCCTTGGAGTAGCCGTAGCCGCCGTGGATCCGGAAGGAGTCCTCGACGACCTCCTTGCAGTACTCACTGGCCAGGAGCTTGGCCATGCCTGCTTCGAGGTCATTGCGCTCGCCCGAGTCCTTCTTGCGCGCCGCCATCACCATCATCTGGTGTGCTGCCTCGACCTTCGTCCCCATGTCAGCGAGCCGGAAGGCCACGGCCTGGTGTTCGGCGATGGGCTTGCCGAAGGTCACGCGCTGCTGGGCGTAGTCGACGCCGAGTTCGAACGCACGCCGTGCGAGTCCGCACGCGCGTGCGGCGACGTTGACGCGGCCCACCTCGACGCCATCCATCATCTGGTAGAAGCCCCTGCCAGGCTGGCCGCCGAGCAGGTCATCATCCGTCAGGTGCAGGTCGTCCATGACGAGCTCAGTGGTGTCGACGCCCTTGTAGCCCATCTTCTCGATCTTGCCGGGGATGGTGAGTCCCGGTCGGACCTCGCCGAAGCCCTCGGGCTTCTCGATGAGGAACGTCGACATCTTCTTGTAGACCGATGCACCTTCGTCCGCGTCGCCATCGGTCCGCACGAGAACAGCCACTAGCGTCGAGGATCCACCGTTGGTCAGCCACATCTTCTGGCCGTTGAGCACCCAGCCGTCGCCATCGCGGACGGCCTTGCTCGAGATTGCGGCGACATCCGAACCGCAGCCGGGCTCCGACATGGAGAACGCACCGCGGACTTCACCGGTTGCCATGCGCGGGAGGTACTTGTCCTTTTGCTCCTGCGTGCCGTGCTGCATGAGCATGTAGGCCACGATGAAGTGGGTGTTGATCACACCGGAGACACTCATCCAGCCGCGCGCGATCTCCTCGACGACCAGTGCGTAGGTGAGCAGGGACTCGCCGAGTCCGCCGTACTCCTCGGGGATCATCAGCCCGAAGACACCCATCTCCTTCAGGCCATCGACGATGGCCTTGGGGTACTCGTCCGCATGCTCGAGGTCGTTGGCGACCGGGATGATCTCGTTGTCGACGAAGTCACGAACCGCCTCGAGGATCGCTTCCTGCTCCTCGGTCAGTCCCTCGGTCTTGGCCAGACGGGCCATCTCAACCTCCTTGAACTCCTCGAATGATGCTAACGGACGTTAACTCGCCAAAGCCCCGCGCCAGGGTTGATCAGGGCGATGGCGGCGACGAAGGGAACCGCCAGGAGCGGTAGGGCCTCCAGGAGCGGCAGGCCAAGCAAGGCCGCCCCGAGGAGTTGGAGGGTCACGACGGCACTCCAACTCACAAACCGGGTCACGATGACGTGGCCGTGATCGGGCCGATCGAGGACCGCCTTGGAGGCAGCGACGCTCACCGCGGTGGCCGCGACGGCGACCAGCGCGACGCCCCACGGTTGGGCGCTCAGCGGCACCGAGCCGAGGGCGACCAGGACCAGCAGCGCCGTCACCAGTGCGGCCCGAGGGTGTGGCCGCTGGAGCACATGCGACCAGGGCCGCCGCGGGCGCGGAGTCGGACCGTCTGGCTCATGGGCGATCGGTGGGTCAGTCGGGACCGGCTCCAGCAGCAGGGCACGCGCGGCACACAGCCGATCGAAGGCTTCCGGTGATCCGCCCTGATCGGGGTGGGTCACCGCTGCCCAGAGTCGGAAGGCACGTCGGACGGAGGCCGGATCGGCCTGCGGGGAGACACCGAGGAGGCGTGCGGCATCGGCCCGGCGCATCGGCCAGGCCGCCCCGGTCGAACCGCTCCGCCCCTGATCAGCCATGCGTGCACGATACTGACCGAATGAGCAGGCGGCATCCGGTCAACTCCACCCAGGTCGTCGTCATCAGCGGCGCGGGCAGCGGCATCGGCTTTGCGACGGCCCGCCACCTCGCGGGACTGGGCTACACGGTGGTAGCCGGCGTACGGACCGACGAGCAGGCCGAGCGACTCCGCGATGGCGCAGGTCCGCATCTCCTGCCCTTTCACTTCGATGTCACAAGCGATGCGGATGTGTCCGCCGTCGTGGCGTACGTCGATGAGCTACGAGCCAACGGGATGTCATTGCGGGGGGTGTTCAGCAATGCGGGAATCGAGGGACACTCCCCCGACATGTCGGCCGAAGGGTGCCCCATCAGCACCCTCGAGCTGGTGATGTCGGTCAACTACTTCGGCGCGGTGCGCTTCATTCAGGGGTTCCTTCCCATGGCGCGCGCAGATCACTCCACCATCGTCGTCAACTCGGCACTTATGGCCCGCATCGTTCTTCCCTTTAACGGCGGCTACGCCCCATCGAAGGCGGCACTGGAGTCGTGGGTGATCGCTCTACGCCGGGAAATCGCGCCCCACGGCGTACAGGTCGCCCTGATCGAGTTGGGCGGTATCGCAACACCCCTGACAACAACGGTCAGTGCTCAACCGGCACCCAACCCGCTCTACCCGCAGCAGGCGGCCATCACGGCGGAGTTCGCGAAGATGGCGGCCACGGGGGCTGATAACCCGAAGATGCAGCCCGAGCGAGCGGCCGAACTGGTGGCGCAAGCGCTATCCAGCGAATCTCCGAAGCGCCGCTATCTTGGTGGTGGTGGCGCACATCTGCTCGCCGCCCTTGCCGCGCTGCCGCAGCGGCTCCAGGACCGTGCGCTCGGACGAATGCTGAGCCGGGGTCCCCGCTAGCCCTCGGGCGGGGTGAATGCCTTCGTACGGGACATTCCCGCGGCGCGCCCCTTGGCCGAGATCACGAGGGCCATCTTCCGCGAGGCCTCGTCGATCATCTCGTCGCCGAGCATGACGGCACCCTTCGCACCGCCTTCCGCCGACGTGGAGAAGGCGTAGGCGTCGAGGATGAGCTCAGCCTGGTCGTAGTCTTCCTGGCGGGGGCTGTAGACCTCATTGGCCGCGTCGACCTGGCCCGGATGAAGCACCCACTTGCCGTCGAAGCCCAGCGCGGCACTGCGCGAGGCCACGCGGCGGTAGCCCTCGACGTCCTTGATGGCGAGATAGGGGCCGTCGATCGCGAGCTTGTCGTGGGCACGCGCCGCCATGAGGATCCGCATGAGGATGTAGTGGTAGGCATCGCCCACGTCGTAGCCCGGAGGCTGCTCCCCCACGACGAGCGACTTCATGTTGATGCTCGCCATGAAGTCGGCGGGACCGAAGATGATCGTCTCGACGCGCGGAGAGGCGGCAGCGATCGCGTCGACGTTGATGAGGCCCATGGCATTCTCGATCTGCGCCTCGATGCCGATGCGGCCCACCTCGAAGCCGTTGGACTTCTCGATCTGGGTGAGGAGGAGGTCGAGTGCGACGACCTGGTCCGGCGTCTGCACCTTGGGCAGCATGATGCAATCGAGGTTCGGCCCTGCCCCCTCGACCACCTCGACAACGTCGGCATAGGTCCACTGGGTCGTCCAGTCGTTGACGCGCACGGTGCGGACCTTGCCGTCGTAGCCGCCCTCGTTGAGCGCGGCCACGATGTTCGTGCGCGCCTCCGGCTTGGCCAGCGGGGCGACCGCGTCCTCGATGTCCATGAAGACCTGGTCGACCGGCAGCCCGCGTGCCTTGTCGAGCATCTTGGGACTCGAGCCCGGCACGGCGAGGTTGGAGCGGCGGGAGCGAGCGGGTCGCGCGACGGCAGCCGCGCCCCCCGAGGTCATCGAGGACGACGTCATGCCCCGACCCTACCGAGGCTGAGGAAGGGCCTCACGCGAGTACCCTTGGGCCGCGTGACCTCCACCAGTCGAGTCTTCGTCGCCCGCCTCGCGCGGGCGGAGGTCTTCGACCCCAAGGCCGACCAGGTGGGTCGCGTGCGGGACGTCGTCGTGGCGCTGCGGGCCGATTCCCAGCCCCCGCGCGTCGTGGGGCTCGTGGTCGAGGTCGTCGGACGCCGTCGCATCTTCGTGCCGATGTCACGCGTGACCGCCATCGACAGTGGCCAGGTGGTCGTCAGCGGAGTCGTCAATCTCCGCCGCTTCCAGCAGCGCAGTGGCGAGACCCTTGCCCTCGGCGAGCTCCTGGACCGTCGCGTCACTCTCGTCGATCCGGCGCGCTCCTCGACGCCCAGCACCGTGACGATCGTCGACCTCGGCATCGAGCAGCGGCCGAGTCGAGACTGGTTCGTCACCCAGCTCTTCATCCGCGAGGGCGGCGGCCTGCGCCGCAAGGGGCACACGCGCATCGTCGACTGGGCGGCCGTCGACGGCCTCACGCTTCCGCAGGAGCATGGTGCGGCGCACTTCCTCGCGACCCTCGACGACATGCGACCGCAGGACCTCGCCCTCGCACTTCAGGAGATGCCCGTCAAGCGTCGACTCGAGGTCGTCCGCGAGCTCGACGACGACCGCCTCGCCGACGTGCTCGAGGAGCTTCCCGAGGACGAGCAGGTGGAGATCATGCAGTCGCTCGACATGGAGCGCGCGGCAGACGTCCTCGAGGAGATGGATCCCGACGACGCGGCCGACCTGATCTCGGAGCTCCCGCCCGAGCAGGCGGAAGACCTGCTCGATCGCATGGAGCCAGACGAGGCCGAGGACATCCGCCGCCTCCTCGTGTACGGCGACTACACCGCCGGCGGCATGATGACGACCGAGCCGGTCATCCTCCCTGCCGATGCGACCGTGGCCGAGGCCCTCGCCCGCGTGCGCAGCCCCGAGCTCTCACCCTCGCTCGCCGCCCAGGTCTACGTCACGCGGGCTCCGACGGACACGCCCACGGGGCGCTACCTCGGGACGTGTCATTTCCAGCGCATGCTGCGCGAGCCTCCTGCTGCGCTCGTCTCCGGCATCCTCGACACCACGCTCGAGCCGATCTCGCCCGAGACGGACCTGGCCACCGTCGCCCGCTACTTCGCGACGTACAACCTCGTGTCGCTTCCCGTGGTCGACGCCGATGACCACCTGCTCGGCGCCGTCACCGTCGATGACCTCATCGACCACATGCTGCCCGAGGACTGGCGCGACACGGGGAGCGCATCATGAGCCCGTCGCGTCGTCGCCCCGAGCTGCGGATGGACCAGCCGCTCGAGCGCGGACGGCTGCGGGGACCCTCCTACGACCCGGAGCAGTGGGGGCGACTGTCCGAGCGGATCGCCCGCTTCATCGGCTCCTGGAACTTCATCGCCTGGATGACGGTCGTCATCGTCTCCTGGCTGCTGTGGAACATCTTCGCTCCCGACAACCTCAAGCCCGATCCCTATCCCTTCATATTCAGCACGCTCCTGCTCTCGCTCCAGGCGTCGTACGCCGCACCCCTCATCCTGCTTGCCCAGAACAGGCAGTCCGATCGGGACAAGGTGCAGTACCTCGAGGATCGCGAGAGGACCGACCGGCTCGTCGCCGACACGGAGTACCTCGCTCGCGAGATCGCCGCCCTGCGCATGGCCCTGGGCGAAGTCGCCACGCGCGACTACCTGCGCGCAGAGCTTCGCGACCTCGCCGACGAGATCGCCGACCGCCTCTCGGAAGAGCACCATTCGCGCGACGATCAGGGCGGCCCTAGCATCGAGGCATGACCTCCATCGATCGGTCCCTAGTCGACGCTGCCCTCGCTCGCGTCGAGGACCCCGAGATCCATCGCCCCATCACCGATCTGGGCATGGTGAAGTCGGTCGACATCGACGGCGACCGCGTCAAGGTCGCGATCTACCTCACCGTCTCGGGGTGCCCCATGCGCGACACCATCACGCAGCGGGTCACGCTCTCCGTGGGATCCGTGCCGGGGGTCCGACACGTGGATGTCGAGCTCGACGTGATGAACGATGAGCAGCGAGCCCAGCTGCGACGCACCCTGCGTGGGGGCCAGGAGGAGAAGGCCATCCCCTTCGCCGATCCCGCCTCGCGCACGCACGTCTACGCCATCACCTCGGGCAAGGGCGGCGTCGGCAAGTCCTCGGTCACCGCCAACCTCGGCGTCGCGATGGCCGCCCAGGGATTCGCCGTGGGCATCGTCGACGCCGACATCTACGGCCACTCCATCCCCGGCCTGCTGGGGATGACGACGCCACCCACCGTCGTCGAGGGCATGATCATGCCCCCCGAGGCCTACGGCGTCCGCGCCATCTCCATCCTTCCCTTCAAGCCCGGCGGCAGCGCGGAGCCCGTCGCCTTCCGCGGGCCGATGCTGCACCGGGCACTCAACCAGTTCCTCGCCGACGTGTGGTGGGGCGACCTCGACGTGCTCCTCCTCGACCTCCCTCCGGGCACCGGCGACATCGCCATCTCGACGGCGCAGCTCCTGCCCGGTTCGCAGGTGGTCGTCGTGACGACGCCGCAGGCGGCAGCGGCCGAGGTCGCCGTCCGCGCGGGCATGCTCGCCGGACAGACGCACCAGAAGGTCGTCGGTGTCATCGAGAACATGAGCGGGTTTCCCTGCCCCCACTGCGGCGAGCCCATCGACCTCTTCGGCATCGGCGGAGGCACCCGGGTGGCCGAGCAGCTGAGCGAGGGCCTCAGCACCCAGGTGCCGCTCCTGGGACGCATCCCCTTCGACGTGCGCCTACGAGAGGGAGGCGATCAGGGGGCTCCGCTCGTCCTCACCGACCCGTCATCCCCGGCGGCCGCATCCCTCATCGAGCTCGCGACGACTCTGGCGCGCAAGCCTCGAGGCCTCACCGGCGTCCCGCTGAACATCTCCCCCGCCGGTCGATAGGGACCGGAGCAGCGATCGCCTGCTGCGCCGCGCCCCTTACGTCGCGTCGGGATCGAATCGCGCGGACGACGCGCCTCCGGATGCGGGCTTGTCCGATGTCCCCTTGGTCGTCGCGTCGGCCGGATCGTCCTCGAAAATGCCGGCGACCATCCGCTTGGGATGCAGGTCCTGCAGGTCGCGCAGGGCGCCCTGCGCGCCGGAGAGGTCAACGCCGGCCGAGTCGGCAAGATCCTTGCGTGCATTGCTCGCCATCGCGCGCACATTGCGCAGCGTGCGAGCGGCATCCGCGGCAGCACGAGGCAATCGCTCGGGCCCGAAGACGAGCAGGCCGAGCACCGCGAGGATGAGGATCTCGCCCAGCCCGATGTCGAACACGTAGGTCAGGGTACGCCGAGTCCCAGGGCCTGTCGCGGGCCGCGGTCAGCGGTCCTCTCGGCTCCCCAGGACGACCGTGGTGTCGAAGGCTCGGTCACCCCGGCGTGCCTCCACGGGCACCTCCTCCCCCGGGAGTCGATCCCGGATGGCCACGACGAGCTCGTCGGCATCGCCGACGGCACGCCCGGCCAGGCTGAGGATCACGTCGCCGGCGCGCAGGCCTGCGACTTCCGCGGGACCTGCCGCGGTGACCGTGTCGATGAGCGCGCCGGGACCGGGGAACGACGGGTCCAGCGTGACGCCCATGATGGGCGTGCGCGACGAACCTGTCGCGATGATCTCTTCGGCGATGCGCACGACGGCGCGCGCGGGGATGGCGAAGCCCAGCCCGATGCTCCCGGCACCTGGTGCACTCGCCAGTGTCGCCATCGATGAGGCCATGCCGATGAAGCGGCCGTCGCCGTCGAGGACGGGGCCACCGGAGTTACCCGGGTTGATGGGCGCATCGGTCTGGATGGCGCTGATGTAGGACGTCTCGTCTGCCTCGCCGACGGTGACAGGGCGATCGACTGCGCTCACGATCCCGGTCGTCACGGTGAAGTCGTAGCCGAGCGGCGCGCCGATGACGAGCACCGAGTCCCCAACCGTCGCACCCGACTCACGGGCCGCCAGGGGCAGCAGGGACTCCTCATCCACCCGCAGCACGGCGATGTCGTAGCTGATATTACGGCCGATGACCTCGGCACTGAGCCGTCGGCCGTCGTTGAGAACGACGTCGACAGCGCCCTCATTGACGACCGCCGCGTCGATCACGTGATTGTTGGTGACGAGGTAGCCATCGCTGCGCAGCACGAAGCCGGATCCCGATCCGGATTCAGCCCCGGCATCGACCACCACCGAGACCACCGAGGGCAGGGTGGCCCGCACGACTCCCGCGATGGTCTCCGGTCCGCTCAGCACCGGCTCGCTGCCGGACTCGGTCACCGTGAGGACGGCCTGCTGTCCGCGGTCCGCCAGGGCCGCGATGCTCAGGCCCACCGCTCCGCCGAGGAGTCCGAGCACCAGCGCCGATACGAGGCCGATGACCGCCACGAGGGCGATCTGCGCCCCACGGAGGAGCCCGGGCCGCGACGAGGACATCCCTCGATGGTCCCACTTGATCGCCCGTAGCCCGGAATCAGCCCGACGGGGAGGGTCCCCGCCAGTCCTGCGGGGCCTTAGGCTTCCCACGTGACCGAATCCCACCTGCCTCCGAGCCCCCTCACCTGGGCCTACGCCGACGACTGGACGGAGGAGCCGTCCGAGGTCGCCGAGGCGCGCCGCCGCGCCAAGGACATGGGTGCCCCCGCGCCCAGTCGCGCCGTAGGGGCCTTCCTGCGATCGCTGGTGGCTGCGACCCGCGCGCACTCCGTCGTCGAGGTCGGATCGGGAACTGGCGTCACCGGCGGCTGGATCCTCGACGGCCTGCCCGCGGAGGGAACCCTCACCACGGTCGATCCCGACTCGGCCATGCAGACGGCAGCGCGCGACACCTTCGCGCGCATGGGCGTCAGCCACACGCGGGTGCGCACGATCGCGGGAGCTCCCCGGGCGGTGCTGCCGCGACTCAGCGACGGCGCCTACGACCTCGTGATCGTGGGGCCCGGCACGGAGACGGAGGGCGAGGAAGGGCACGCCCTGCTCGCCGAGGCGCATCGCCTGCTCAGCCCAGGCGGCAGCATCGTCATCACTCCGGTCTTCGGTGCGGAGGGCATGCTCGCGAGCCGGCACGATCTGGTCCAGCACGTGCGCGACGACCCGGAGTGGGTCGCGGCGGTCCTCACGGTGGGCGAGGGAGTCGTGCTCGCCGCGCACCGCGGACACGGGGCCCCCTAGTCCGCTGAATCTCGCTTACCGGACATGACAAGGCCCCCGGCTCACGCATGAGCGGGGGCCTGTGAGACTCGAGATCAGGGGACGGCGGCGATGAGCTTGTCGCCCAGCTCCTTGACCTCGGTCGCATTCAGCTCGACCACGAGGCGGCCGCCGCCTTCAAGCGGCACGCGCATGACGTAGCCACGGCCCTCCTTGGTGACCTCCATGGGACCGTCGCCGGTCCTCGGCTTCATGGCAGCCATGGTGTCCCCTTCCGTGGGAGCGGAAGGCATCATTATCGCCTACCGGCCCCGTCACCCGGTCACCGGGTCGCACTGCCGCGGGCATGACAGCCCTCGAGGTGATCGTTGACGACGCCCATCGCCTGCAGGGCGGCGTAGGCGGATGTCGGCCCGATGAAGCGCCAGCCGCGCGCCCGCAGTCGTTGTGCCAGTCGGCGAGACTCCTCCGTCTGAACGGGCACGTCGGCCAAGGTTCGCGGCGGTGTCCGTGACGAGGCGCAGGACCACACGAGCGCGTCGAGCACGCCCTGCCCCTCTGCCGCCTGCCATTGCACGAGGAGACGCGCATTGCTCACGACCGCCTCGACCTTGCCGCGATGACGAATGAGCCTCGGGTCCGTGGCAAGTCGCTCGATGTCGGCGTCGTCGTACCCCGCCACTACGGCGATGTTGAAGTCGGCGAATCCCTCGCGGAAGGCCTCACGCCTGCGCAGGATGGTGAGCCACGACAATCCAGCCTGGTAGGCCTCCAGGGACAGGCGCTCGAAGATCGCGCTGTCGCCACGCACGGCACGGCCCCACTCGTCGTCGTGGTACGCGCGATAGTCCGCGGGGGCATCGCCCCAGGGGCAGCGCGGCAGCCCGTCGTCGCCGACGACGGGACCGCTCACGAGCTCGCGGGAGCGGCGCCGGATTCGGCGTCGGGGTCGGCGGGGCCCGTGCCACCGGTACCGGAGCCGCGGAGCCGATGGATCTCGGTGTCCCGTGCCTCGATCTCCTGGGTGAGACGTTCCACGAGGACGTCGACATCCTCCATCCGGTAGCCGCGCGGCGCCTGCTCCAGTCGGATGGCCTCGATGTCCGCGGTCGTCAGGGTGCCCACGGGCACGTCGGTGTCGAGCGAAGAAGGCCGGGATGCATCAGCAGGGATCTCTGGGAGCCCGTCGCGCCAGCGGCCGGCCACGAGCAGCGCGGCCCCGCCGATCACCGCCACCCCCACCACGAGGAAGAGCAGACCCATCACGCCTCCGGCCATGGCTCCCATCCTTACGTGCCCCGAACCTCGCTCGCACGGGGACCTCACATCTGCGTCCCAGGATGTCCATGAGCCGCCGGGCGAGACGCGCCCGGGTCCCGGCTCGCGAGAGGGAGGGTACGAGATGACGAAGCCCAGGATCGCTGCGATCGTGGCGGCGGCCACGCTGGGGGCGGCCGCCTTCACCGGCGCCGCTGTTGCCCTGGCCGCGAACGACACGCCGTCGCCCTCGGCCAGCGAGTCGGCGCCGTCACGCGGCATGGACGGCCCGCGCGGCACGGATGGCCAGGGCCCCCGCCAGGACGGCCCCGGGGGGCATGGTCCGCGCGAGGGACACGGGCCGCGCGAGCACGGACCAGGTGGTCCCGGCGAACACGGCCCCGGAGGCGAGATGCTGCGCGGCGAGATGCTGCGCGGCGAGATGCTGCACGGCGAGGGCGTGATCTAGGAGGCTGACGGCTCCTTCGTCACGGTGCGGACGCAGGAAGGCGACGTCACCGCAGCCTCGGCCACGTCGATCACCGTGAAGAGCGCCGACGGCTACGTCTCGACGTACTCGCTGAATGACCAGACGATCCTCGAGCGCGACGGCGAGGATGCTGCCCCGAAGGTCGGTGACACCGTGCACGTCCGCGCTACCGTGACGGGCAGCACCGCGACGGCCGACATGGTGCACGCCCTGTCTCCGGAGAGGGCGAAGGAGTTCGAGGAGCACCGGGCAGCGATGGAGGACTGGATGTCCGAGCGCCCCGCAGCGCCGGAAGGCTCGGACGGCTCGGGACGGGCTTAGTCCCCCACCTCGGGGGGTCGATTTGCCGGCGGGCCGGGGATCTGGTTGAATTCTCAACTACAT
>JAPOKX010000036.1 GCA_029977425.1 Actinomycetota bacterium
CATCGCGAGCCTGCCTGGCTAGTAGGGCGAGCTGCTCGGATGCGCTCACGCGCCCTCCGCCTCGCGGATGCGCTCCTCGGACTCGCGGATGCGCATGGCCTGGCGGCGCACGGCGTCACGCAGGGCTGCCTCCGCGTCCCAGCCGCGCGCCCTGCCGGCGGCGACCACCGCGAGGAGCAGGTCGCCGAGAGCCTCTTCGTCATCGACGTCGGCCAGCGGGTTCCCGCCATCGGGGAGGGGCACGTCGAGATGCTCGCTCCGGGCCAGGACCTTGCTCGCGCGCAGGAGCGCCGGGAGCGCCTCGGGGATGCCCTCGGTGACGGATGCGCGACCCTTCTCCTGGGCCTTGAGCTCATGCCAGCGGGACTCGACATGCTCCGCCGTCGTCACGCTCTCGTCCGGCGACGCGAAGACGTGCGGGTGACGGCGTACCAACTTGGCCACGATGCCCCGGGCCACGTCGTCGATACCCCACGGGTCGTCGGGGTCCTCCTCGGCGATGCGGGAGTGGAAGACCACCTGCAGGAGCAGGTCGCCGAGCTCCTCGCGCAGGTCGGCGCGATCGCCGGACTCGATCGCCTCGACGGTCTCGTAGGCCTCCTCGAGGAGGTACTCGGCGAGACTGCGATGGGTCTGGCGGGCATCCCAGGGACATCCGCCCGGGGATCGCAGGCGATCCATGACGGCGATCAATTCGCTCAGGCCGTCACCTGACTCCGGCATGGCGTGAGCCTAGGGAGCGGGAAGGATCCCTGCGAGCGGATCCTCCACCTGCACGGTCGTGGAGAGATCGCTGGGCAGCGGGCCCACGGTGAGGGTGCCGCCGTCCCAGGTGCCGAATCGGGGGCTCACGGTGATGCCCTCCTGGAGACCGAAGCCGGTGACGTACTGCACGACAGCCTGCTGCTGGCCGTTGGGATCGGCGTCGGGCGCCAGGGTCGACCCGAGCTCTTGCACCTGCAGGGAGAGTTGCACCTGGCCTTCGATGGCCTCCGCCGGGACATTGCTGTCGAGATACGCCGCCTGGAGCGCCTCGGCGCCGCCCAATTGCGCCTCGAACTCCGCGATGGCCGCATCGATCTCGCTCGGCGACACGGTCACGCCCTGCGCGGTGGCTGCCTGGCCGACGAGCTCGGTGATGACGAGGCGCTGCAGGACCCCGAGGGTGAGTGCGGAGTCCGGCGTACCCGCGGGGACGCCGCGTTGCACCTGGATGGCCTCGGTCTGGGACGCGAGTGTGTCGGTGGAGATCTGCACGTCCCCGACGGTCGCCGCAGACCCCGCGTCGCCGAGCCCCGCGCAGCCCGCGAGCACCAGGCTGGCGGCCAGCGCCGCGATCCCTCGCCGCATCATCGTGGTCACGCCACTCCCGTTCCTTCGCCCGTGCATCGTGTGCATCCGCTCCCGTCTCACGCTGCGTCCTCCGGCGGGTCGAGGATGTCGAGCACCCCTCGGACCCATTCCACGAGACCGGTATCCGTGGTCGAGCCCGCGGGCGGACGCGGCACCAGGATCGTACGGACCGCGGGCTTGACCAGCGTGCCCGGGTGCAGCCGCGTGAGGCGCAGTTGCCGGGATTCGGGCAGGTCGACGGGGTGGAAGCGGACCCGGGGACCCGCCAGGACGATCTCCCCCACCCCCGCGGCCCGCGCGCGCACGCGAAGCCGCGCCACGGCCAGGAGTGTCTCGACGGGGGGAGGCGGGGATCCGTAGCGGTCCACGAGCTCCTCCGCCACGGCGTCGACATCGGCGTCGCTCACCGCTCCCGCGATGCTCCGATAGGCCTCCAGGCGCAGGCGCTCCTCGGGCACGTAGTCGTGCGGGATGTGCGCGTCGAAGGGCAGTTCGATCTTGACCTCGAGCGGTGCGGCATCGTCGTCGCCGCGGGCATGCGCGAGGGCCTCTCCCACCAGGCGCACGTAGAGGTCGAAGCCGACCTCGGCGATGTGGCCGCTCTGCTCGCCGCCGAGCAGGTTGCCCGACCCTCGGATCTCGAGGTCCTTCAGCGCGATCTGCATGCCCGACCCGAGGTCGGCGTGCTGTGCGATCGTCGCCAGGCGCTCGTGCGCGGTCTCGGTGAGCGGGCGCTCCGGGGGATAGAGCAGGTAGGCGTAGCCGCGCTCGCGCCCTCGCCCCACGCGCCCGCGCAGCTGGTGCAGCTGCGCCAGGCCCAGCGCGTCGGCGCGATCCACGATCAGCGTGTTGGCGTTGGGGATGTCGATGCCGTTCTCGACGATGGTGGTGGCCACCAGCACGTCGATGCGGCGCTCCCAGAAGTCGAGCACGATGCGCTCGAGCTCGTGCTCGTTCATCTGGCCGTGCGCCACGGCCACGCGGGCCTCGGGCACGAGGTCGCGCAGTCGGCCCGCGACCCGGTCGATGGAATCCACGCGGTTGTGGATGAAGAAGACCTGGCCGTCACGGATGAGCTCGCGATGAATGGCGGCGGACACCTGGCGATCGTCGAAGGGGCCGACGTAGGTGAGGACGGGGTGCCGTTCCTCCGGAGGCGTCTGGATGGTGGACATCTCGCGAATGCCCGTGAGTGACATCTCGAGGGTGCGCGGGATCGGCGTCGCCGACATCGTGAGCACGTCGACGGAGGTGCGGAGCGCCTTGATGTGCTCCTTGTGCTCGACGCCGAAGCGCTGCTCCTCGTCCACGATGAGGAGTCCGAGGTCCTTGAAGCGCACCTGCGGCGTGAGCATGCGGTGCGTACCGATGACGACGTCGACGGTGCCGTCCGCGAGGCCTTCCAGGGTCTGCTTGACCTCGGCATCGGTCTGGAAGCGCGAGAGCGCGGCCACCTTGACCGGGAAGGGGGCGTAGCGCTCCGTGAAGGTGCGGAAGTGCTGCTGCACCAGCAGGGTCGTCGGCACGAGCACAGCCACCTGCTTGCCGTCCTGCACCGCCTTGAAGGCCGCGCGCACCGCGATCTCGGTCTTGCCGTAGCCGACGTCGCCGCAGATGACGCGATCCATGGGCATCGCGCGCTCCATGTCGGCCTTCACCTCGTCGATGCTGGCCAGCTGATCGGGAGTCTCGACGTAGGGGAAGGCGTCCTCGAGCTCGCGCTGCCACGCGCTGTCGGGTGCGAAGGCATGGCCCGGCGTCGCCTGTCGCTTGGCATAGAGCCGCACCAGCTCGTCGGCGATCTCGCGGACGGCGCGACGCGCACGCGCCTTGGTGCGCTGCCAGTCGGAGCCGCCCAGCTTGCTCAGTGTCGGTGCTTCCCCGCCGACGTAGCGCGTCACCTGGTCGAGCTGGTCGGTCGGCACATAGAGGCGGTCGGGCGGCTGACCCCGACGCGACGCGGCGTACTCGATGACGAGGTACTCGCGGGTGGCATCGGCGACCGTCCGCTGCACCATCTCGACGTACCGACCCACGCCGTGCTGCTCGTGGACCACCAGGTCGCCCGCCGCGAGTTGCAGGGGGTCGATGGTGCGGCGGCGGCGCGAGGGCATGCGCGCTGCATCGCGCACGGGCGATCGCTGCCCGAAGAGATCGGCCTCCGTGACCAGGGCGATGCGACCACCCGGAGAGGCGAAGCCGCCCTGCCAGCGTCCCGTGGCGACGATGACTCCCTCCGCGCCTGCCTCCTGCGGGGGCACGTCGTCGCTCCAGGTCGCCGCGATGCCCTCGTCGCGCAGCGAGGTCGCGATGCGCTCGGCCGAGCCCGGGCCCTCGGCGAGCAGGACCACGCGGTCACTCGCTGCGAGCCAGGCGCGGATGTCCTCGAGCACCTCGGGCAGGCTGCCGCGACGGTCCGGGAGGGGGCGGGCATCGATGGCGATGTCGTCGCCCTCCTGGGCGAAGGAGTCCGTGGTCCAGACCGGCCCGCGCGCACGCGCGGCCGATTCCACTTCGGTGACGGATCGGTACGCCGCCGCCGCGAGGTCCAGCCCGTCGACGTCGAGGGGCGTGGCCGCCCCCGCGGCCGCTCCGTGCCACGAGGCCTCGAGGAACTCCAGCGAGGTGCGGACGAGGT
This sequence comes from Actinomycetota bacterium, assembly GCA_029977425.1. Taxonomy (GTDB): domain Bacteria; phylum Actinomycetota; class Actinomycetes; order S36-B12; family S36-B12; genus Mxb001. The sequence goes on from JAPOKX010000036.1 coordinate 3,992, forward strand.
CCTCCGCACGCGAGCGGATCCGCTCGGGATCGCACAGCAGCACGAGGGATCGCGCGGGGAGTACGTCGACGAGGAGCTCCATGCGCTCCGCGAGGACGGGCGCGAAGGCCTCCATCCCATCGACGACCAGGCCCTCGGCAACCCGGTCGAGCACCTCTGCCGCCCTCGGATGCGCCGACGCGAGGGCCCGAGCTCGCGCGCGCACCTCGGGAGTGAGCAGCAGCTCGCGCGCGGGGTGGAGCTCGACCCGGCCCACGTGATGACGCGATCGCTGATCAGCCACTGCGAAGTCGCGGATCTCCTCGACCGTGTCGCCCCAGAGCTCGATGCGCACCGGGTGCTCCGCGGTCGTGGGGAAGATGTCGAGGATGCCGCCGCGCACGGCGAACTGGCCCCGGCGCTCGACCAGGTCGACGCGGGAGTAGCCCCGCAGCACGAGGTCGGCCACGACCGCGTCGACGTCGATCTCGATGCCCTCGTCGAGGACCAGCGGCTCGAGGTCGGCGAGTCCGCCGACGAGAGGCTGCAGGACGGACCGCACGGGCGCGCAGACGACGCGCAGCGGATCGCCTGGATCCGGGTGCACGATCCTGCGCAGGATCGACACGCGCGTGCCCGCCGTGTCGGCCGCAGGGCTCAGTCGCTCGTGCGGCAGCGTCTCCCAGGACGCGAAGACGGCCGCACTGCCTGCGCCGAGCTGGTCCTCGACGGCGTCGGCGATGTCCTCGGCCTCGCGTGCAGTGGCCGTCACGACCAGGATGCGACCGCCCTCGGGGGCGTCCGCGGCGATCGCGCCGACGAGTGCCGCGCGCACTTCGGGGATCGCCGTGACGTGGACGCCATCCACGCCGCGGACGGCGCGGTCGACTGCCTCGGCGACCCCCGGGATGCCGCCGAGTGCCCGCGCGAGGCCGGGGAGCGTCACTCTCCGGTGGCGCGCAGCATCGCCGCGCGCAACTGCTCGGCGAAGTCGGGCAGGCCGACGAGCAGATCGGTGACGTAGGGACGCTCGCGGTTGAAGCTCACGGGGCTGCCGTCGACGTGGGACGCCGTGAGCCCGTGCGCGTGGGCGACGGCAAGCGGGGCGGCGACGTCCCACTCGTAGAAGCCGGTGTCGTGAACGTAGGCCTCCGCTCGACCGGAGAGGATCTCGTTGACCTTGGCGCCGACGGAACCCACGTCGATGACCTCGACGCCGAAGGGGTGACCCTGCTCGCGCAGGCTGGCATCGAGGGCAGCGACCACGTCGGCGAGCACGGCCGGCGGACGCGTGCGCGAGGCCACGATCCGGACCGGTCGATCCTGTGGCAGCGCCCGCGCGGGGACGGGCACGTCGTCCGACCGGCGCGCAAGACCCTGGGCCGGCAGGTCGACGGTGCTGGCGCTCAGCCGACCGCCGCCCGGCGCGTCAGGGTCCGCCTGCCACAGCACGACGTGCACCGCGAAGTCCACACGGCCCTGGCCGTATTCCCAGGTGCCGTCGAGCGGATCGACGATCCACACGCGCTCGGCCTCCAGCCGGGCCAGGTCATCGGCACCCTCCTCGCTGAGGACGCAGTCATCCGGTCGTGCTTCTGCGAGCCGAGCGACGATGAGCTCATGCGACGACGCGTCCGCCTTCTTGCGCAGGGCATCGGCTGTCTCCTTGTCCTCCACGGGTCCGAAGCCCTCGCGCAGCCCCAGCAGCAGGCGTCCTGCCTCGGCGGCCACGGTCGCGGAGACCTCCATGTCGGTCGCTCCGGCCAGGGAAGTGGGAGTCATGGCGGGCCCTTCGGATGAGTCGGATGAGCGGATCGGTCCGTCTAGCGAGGTGCGGGTCTAGTCGGAGTTGTACCTATTCTGCGCCACGGCGACGCCGTCCTCGATCACGCACTCGATCGCGTCGTCGGCGCGTGCGATGAGCAGGGCGAGGTCCTCGCGTTGCCCCGCGGCGAATGCCTTCAGGACGTAGTCCGCCGGATCCTGCCGCCCCGGGGGTCGGCCGATCCCGACGCGGATGCGGATCGTGTCGCCGCTGCCCAGCGTCCTGCGGATGCTGCGCAGCCCATTGTGGCCGCCGTCGCCACCACCCTGCTTCACGCGCAGCGCGCCGAACGGGATATCCAGTTCGTCGTGGACGATGACCGTGCGGTCGACGGGAACGTGGAAGTGGGAAGCCAGCGCCTTGACGGGCCCGCCTGACTCATTCATGTAGGAGCGTCCGCGGGCGAGAATCACGCGATGGCCCTGCCAGCGCGCATCGAAGACCTCGCAGCGGGTGTAGCGATCGGCCTTGAGGCGACCACCCCATCGCTCGGCAAGCGCCTCGACCGCCATGACTCCGACGTTGTGACGCGTGGGGGCGTACTCGGGGCCGGGGTTGCCGAGCCCCACGACCAGCCAGGCAGGCATGGAGTCGCTTCCCTCCTCGCCGCGCAAGCGGCGGAAGAGCCTCAGGATTCGTCGCCGGCAGACTCAGCCGCGTCGCCCTCGGCGGCGTCGCCGGTCTCCTCGACCGCGGCAGCAACCTCGACGTCCTCGGCCGGGCCCTTGGGTGCGGGAGCGGAAGCAGCCGCCTCGGCCGCCGCCGCCGCCTCGGCCACGAGGACCTCGGCCTCTGCGGCACGCTCACGAGCCTCGGCAGCGGTCACGATGATGAGGTCGACGTGCTCGATGGTGCGGCGCACGGGATCGCGCTGCACGTCGCGAGGCTTGGCCAACGTGGTGGCGGACCCCTGCACGATCTCCAAGGTCACCTTCGGCTTGCGGAGCGCCTGCTCCAGGTCGTGGCCCGGGAGGGACAGGTGCACGAGCTCGGTGCCACTGCCGTAGAGGACGACGGGGATGCGGCCGGAGCGGCGCAGCTTCCGCGCGGCACCCTTGCCGAAGTCGGAGCGGGGCTCGGCCTCCAGGCGGATGTTCACGATGCGACCTCCTCGTCCACCGTCGGAGACGTCCTCCGAGCGGAGCAGCCACGGCGCGGTGCGGCCAGCGGCCACGTCGATCACGGTGCAGTACGCACCCTCGCCGAGGAGCGCGCTGACTCTAGCCGAGCCCCCGCCGGCGCCTGCGACCGGGCCCCGCCCCTCAGGGGGTGGCCGGGATGCGCTCGGGCGTTTCGAACATCCGCGTCACGGAGCCGTCCGTGAAGACCTCGTAGATCGCCTGGGCGAGCAGGGGCGCGATGGAGAGAATCGTGAGCTTCTCGAACTGGCGGTCCTCGGGGATGGGGAGGGTGTTGGTCACCACCACCTCGCTGATGCGCGACTCCTGGAGCCGCTGTGCCGCAGGTTCGCTGAGGATGCCGTGAGTGGCCGCGACGATGACCTCTGCCGCACCGTTCTCGAAGAGCGTGTCGGCTGCCTTCACGATCGTGCCACCGGTGTCGATCATGTCATCCACCACGATGCAGACGCGGTCGCGCACGTCGCCGACAACCTCGAAGACGCGCACCTCATTGGGGGTGTCGGGATCGCGGCGCTTGTGGATGATGGCCAGCGGGGCACCGAGGATGTCGGTCCACTTCTCAGCGACGCGCACGCGACCCGCATCGGGAGAGACGACCGTGATGCGGTCGAGGTCGACGCGCGCGGCGATGTGGTCCGCGAGGAGTGGAAGGGCGAAGAGATGGTCCACCGGCCCATCGAAGAAGCCCTGGATCTGGGAGGTGTGCAGGTCGACCGTGATGAGACGGTCGGCTCCCGCAGCCTTGAAGAGATCAGCCATGAGGCGAGCGGAGATGGGCTCCCGGCCGCGGTGCTTCTTGTCCTGACGGGCGTAGCCGTAGAACGGCGCGATCACCGTGATGCGCTTGGCCGAGGCGCGCTTGAGCGCGTCGACCATGATCAGCTGCTCCATGATCCAGGTGTTGATCGGCGTGGTGTGGCTCTGCATCACGAAGGCATCACACCCGCGCACCGACTCCTTGAATCGCACGAAGATCTCGCCGTTGGCGAACTCGTAGGCGTCGACCGGGCACAGGTCCGTGCCGAGGTGCGACGCGACCTCCTCGCCCAGATCGGGGTGCGCCCGCCCCGTGAGGAGCACGAGTCGCTTGCTCGGGGGGACGGTCAACTCGCTCACGATGACTCCTCGCTGGTCGGGGGCTGATCGCGGTCTGCGTCGGCGGCGCGCGCCGAGTCGGTGTCCGGGCGCTTGCGCTGCACCCACCCGGGGATGTTGCGCTGGCGGGCACGCCCGACCGCCATCGCTCCCGCCGGGACGTCCTCGGTGATGACCGAGCCCGCGGCGGTGTACGCCCCGTCGCCCACGGTCACCGGAGCGACCAGCATGGTGTCGCTGCCGATGCGGGCGTGGCGACCGATCACGGTGCGATGCTTGGCCTGCCCGTCGTAGTTGACGAAGATCGTGGCCGCGCCGATGTTGGTCCCGTCCCCCACCTCCGCGTCACCGACGTAGGACAGGTGCGGGACCTTGGCGCCTTCACCGAGGGAGGCGTTCTTCATCTCCACGAAGGCACCCGCGCGGGCCTGGGGCCCCAGTCGCGCGCCCGGCCGGAGGTAGGTGAAGGGGCCGACGCTGGCACCGGCCTCGATGACGGCGAGCTCGGCCCAGGTGTGGATGAGGGTTGCACCCTCGCCGACTTCGCAGGAGGTCAAGGTCGTGCCGGGTCCGATGCGGGCGCCGGTCGCGATCGACGTCGGTCCGAGCAGCGAGGTCTGCGGCAGGATCGTCACATCGGGCGCTAGATCGACATCGACGTCGATCCACGTCGATCCCGGATCGAGCATCGACACGCCCTCGCGCATCCAGCGGCGGTTGGTGCGGTCGCGCAGCAGCGCGCCGGCCTCGGCCAGCTGGACACGGTCGTTGACGCCGAGGATCTCGTGCGCGTCCTCGACGACAATTCCAGCGACGGGATAGCCATCGGCGCGCAGGAGGCTCACGACGTCCGTGAGGTACTCCTCGCCCTGGTCGTTCGCCGTCGTGAGGCGCTCCAGGGCGGGCGCGAGGCGCACGGGGTCGAATGCGTACATGCCCGCGTTGATCTCGCTGACGGCCAGCACCTCGTCGGAGGCGTCCCGGTGCTCGACGATCGACTCGACGGAGCCATCGGCGGCCCTCACGACGCGGCCATAGCCCGCGGGGTCGCCCAGGACGGCCGTGAGCAGCGTGGCTGCCGCGCCGGTGCGCAGGTGCGCATCGACGAGTTCGCGCACGGTCGCTCCGGTGAGCAGCGGGGTGTCTCCGCTCAGCACCACCACAGGGGCGGAGGCGAGTGCCTGCGCAGAGGCAAGGGCCGCGAGTGCGATGCGCACGGCGTGGCCGGTACCACGCTGCTCCTCTTGGACGACCGTGTCGACCCAGGGGGCAACCTCTTCGAGGTGTGCGAGCACCTGGTCGCGGGCATGCCCGATGACGACAACGACGTGGGAGGGATCGACGGCGGACGCGGCCTCGAGGACATGCCCGATGAGGGAACGCCCCGCGATGGCGTGAAGGACCTTGGGAGTGGCGGAGCGCATACGGGTTCCCTCACCCGCGGCGAGGACGATGACGACCGGGCCCTGCGACGTCACCGCTCACGGACCTCCACGAGAAGGGTCGCCCCCGGGGGGCAGCCGACGTCGGCACCCTACTCCCCTGAACGTGTGCTCCCGGCGAGGGAGTCGAACCCCCATTCAGAGATCCAAAGTCTCTTGTCCTGCCATTGGACGAGCCGGGAACGGCACCCCTTGCGGGATCCGCGCAGCAGTCTCCCAGGGACCCCTCCCGGCCTGGGGCCTGGACAGGTTACGCAACCGTAGGTTACGGTGGCGTAGGTTGCTCGCGGAGTCGGGAAGCCAGCGACAGAGGTCAGTGACGAGTCAGGGAGCGTTCATGACGGCAATCATCGAGGAGCGCGACGCCGCGGGACGCCCCGTGACCCAGCCGATGGCGCGCGGCATGCGCACCACGATCGGGATCTTCGTGGCCGTGCCCCTCCTCGCCGTGGCCCTGGCGATCCCCGTGGCCTGGGGCGGATGGCTCGGCTGGACCGACCTCATCCTCGCCGCGATCTTCTACGTCGTCGCTGCGGCAGGAATCACCGTCGGATTCCACCGCCACTTCACGCACGGCTCCTTCAAGGCCCCGACGTGGGTCTCCGTTGCGCTCGCCGTCGCCGGCTCCACCGCGGTCGAGGGCTCCCTGGACCAGTGGGTGGCCGACCATCGTCGCCATCATGCGCGTAGTGACGAGGAGGGCGATCCGCACAGCCCGTGGCGCTACGGCACGACCCGGCGTGCGCTCGCCAAGGGCCTTGTCTTCGCCCACGTGGGCTGGCTCTTCGACGGGCAGCAGACCTCGATCGAGAGGTACGCACCGGATATCAGGGCGAATGCCGCACTGCAGCGAGTCTCCCGCTACTTCCCCTGGATCGTCGTCTCCACGATCCTCGCCCCGGCCATCCTCGGCGGCCTCCTCACCTGGTCGTGGGAGGGCGCACTCACCGCGCTCTTCTGGGCCGGCCTCGTGCGCATCGCCCTGGTGCATCACGTCACCTGGTCGATCAACTCCATCTGCCATGTCTTCGGCCAAAGGCCTTTCCGCACGCGCGACAACTCCACCAACAACCGCTGGCTGGCGCTGCCTTCCCTCGGCGAGTCCTGGCACAACCTGCACCACGCCGAGCCGACGGCAGCACGCCACGGCGTGCTGCGCGGACAGGTCGACATCAGCGCCGGCATCATCCGCGCGATGGAGCGCCTGCATCTCGCCCGCGACGTCCGCTGGCCCAGCCCCGCGCGCCTGGCCGCGAAGCTCCAGGACCCTGCCCTGCGCCAGCGCATCCGCGGCTGGACGCCTGAGGGGGACAGTCCCATCCCGGCTCCGGCAACCGTCGGCTCGTAGTCCAGCCGCGAGAGACCAGCTCCCATGCGCATGTCGGGCCGCGAGCGGCGAGAGCAACTCATCTCGGTCGGGCGCACCCTCTTCGCCGACAAGGGATTCGAGGCCGTCAGCGTCGAGGAGATCGCCTCGACTGCCGGGGTCTCCAAGCCGGTGGTCTACGAGCACTTCGGCGGCAAGGAAGGTCTCTACGCCGTCGTCGTCGACCGGGAGATGAACCATCTCCTCACCATGATCAGCAGTGCCCTCCAGGGCACGCATCCGCGCCAGCTGCTCGAGCAGGCCGGCATGGCACTGTTCGACTACATCGACTCGCAGCCCGACGGGTTCCGCATTCTCGTCCGCGACTCCCCCGTGTCCCAGCAGACGGGATCCTTCGCGAGCCTCATCGTGGACGTGGCCGGGCAGGTCGAGCATCTTCTTGCCGAGCAGTTCAAGGCGCATGGCTTCCCCACGCGACTCGCGCCTATGTACTCCCAGATGCTGGTGGGCATGACCGCCCTCACCGGGCAGTGGTGGCTCGATGTGCGCAAGCCCCGCAAGGAAGAGGTCGTCTCGCACGTCGTCAACCTCGCGTGGAACGGGCTCGCCCATCTCGAGGCGAAGCCCCGCTCCGCACAGCACTGAGCGCGCCCGTCGCGGGTCAGACGACGACCCGAGCACCCGGCGCCGGCCCCACGGCGCGACGCACGCCGCGCACGAGACCGGTCCCGGCCATCTCCGCTGCGAGCGCGATGGCTGCTTCCCGGCCTTCGGCAAGGAACACGCAGGTAGGCCCGCTTCCGGAGACCAGGCCGGCGAGGGCGCCGAGCTCGACGCCCGCGTCGATGACCGCGCGAAGATGCGGGCGCAGGGCCACCGCCGCGGGCTCGAGATCGTTGACGAGCTGGGCCGCGACCGCGCGAGGATCCCCCTGCCGCAGCGCAGCGAGGAGCGGGGCGTCGGCATCCGCGGCGTCCCCCGCGGCCTCCACCAGGCCAGCGGCCAGGAGCCGGTCCCACTCGGCGTAGACAGCAGGCGTCGAGAGTTCGGTATCGCTCAGGGCCACGACCCAGTGGAGGTCTCCGGCCGAGAGCACCGGCGTGAGCATCTCGCCGCGGCCGATGCCGCGAGCTGTGCCGCCCATGAGAGAGAAGGGCACATCCGATCCGAGCTGCGCTGCGATCCCCACCAGGTCGGCATCGGCGATGTCGAGATTCCACAGGCGCTTGAGGCCCACGAGCGCGGCTGCGGCATCGGCGCTTCCTCCCGCCATGCCGGCTGCCACGGGGATGGACTTGGCGATGTCGATGGCCACGTCGGGGACGGCCAGGCCCGCATGTCGCGCGAGCGCCACAGCTGCCTTGGCGGCGATGTTGTCGTCTCCTCCGGGGACGGACGCGGCGCGCTCCCCCGTCGTCGTGACGGTGCGTCCCGCGCCGGGCGCGGCAGCGCTCACCGTGACCTCGTCCGTCAGTGACACCGCATGGAAGACAGTGGTGATCTCGTGATAGCCATCGGGTCGCAGCGCGCGCACGCGCAGGCTGAGGTTGATCTTTGCGGGCGCGACCGCACGGACCGAGGACACGACTCGACAGTAGCGGCTCGCCATGAGCGGCTCAGCAGTGTCGGGCAGCAGGACCGCTCAGGTCAGCGCGCGAGCGCTGGCGATGCGCGCGAACTGCGCGATGTCGAGACTCTCCCCGCGGGCCCCCGGATCGACCCCCGCGGCGACGAGAACCCGCTCGGCCTCGGCGGCTGACCCGGCCCAGCCGGCCAGGGCGGCACGAAGGGTCTTGCGGCGCTGGGCAAATGCGGCGTCGATGACCGCGAACACCTCGGAGCGCGATGCGCGAGATGGCGGCGAGTCATGACGCGTGAAGGCGACGAGACCCGACTCCACTCGCGGCACCGGCCAGAAGACGCTCGCCGGCACCGCTCCTGCGCGCGCGGCGGTCGCGAACCAGGCGAGCTTCACCGAGGGCACGCCGTAGGTGCGACTGCCCGGCGGCGCGACGAGCCGGTCAGCGACCTCGGACTGCACCATCACGAGCCCCGTGCGCAGTGACGGGAAGGTCTCGAGCAGGTGCAGGACGACCGGGACGGCGACGTTGTAGGGCAGGTTCGCCACGAGGGCGTCGGGCACTCTCGGCAGGTCGCTCACGCGAAGCGCGTCGCCTGCGATGACATCAAGGCGCCCGACATCATCGTGTCGCAGTCGCGCCACGGTGTCGGGCAGCGCCTCGGCGAGGACCGGATCGATCTCGACGGCGACGACATGCGCTCCGGCAGCGAGGAGGCCGAGGGTGAGGCTCCCCACGCCGGGCCCCACTTCGAGCACGACATCCCCCGGACGGACGCCGGCAAGCCGCACGATGCGGCGCACGGTGTTGGCATCGACGACGAAGTTCTGGCCCCACTGCTTCGTGGGACGAATCCCCCAGCGCTCGGCAATGCTGCGCACCTCGCCAGCGCCGAGCAGTCCGTCATCCACGGCGGACTACCACTCGCCGAAGGCCCGCATGGCGTTGTCCCAGAGATCGGAGCACACCTGCTCGAGCGGCTCCGCGCGTACCTCCGCCATGGCGCGCACCGTGTAGGGCACGAGGTAGGAGGCGTTGACCGCCCCGCGATGGGGCACGGGCGTGAGATAGGGAGCGTCCGTCTCGACCAGCATGCGATCGCGAGGGAGAACGGCGAGCGCCTCCCGCAAGTCGCCCGCGCTCTTGTACGTCACGACCCCTGCGAAGGAGCAGTACCAGCCGTGGTCAGCACAGTGGCGCGCCATGGCGGCGTCGCCCGAGAAGCAGTGGAAGACGACACGGTCAGGCGCTCCCTCCTCGTCGAGGATGCGCAGGATGTCCGCGTGGGCGTCGCGATCATGGATGACGAGTGTGCGATTCAGCCGCTTGGCGATGTCGATATGCCTGCGGAACGACTCGTGCTGCAGGGCCTGGTCCGCTGGCTCGCGCGTGCGGTAGTAATCCAGGCCCGTCTCGCCCACCGCGCGAACCGCAGGATCGCCCGCGAGCTGCTCGATGCGCTCGAGCGCCGTCTCGAGACCGCCCCGTCCCTCCCGTGCGACGATGCGCGGCACGTCGTTGGGATGGAGCGCGACCGCAGCGATGATCTCCGGATTGGCCCGGGCCGCCTCCACCGCCCACTCCGATGACACGACGTCGCAGCCCACCTGGACGATGCGCGTGATGCCGGCCTCGCGCGCCATGGCCAGGGCGGTCTCCGGTGACGGCGACTCGCCCAGTTCGCGATCGACGACGTCGAGATGGCAGTGGGTGTCCACGACCGGGCGCGGCAGGGGGTCCG
>JAPOKX010000037.1 GCA_029977425.1 Actinomycetota bacterium
AGGTTCAGGCTGAGTCGACGACCTCGGGCTCGATGCCGGTCTGGAACTGCAGGGAGGAGGACCCAGCCCGCAGCACGCCGACGAGCAATGCGGCGGGAATCGTGGCAATGGGATTGGCTCGAGCAAGGAGTGCAATGGTGATGCCGTCGAAGCCGAGGCCCACGTTGAAGGCGGGCTCGAAGCGGCCGGTGATGCCGAGGGTCTCCACTGCTCCACCGAGTCCCGCAAGCCCTCCGCTGACCGCCATGGCAAGGAGAATGGTTCCCTTGACGGAGATTCCGGCGTACCTGGCGGCACTGGGGTTCATGCCCACGGTGTTGAAGCGGAAGCCCTGGGTGGTGCGGACGAGGTACCAGCCGAAGAAGACGGCGACCAGGAGCGCGAGGATGAAGCCTGACGGAATCGGCCCGATGTAGGGAAGGACCGCTGACTCGGCGATCGCAGGAGTGCGGGAGAGCGGCTGATCCGGCTCCTTCATCGGCCTACTCGCGAGGTAGTCCACGAGGGCGATCGCGATGCTGTTGAGCATGATCGTCGTGATGACCTCGGAGACGTTGCGGTAGGCACGCAGGGCTCCCGCGATGGAGCCCCACGCAGCGCCGCACAGGATGCCGAAGATCACGGCGAAGGGCAGGTGGACCAGCGGCGGCAACTGGAAGTTGTAGCCGGCCCATGCCGCGCCGATGGCGCCCATGAGCAACTGGCCCTGCGCGCCGATGTTGAAGAGCCCAGCGCGTAGGCCGACGACCACGGCGAGGCCGGTGAGGATGAGGGGCGTGGACTTCTCCATCGTCCGCTCCAGGCCCGCAACCGAGCCGAGAGCGTCACTGAAGAGCACGCGGTATGCCTCGAGCGGATTGACGCCCTGGAGCCAGATGAGGATGCCGCCGATCGCGAAGGCGAGCAGGACCGAGACCACCGGGATGACGATCGCCGGGAGACGGTCGAGCGGACCCGACCGTCGGGGATCCGGATCGGAGAACCCGAGGTCGGTCTGAGCGGGATCGGTGGTCGCCATGGCCCGTCGATCCTGGCACAAACACATCGAGCCTGGCAGACAAATGACGAGGGGGGCGGCGCCGTGCGCCACCCCCCTCGCGGGGTCGATCAGATAGTGCCGTCGACTAGCCGAGCGTGACGTTCGTCGCGATCGTGCCAGCGTCGAGACCGGCGATGACCTCCTCGACCTTCACCTTGACCTCCTCGGGCACAACGGCCTCGGTGTCGTGGTAGGGGGCGAGGCCGGTGAGCCCGAAGTAGTTGCCACCGGGAGCCTTCCCGTCCTTGGCCATAACGATGAGGTCCTTCGTGCCGAGGGTGAGCTTCTTCTCCGCGGAGGTGAGGAGGCACTTGGCCGCCTCGGGCACCGTGAAGAACTGGTCGGTGTCGACACCGATGCAGAAGATCGTCTCGCCTGCTCCGGGAGCCTTGGCGATCTCGATCAGTGCACCATTTCCGGTGTTTCCGCCGGCGCCGAAGATGACGTCGTAGCCCTGCTCGAGCTGCTTCTTCGCCTCAGCGGCGCCCCACTCGGGATCGTTGAAGGCGTTGTTGGGCTCGTGGTAGACCAGCGTCACCTCGGCGGAGGGGTTGGCGGCAAGCGCGCCGGCCTTGTAGCCCTCGCCGAAGAGCTTCACCGGTGGGACCGTGTCGGTGCCGAGCACGGCGCCGATCTTGTTGGTCTTAGTCATGAGACCGGCGAGGTAACCGGCGGCGTAGCCGGCCTTGTCCTCCGGGAAGACCAGTCCGGTCAGGTTGGCGATCTCCTCGGCCTGGAACTGGTCCACGCCGATGAACTGGACGCCCGTGTTGGCCTTGGCCGCCTCGACGGTCGCCTCACCCATGAGGAAGCCGACCGTGACGATGACGTCATACCCACCGGAAACGAACTGACCGATGTTGGTGGCGTAGTCCTTGGGATCGACGGTCTCGATGTACTTCGCGTAACCACCCGTGGCCTGGGCAGCCTCAATGGCACCCTCCCATGCGGACTGGTTGAACGACTTGTCGTCTACCTTGCCGGTGTCGGTGACGAGACCGATGCAGAACGCATCAGCGCCGGGGCAATCGCCCTCTCCGCCGCCGCCTCCGGCACTGCTCGACGACTCGCTGCTTCCTCCGCTACCGCCGCAGGCGGCCAGCACGAGCGCAGCGGCGGCAGCTGCAGCTGCCAAACCCCACTTGCGATGCATGTACATGCCCTTTCGTCGTGGTTGTCCCATCCGCACGTAGCTCGACTACGCCGCTCACGATGGGTATCGAGCGTTGTGGGAACCCTAGTCGGCAGGTCACGTTCCCCGTCGCATGCCTCAGTGTCGTGATGCACCCGTGACCGGAGCGACGGACGCACGGGGCGCGTGTGACGAGTGAGGCGAACGGCGAGCCCTCGTCACGCGAGGCGGGCGCTCGCGCTCCACCCTCCATCGACCGGCAGGACGACGCCCGAGATCCCGGTTGCCGTAGCGAGGAAGCTGATCGCATCGGCCACTTCGGTCGGGTGGATGGGCCGGCCCAGAGGGCACGTCCGTGCCCACCAGTCCCAGCCCTCGGGCCAGTCCTCGGCCAGGCCGGGGCGATCGACCAGGCCTGGAGCGACGGCGTTGACGCGAATGCCAGCCGACGCCCACTCCAGCGCAGCGGATCGCGTGAACGACTCCAGTGCGGCCTTGGCCGCCGCATAGTGAGCGTGGTTCGGGAACGCCGAGCTTGCCTCGATCGAGGAGACATTGACGACGGAGGCCCCGGGGGGCATGAGAGGGCGCAGGGCCGACGTGAGATGCACTGCCGAGAGGAACGATGCGGCCATCATGTCGGCCCACGACGAAGCCACGAGAGCGTCCAGGGGTGCCACCACCTGGCTAGCCGCATTGTTGACGAGGAGGTCGACACGACTCACCGACTCCTTCAGGTGCGTCGCGGTCGCAGGATCCGACAGGTCACCGGAGAGCGGGACCACGCCAAGAGGCAGGTCCGCCACGGCCTCGCGACTGTGCGCGACGACCTCGAAGCCATCGTCCACAAGTCGCGCCACCGTCGCCCGTCCGATGCCGCCGCGCACTCCCGTGACCACGGCCACACGCTGGCTCACGAGGGCACCCCGCCGCGGATCAGCGCCCGGGCCTGAGCTTCTGCGTCAGGCCAGGGCTCGAGATCCGTGTCGTCTCCGGCCAGCGTGAAGCCACTGAACGGAGGAGCCAGGGAGCACACCACAAGGCTCCAGTCGCCCAGGGTGCGCGAGCCTTGCCATGCCTTGGCCGGCACGCGGACCGCTGGCTCCTGGCCGAGGCCGACATCGGTACCCAGCACATGCGTCGCATGGTGGCCCTCCGGGTGGAGGACGAGCATCTCGACGGGAGCACCCGCGACATGCACCCACATCTCATCCTCGTCGAGCATGTGCAGGGCGCTGAAGTCATCGGGAGTGAGCAGCCCGTAGATAGCATTGCCGTGATCGGTGCGCCACAACAACGCGATCCAGACTCCCTCACCTTCGAGGTACTCGAGGTCCAGAGCGGCGATGACTTCGGGCGCACTGAGAGTGTCGAGCTGGCTCACGTCGCCTCCACGATGCGGACGGCCTCCGACATGACCGCGACGGGATCCACGCGCACGGGCTCACGATCGATCACCACCGGCCTGCCTGCGACGAGCACGTGGCGCACGTCGGACCGACCCGCACTGAAGACGACCGAGGTATACGGATCATGCACGGGGACGAGGTGGGGCGCGCGCAGGTCGATGGCGATGAGGTCTGCCTCTTTGCCCGGCTCGATCGTCCCGATGCGATTCCCCAGCCCCAGCGCGCAGGCACCCTCGATCGTGGCGGCGCGCACCACATCGCGGGCGGACAGCGCCGCGGGATCCTCACGCACCAGGCGCGCGAGGTTGGCCGCGAGGCGCATGGCGGCGAACATGTCGAGGTCGTTGCTCGACGAGCACCCGTCCGTGCCGATACCCACGCGGATGCCCTGGTCGCGATAGCCCACGACGTCGGCCGCGCCGCTGGCCAACTTGAGATTGGAGCCGGGGCAGTGGGCTACCGCCGTCCCCGTTGCGGCGACACGCGCGCGATCATGCTCGTCCAGCCGCACGCCGTGTCCCAGGACGGGCGCGAGCGCCAGGATGCCGGATGCCTCCAGTGCGGGCACGGGACGCAGGCCGGTGGCCGTGATGGTGTCGGCGTTCTCCTTGTCGTTCTCCGACGCGTGCGTGTGCACGAGCGCGCCCTGCTCCCGAGCCAGGTCGGCGATCTGAGCGAGGTGCTCCAGCCCGACGGTGAAGGCGGCGTGGGGCATGAGCGCCCGGGGCACGTAGGGACCACCGAGTGCCTCGAGGGTGGTCGGCCACGCACGTGCGAGAGCCATGCGCTCGTCCCATTCGAGGTGGTCGGGCCCGGGGAAGGAGAAGAACACCGGCCCCGTGACATGGCGCAGGCCGACTTCGACAGCGGCGCGGTGGGCGTCGGCCGGGTGGAAGTACATGTCCAGCGCTGTCGTCGTCCCCCCGAGCACTGCCTCGAGCGCCCCGAGCCGAGTGCCGGCGTACACGCCCTCCGGGCCCATGATCCGGGATTCCTCGGCCCAGACGCGCTCGAGGAATCCCTGGAGGTCAACCTCCTCCGCAATGCCTCGCAACAAGGTCATGGCGAGATGGGTGTGCAGATTGACGAGGCCGGGCATGACGAGCAGCCCTTCGCCATCGATGACGGTGGACGCCTCGGGAGCTTCCTCGCCCACGCTCACGATGCGCCCGTCGTCGATCGCGATCGACGCGCGTTCCTGCACGCCGCCCGCGTCATCCGTCATGACGACGTAGCGGGCGTCACGGATGACGAGATCGACGCTCATGCCGGCGTCACCAGAAGTCGGGCAGCGCGATCGAGGATGCGCATCACGGTGGCGGCGCCCTGGGCAACCACGGCGTTGACATCGTCGACCGTGATGGGCTCGGTGCCCAGCCCGGCTGCCGGGTTGGCGACGAGGCACAGGCTGGCGTAGGGCACCCCCTTCTCGGCCGCCAGCACGACCTCGGGTACGCCCGTCATGCCCACGACGGTGACACCCGCCGCGCGCGCCATGCGGATCTCCGCCTTGGTCTCGAATCTCGGGCCCTCGTAGGCGCCGTAGACGCCTGTCGGGGTCACGTCGATGCCGAGCTCGCCTGCGGCGGTCAGCCACGTGGAGCGCAGGCGTGCGTCGTAGGGCTCTCCCATGTCGACGTGGACGACGCCTTCAGGACTGCTTCCGTCGAAGAAGGTGACCGGGCGCTGCTTGGTGAAGTCGATGAAGTCATCGACGACGACGAGCGCACCGGCCTCGTGGCCGATTCCACCGACGACATTGATGGCAAGGATCTCCGAGACACCCGAGTCCACCAGTGACTGCATGATGGCGCGGTAGTTGACCATGTGCGGCGGCACGGAGTGATCCAAGCCGTGCCGCGAGACGAAGTAGGTCGGCCGCCCATGCATCGCGCCGGAGGTGAGGCGAGCCGCACCGTAGGCCGTGTCGACGATGACCTCCTGCGCGCCATCGAGCGCGTCGAGGGCATAGAAGCCCGTGCCAGCGATGACTCCGAGAGCACCCGCGCTCACGGAATCGCCTCGGGCCCGAAGGCCTCCGGGATGAGCGCACCGAGCGGCACGGGCCCGTCGGCATGATCGACGAGGATGGCTGCCCCGCCGTGCTCATGGAGCAGCTGGCGGCAGCGACCGCAGGGAAGGAGCGGGCCCGGATTCGGTCCCACGCAGGCGAAGGCGACGATCCGCTCGCGATCGCCCGCCGGGCTCGTGCGCACGAGTTCGCTGACCAGGCCGCACTCCGCGCAGAGAGTGACCCCCAGAGAGGCATTCTCGACATTGCACCCGGTGACGATGCGGCCCGACGTCGTCAGTGCAGCCGCGCCCACCGGATGACGACTGTATGGAGCGTAGGCGTGACCGCGCGCCTCCTCCGCGGCTGCGCGCAGGGCACTCCAGTCGATATCGGTCATGCGGAGGCGTCGGCCAGGGCGGCTTCCGCGGTGAGCTGGTCGAAGGTCGGGAAGTGCGTCGAGATGTCACTGCCGGTGAAGGTGCCCACCCAGCCGTCGTCATCGTGGAAGAAGCGGATGGCGGTGAAGTCGGGGCTGGTGCCCATGTCGAACCAGTGCGTCGTGAGGGCCGGGACGCTGAGGAGATCCCCTTCGGTGCACAGCATTGCGTGCACGCGACCCTCGACGTGCAGGTAGAAGACCCCGGAGCCCGCGACGAAATAGCGGATCTCCTCCTCGTCGTGCGTGTGCTCGTTGAGGAACTTGGTCCGGGCTGCAGCCGCGGTCGCGCGCCACTCGTCCGAGTCGACCGGATGGAGTTGGGCGACGTCGACCAGGCGGTAGCCGTGCTCGGCCACGAGACGATCCACCAGGGGCCGATGAGCCTCGAGGACCTCGTCCTGTGTCGCGCTGTCGGCGAGCGACTCGCCGACAGGGACGTGCTCGTAGACCACGCCGATCGGCGTCAGGGCCTCGGCGATCTCAGCATGGTCGGAGGTGCGCAGGATCGGCGTCTCGGGCCGATCGTCGGCCCACACGGTCAGCATTGTCATGCGCGCATTCTGCCGCGCCGGGGCTGTGCGCGCACTAGCCCCCGGGCTGCCGGAGCCGATCAAGTCGCAGGGCGTGGTCGAAGAGCCAGTCGAAGCTCTCCGTGCGGTCGATGGCCTCACCGAGCGAGGAGCCCCAGGCGTAGAGGCCGTGCTCCGCGACGATGACGCCGGGGACGCCGGGCTCGAGGGCCGCCAGGATGCGGGCCGAGAGGTCGGCCATGTCCTGGGAGTTCGCCACCACGGGGACAGTGACGGCGTCGCCGTGGGCCCCGCGACCGATCCCCTTGAGCTGCTCGACGTCGATCAGCGGCACGCCCTCGGGCCAGCGGGCGGCCGCTTCCACGGCCGCAAGCGAGTGCACGTGCACGACCGCCCCGGCGCCCAGCTCGGTGATGACGGATGCGTGCACGGGTGCCTCGGCGCTCGGCCTCGCGTGCTGCTCCGGAAGCGCTTCGCCACGCGCATCGATCAGCACGGCGTCCGTGGGCTCAACCGCGGACTTGTCGATGCCCGACGCCGTCACCAGGATCTCGGCTCCGTCGCGCACGGACACGTTGCCCGACGTACCCCGCATCCAGCCCAGCGCGTAGAGACGGCGAGACGCGCGCGCGAGGTCATCGGCCGCAGACATGTAGCCTCCCTGTCGTGACATCCGATCCCGTAAGCGCAGCCGAATTCGCAGGCGTGGATCACGTGGTCGTGGACATTGAGGGTACGACGAGCGCCTCGGCGTTCGTCTTCGACGTCCTCTTCCCCTACGCCACCGAGCGCTTCCCCGCGTGGCTCGATCAGCATGCGGGCGAGGCCGACAGGGAGCGGATCGTCGCTGAGGTCGCCAGCGAGGCCGGTCTCGCAGATCCCTCTACCGATGCGGTCGTCGCGACCCTGCGCGCGTGGGTGGTCGAGGACCGCAAGGCCACTCCCCTGAAGGAACTCCAAGGGCTCATCTGGGAGCAGGGCTTCTCCGACAGCGAGCTCGTCTCCGACTTCTTCCCCGACGCCCTCGTTGCCCTGCGCCAATGGCACGAGGCCGGAGTCCCCATCTCCGTCTATTCCTCTGGATCCGTGCTCGCGCAGCGCAATTGGTACGCCCACTCCCCCGAGGGCGACCTCACCGACTGGATCGCCGGCCACTACGACACGGCCAATGCCGGGCCTAAGCGCGAGGCGCCGTCGTACCACGCGATTGCCGATGCCATCGGGGTCGATCCGAGTCGACTGCTCTTCTGCTCCGACGTGGTCGCCGAGCTCGATGCCGCGCGCGAGGCGGGTTGGCAGGTCGTGCGCGTACGCCGCCCCGGCGAGCCGCATGCGACCGAGGACTCGGCGTACCCGGAGGTCGCCGAGATGACCGACATCCGGCTGGCGTAGCCCTAGCGGGGGAAGGCGCCGGCGACGCCCCCGTCGACCGGGATCACCGCGCCCGTCGTCCGGGACGAGGCGTCGGAGAGCAGGAAGGCCGCGGTGCGCGCCACGTCAGCAGTGGTCACGCGTCGCTTGAGGATGTTGCGGGCGGCGTAGAAGTCCTCGAGATCCTCGGGAGCGATGCCATGGGCAGCTGCGCGCTCCTCGCGCAGTCCGTCGTCCCACAGTCGCGAGTTGTCGAAGACCGCATCGGGGTTGATGGCATTGGACCGGATCCCTGCGCCCCCGCCCTCGAGTGCCGCGATGCGCATGAGCTGGACCATGCCGGCCTTGGACACGGAATAGGCGCCGAATCCCGCGCCCGGACCGAAGGCATTCTTGCTCGCGACGTAGACGAGCGAGCCTCCCGACCCCTGTTCGCGCAGGACGCGCATGGTGGCGCGCGTCATGAGGAAGCCACTGGCCAGGTTGATGCGCATCGCCGAGTCCCACTGGTCGAGGGTGAGTTCCTCGAGCGTGCCCGTGACGCCGATGCCGGCGTTGATGACGGCGCCGTCGAGCCCGCCGAAGGTCCGGACGGCCTGGCGCACCGTCTCCTCGACGACGGCCTCGTCCGACTGGTCGCCGGCCACGAGCACGGGGGCGGTGCCACCGGCCTCGCGCATGCGCTCAGCGGACTCCTCCAGCCCCGCGCCGTCGAGGTCGGCGAGCACGAGCGAGGCACCGCGCGCCGCGAGCTCGAGCGCGATGCCACGGCCGATGCCCGACGCGGATCCGGTGACGATCGCGATGAATCCCGCGAGATCCGGGGGTGCCGGTCGCAGCGTGAGCTTGTAGAGCTCCATCGGCCAGTAGTCGAAGCGGAAGGTCTCGCGCTCGTCGAGTCCGATCGGCGTCCCGATGCGATCGACAACCGTCGCGGCGACAGCGTGGGTGTGCACGGCAATGTCGGCGGCGACCTCGGCATCGCGCAGCGTCGCACCCGTCGTCACCGCACCCAGGCCTGGCACGAGCACCACGCGCGGCATGGGGTCGTGCATGCCGAACCCGTCGGGCATCGCATCGATGTTCCGCTCGACGTACACCGCGTATTCCGTGGCATAGGCATCGACGTCGTCAGCGGCGGACTCTGCCGAGGTCGTGATGGCAGAGCGGGGCTTGATGCGCAGCATGTGATCCGCGCTGCTCACTCCCCCGGCGACGATCTCAGGCAGCATCGGGTGATCTGCCACGGCGCGCAGGCGACGATCGACCCGCAGCACGCGCCTGCCGGTCCGGGACAGGGCTCCGCGTAGTCGCAGCATCAGCCGCTCGATCTCGTCGTCGGGCATGTCAACAACCTGGGCGGGGGCTTCTCCGCGCAAGGGCAGGGCCTCGAGGTACGCGCGCGCTGTGCCCACAGCCGCTTCCGTCCGCTGCAGGCACTCAGCGCTCGACTCGCCCCACGTGATGAGGCCGTGATGTGCCAGCACCACGCCTTCTCGGTCACCGAGCTCGGACACCACTTTGCTGAGGGTGAAGCCCGGGCGCATCCAGTCGACGTAGGCGAACCCGTCTCCCAGCGCCTCAGCAACGATCCGGGGGCCGTCCGCGTGATTGGTGAGCGCGCAGATTGCGTCGGCGTGCACGTGATCGATGTGCGTATAGGGCAGGAAGGCGTGGAGCAGGGTCTCGATGGAGGGGCGACGCGCGCCCGGGTCCAGGAGCGCCCGCGCGACGAGGTCGGTCATCTCCTCGTCCGTCATCTCATCGCGGTCCAGCAGCGGCAGCAGATCGTCCAGGCGCAGGGCTGGGTAGTCGGAGGCGGTCGAACCGCGCATGTCTGCGCCCGAGCCCTTGACCCACATGACGCGCTGCTCACGACCGAGGTGGTCGACGAGCACCCCCTTGGCCGAGGTGTTCCCGCCGCCGTAGACCACGAGGGAGGGATCATCGCCGATCTCGTTGGACCGCGTGACGAGTTGCTCGAGCGGCGTGGTCACGATGCCCCTTCCGCAATGGCGTCGACCGTCACGCCCGGGCCCGGCTCGACGACACCGAACTCAGTGACGACCGCAGAGATGTAGGCAGCAGGCGTGACATCGAACGCCGGATTGAATCCGCGGGCATCATTCGGCGTCGTGAGCACACCCGACCACGCGGTGACTTCATCGCCCGAGCGCATCTCGATCTCGATGTCATCGCCCGATGCCGTGGCCAGGTCGACGGTCGACGACGGCGCTGCGACGACGAAGGGGATGCCGGCCGCCGCACAGGCGAGGGCGACGCTCACGGACCCGATCTTGTTGGCCGTGTCGCCATTGCGCGCGATGCGATCCGCGCCGATGACCGCGAAGTCCGCGAGTCCGCGCAGGATCGTGGAAGCCGCCGCGCCATCGGACTGGACGACGTACGGGATGCCGTGGTGCGCGCACTCGTACGCCGTCAGGCGCGCTCCCTGGAGCAGGGGTCGCGTCTCGTCGACGTAGACCAACTCGATCTCGCCGCGCTCGGCAAGATCGCGGATGATGCCGAAGGCCGTGCCCCAGCCGGTCGTGGCGAGCGCCCCGGTGTTGCAGTGGGTCACGACGCGCAGGGGGCGCCGCGTGCAGTGCGCGAGGATCCAATCAGCGCCGTGGCGCGAGAGCTGACGATTGGCGGCGGTGTCCTCTGCGACGATCCGATGCGCTTCCGCGAGAACCGCGTCAACGCCCTCGGGCATGAGGGGCCGCACGCGGTCGACGCCCCAGGCGAGGTTGACGGCCGTGGGACGGGCATTGCGCACGCGATCGACCTCGACGTCGAGGCGGTCAGCCGTCCACTGTTCACGCTGCGCCTGCAGCATGGCGACGGCGACGCCGTAGGCACCGACGGCACCGAGCGCGGGAGCGCCACGCACGACGAGGCGGCGTATGGCATCGACGAGGGAGTCGACATCGGCGCACGTCATCGTGAGGACTTCACCGGGCAGCCGGGTCTGGTCGAGCAGGACGATTGCATCGTCCTGCCAGCGAATGGCCTCGATCTCGGTGGTCACGATCAGAAGGCATCCGTCGGCGTGTAGACACCCCAGACGTCGCGCAGGGCATCGCTCACCTCGCCCACGCTTGCGCGGGCTCGCAGGGCATCGCGCATGGGATACAGGAGATTGTCTGTGCCCGCCGCGGCGGCACGCACGCGCTCGAGCGCGGCGTCGACCGCGGCTTGGTCGCGTTCGGCGCGCACACGCTCCAGGCGCGCGCGCTGCTCGGCCTCGATGGTGGGGTCCACGCGGAGGGGCTCGTAGGGCTCCTCTTCATCCACCGTGAAGCGGTTGACGCCGACCACCACGCGATCGCCCGCGTCGATCTCCTGCGCCACGGCGTAGGCGGACTTCTCGATCTCCGACTTCTGGAAGCCCTCCTCGATGGCCGCGACCGCGCCTCCGAGCTCCTCGACCTGGCCCATGAGCGCGAGCACGGCTTCCTCGATCTCGTCGGTGAGCGACTCGATCGCGTAGGAGCCGGCGAAGGGGTCCACCGTCTGGGTCACGTCGGACTCGTAGGCCAGGACCTGCTGGGTGCGCAGGGCAAGCCGGGCGGCCTTCTCGGTGGGGAGCGCGATGGCCTCGTCGAAGGAGTTGGTGTGCAGCGATTGCGTGCCGCCCAGTACGGCACCGAGCGCCTGTATGGCGACCCGAACGAGGTTGACCTCGGGCTGCTGCGCAGTGAGCTGCACGCCTGCGGTCTGGGTGTGGAAGCGCAGCATGAGCGACTTGGGGTCCTGAGCGCCGAACTCCTCGCGCATGATGCGCGCCCAGATGCGCCGCGCCGCGCGGAACTTCGCGATCTCCTCGAGCAACGTGGTGCGAGCGACGAAGAAGAAGGCGAGACGCGGGGCGAACTCGTCGATGTGCTGGCCGGAGGCGAGGGCCGCACGCACGTACTCGATGCCGTCGGCAAGCGTGAAGGCGATCTCCTGCACGGGCGTCGCTCCGGCCTCGGCCATGTGATAGCCGGAGATGGAGATGGTGTTCCAGCGCGGGATCTCCTCGCGACAGTACGAGAAGATGTCGGTGGTCAGTCGCAGCGACTGCGCGGGCGGGTAGATATACGTCCCCCGCGCGATGTACTCCTTCAGCACGTCGTTCTGGATAGTGCCGTTGAGCGCACTGCCGGGGACGCCTTGCTCCTCGGCCACCAACTGGTAGAGAAGGAGCAGGATGGCCGCGGGAGAGTTGATCGTCATCGACGTCGACACCTGGTCCAGCGGGATGCGATCGAAGAGGACTCGCATGTCATCGATCGTGTCGATGGCGACTCCGACCTTGCCGACCTCTCCGTGGGCGATAGGCGCATCGGAGTCGTAGCCCATCTGCGTGGGGAGATCGAAGGCGACGGACAGACCCGTCGTGCCCGCGGCCAGGAGTTGGCGGTACCTCTCATTGGACTCTGCCGCCGTGCCGAAGCCGGCGTACTGGCGCATGGTCCACGGCCGCCCGGTGTACATCGTGGGATAGACCCCGCGGGTGTAGGGGTAGGCGCCGGGGTCGCCCAGGCGCTCCGCCGGATCCCACCCGGCCAGGTCCGCCGGCCCGTAGACCGGCGCGAAGGGAAGGCCCGACTCCGTGGTCATGCGGTCAGACTAGGGCGCGGCCGAGCGAGTGACCTGGCTCACCCCACCCTGCCGCCACCCCCCATCCGCACTACGATGACGCCTAGTCGAAGGAAGCGGTCCAGCTCGGGCTGCCGGAGGAGAGGAGGCACCATGGCCACCGTGTCCGTGGGCACCCTCTACCGCGGTGGCCAGGGGATGTGGTCCTGGGTCGCCCAGCGGATCACCGGCATCGCCGTCTTCTTCTTCCTCTACGTGCATGTGCTCGACACCGCGCTCGTCCGCGTCTCTCCCGAGGCCTACGACCTGGTGATCGCGACGTACAAGACCCCGATCGTCAACCTCCTCGAGGTCGGCCTGGTCGGCGCGGTGCTCTACCACGCTCTCAACGGCCTGCGGGTCATCGCAGTCGACTTCTGGTCCCGCGGCCCCCGCTACCAGCGACAGATGCTCTGGGGCGTCGTCGGCATCTGGGTCATCGTGATGATCCCGGGCACCTACTACATGATGCGCCACACGGTCGAGGCCCTCTTTGGAGCGACACCATGAGCGTCGCCGATCGTTCCGTCGCCCTCTCCCAGGGCGCACGCAACCGCCAGCGGAGCAACTTCGAGCTCTACGCCTGGCTCTTCATGCGCGTCTCGGGCATCGTCCTGGTCTTCCTGGTGCTGGGGCATCTCTTCATCATGAACATCCTCGACGGCGGGGTGCAGCGCATCAACTTCGCCTTCGTCGCCGGTCGCTGGGCCAGCCCCTTCTGGCAGATCTGGGACCTCGCGATGCTGTGGCTCGCCATGCTCCATGGCACCAACGGCCTGCGCACGATCATCAACGACTACGCGGAGCGCGACCAGACTCGCTTCTGGCTCAAGATGCTCCTCTACGTCTCCTCGGCCTTCATCATCCTTCTCGGGACGCTCGTCATCTTCACCTTCGACCCGACCATCGGCTAGGAGCACCCCATGCAGACCCACAAGTTCGACGTCGTCATCGTGGGAGCCGGCGGCGCTGGCATGCGCGCGAAGAAGGGAACAGGACGGAGTTTGATTTGCGCGCGAGGATCTCAACATTATTCGTAGCGTTAGAAAATAGACCAACATGAGAGCCAC
>JAPOKX010000038.1 GCA_029977425.1 Actinomycetota bacterium
GACGGCCTGGTCATCTGCGGACTTTCCGGGGGAGTGGATTCTGCGGTCGCGGCTGCGCTCGTGCAACGTGCCGTGGGCGACCAGCTCACGTGTGTCTTCGTCGACCATGGCCTGCTGCGCGCGGGCGAGGCCGAGCAGGTCGAGCGCGACTTCGTCGCGGCCACGGGCGTGCGGCTCGTCGTTGTCGATGCCCAGCAGCGCTTCCTGGACGCGCTCGCGGGCGTGACCGACCCCGAGCAGAAGCGCAAGATCATCGGCCGCGAGTTCATCCGCGTCTTCGAGGACGCCGCGCGCGACGTCGTGGCGGAGGCGGGGGAGTCGGGGCGCACCGTCGACTTCCTCGTGCAGGGGACGCTCTACCCCGATGTCGTTGAGTCGGGCGGTGGCACGGGCACGGCCAATATCAAGAGCCACCACAATGTCGGCGGCCTTCCTGATGACCTCGCCTTCACGCTCGTCGAACCGCTGCGCACCCTCTTCAAGGACGAGGTGCGCCAGGTAGGACTCGAGCTCGGGCTGCCCCCCGAGATCGTGTGGCGTCATCCCTTCCCCGGGCCCGGCCTGGCCATTCGCATCGTCGGTGCCGTAGACGCGGAGCGCCTGGAGATCCTGCGCGCCGCCGATGCGATCGCGCGCGCGGAGCTCACCGCTGCCGGTCTCGATCGCGACGTCTGGCAGTTCCCGGTGGTGCTCCTGGCCGATGTGCGGTCGGTCGGCGTGCAGGGAGATGGCCGCACCTACGGACATCCCGTTGTCCTGCGGCCGGTCTCCAGCGAGGACGCCATGACGGCGGACTGGTCGCGGCTGCCGCACGACCTCATCGCGCGGATCTCGACGCGGATCACGAACGAGGTGCGCGAGGTCAACCGCGTGGTGCTGGACGTGACGAGCAAGCCCCCCGGCACCATCGAGTGGGAGTGAGGTCGGCGAAGCCGCCCTCACTCCCACTCTCGCGCATATTCGAGTGGGAATGAGGTCGGCGCGGCGGCCGTGGCTCAGACTCGGAGGCTGTCCGCTCGGCTAGGGTGAAGACGTGGAATTCGTCTACAACCTCCTCGTCGTCCTGCACTTCATCGGCCTCGCCAGCCTCCTGGGCGGCTTCATCGTCCAGATGAAGTCCCTGGACAAGGGCGTCAACCCCGCGATGCTGCACGGTGCGCTCACCCAGCTCGTGACCGGCGTGCTCCTCGTGGGCATTGCCTCCGCGGGCCTCGTGCCCGGCGAAGAGGTGGACCACGCCAAGATCGCGGTCAAGCTCGTGGTCGTCCTCGTCATCACCGCGCTGGCCTTCATCGGCCGCAAGCGTCCGCTGCCTCAGACCGGGATCTGGGGAGCGATCGGCGTGCTCACCCTGGCGAACATCGTTATCGCGGTCTTCTGGAACTAAGTCAGCGGCAACGCGAACTTCGACCCGAAAAGGTCGTTTTCCGACAATCTCCGCTCAAAGTTCGCCTCGTGACGCGGGTGTCGTCCGCTGAGGCGGAATTGTGCGGCTGAGTGCCAGTGATGTCGATACTGAGTCGCACAATGGCCACTCGCGACGTTCAGACAGCGGGAGTGACACGAGCCGCGTGATTGCCGCGTGACTACGGAATTGTCGTCCTGAGGAACGCCTCGGCGAGGCGTCCCTCAGGAAGGCCGCCGCGCTCCGCGGCCATCGTCATCCAGCTCCGAATGCGTTCTTCGAGATCGTCCATGTGAGCCGTCTGGCTCTCATGGGCGCGCAGCGCCGCGAGCTTGAGCTCTACGTGATCGGTGACGTCGACGATGTGGTTGGGCTCGGGGGCGCCCATGACCCACACGTCATGCACGGTCCACGCGTCGAGTCCCTCGTCGGCGAGGAGAGCGGGGTGCGCGAAGGGATTGCGGGCGTCGGGATAGATCGCGAAGATCGCGCCCTGCCCAGCTGCCATGTGGTCCGGATGCGACGCCGGGATCCGGGCCCAGTTGCGTTCGGGCGACTGGATGAGCATCCTTTCCGGGCGCACCTGGCGGATTACGCGGCTGATGTCCCGGCGCAGCCCCTGGCTGACCTCCAGCTCGCCGTCGCGGTAGCCGAGGAAGCGCACGTCGGAGACGCCGAGGACCTTGCCCGCGGCCACCTGCTCGGCGCGTCGTATGCGGGGGATCTCCGAGCGGGGGACGTTGGGGTCGAAACCGCCCGCATCGCCGTCGGTCACGATGCAGTAGGTGACCTCGGTCCCCTGGGAGATCCACGAGGCCACGGTGCCTGCGGCGCCGAAGTCGACGTCGTCAGGGTGGGCCGTGACCACGAGGGCCCGGGCGGGGACCTCCTCGACGGATGCGGTGCTCATGGGCTCCTCGGCGTGAAGTAGGCGGGACACGGTCTCTGGGGACATGGTCTCTGACGTGGGCAAACGGTTGTGAGGCCGCCTCCCGACGCCGTCCCCGCGGGCAAGGTGACGATCTGGAGACTTTCCGGGGAAACGCCCGTGACGAGCGAGGCTCCTGGGTGGCGAGGGGCTACCTTGGACGGCGTGCGTGCCCGTGGCGGCCCTTCCGGGCCTGATCCTAGGGGGCCGGTGACCCGAGTGCGGGCCACGGTCCTGGCTGCCTGCGTGGCACTCGTGGCGGGCTTCCTGCTCATCGCGCAGCCCGCGGCCTCCTCGCCCATCGGCGAGGCCGACCACGTGCCCGATCCTTCGGTGGTCGAGGGCGCCTCAGGCGCCCCCCTACGCGGCGACGCGGGCAAGGCGGCGCAGAAGAAGGCCGATGCCAAGAAGGACAAGAAGGACGAGAAGGCGAAGCAGGAGATCCCCCTGCCACCGCCACCGGCCGTGCCGGCGGGGCTGCCTGCGGAAGTGGATCCGCTTCCGACCTACCAGGGCCAGTACATCTGCGACCCCGCGACGAAGCCCGGCACCCAGCGCGTCGCCGACCTCATCCGAGCCACCTACCCGGACTCGCGCAGCATCTGGGTGCCGCGCGAGTGCAACCAGGGCGGACGCAGCGAGCACAAGGAGGGTCGCGCCCTCGACTGGATGATCAACTCCAAGATCCCCGAGCAGAACGCCCAGGCGGAATCCTTCCTCCAGTGGCTGCTGGCCACCGACGAGAACGGCAACGAGTTCGCGATGGCCCGTCGTCTCGGCGTGATGTACATCGGCTGGGGCGACGAGATCTGGGAGTCGTATACGCGACAGTGGACCGAGCTCAAGGGCTGCTACAGCACACAGCAGAGCAGTTACGACACCTACTGCCACCGCGATCACATCCACATCTCGTTCTCGTGGGACGGTGCGGCCGGGCAGACGAGCTTCTGGGGCGGCGACCCCACGCCCGCCCCCTTCTGCACCGCGTCGCGCACGCCGTCGACCACGCCGGCCGATCCCGGCGAGGGCCTTGACTTCGTCCCCGTCGCGCCCCAGCGCCTGCTGGACACGCGCAGCGGCTACGGCAACGGCGGCAAGCCCTGCCGTCTCGCCGCTCGATCAAGCGGCGGTGCGGGATCGCCTCTCGTGCTCGACCTGGCAGGGCGCAAGGATTCTCCGGGAGACCGGGTGAAGGCGGCCGCCATCCGCGTCACCACGCTGGGCTCCAACTCGCCGGCCACGCTGCGCTCCGCCGCCACGGGCACCCTGTCGAGCGTCGTGGTCAATGGCAAGCGCGAACTCGTGTCCATCATCCCCGTCGCCAGCGACGGCACGCTCGCGCTGACGACCGACTCGGGTGCCACGCACGTGACTGTCGACCTTCTCGGCTACTTCGTCACTCCCGGCTCGGGGGCACCGACGGAAGGCCGTCTTCTGGCACACGCCAACCAGGTCGTGTACGACACCAAGGTCCTCAATCAGCCGCTGCAGCCGGGCGAGAAGCGCGTCGTCGACGTTGCCGTCGGCGCGACTGCCGATGGGCCTCCCGCGGGCGCGCTGCTCACCGTCGGCCTCTCCGGTGCGGAGAAGGGCGGTCGCCTCCTCCTGCGCCGCACGGGCGACAAGCAGTCCCCGGCCGCACCGTCCATCGCCTATCAGCGTGGCGCATCGATCTCCGTGCCGGTCATCGCCGCTCTCGATCCCGAGGGTCGCGTCACCGTGGTCAACACGGGCAAGGGGGTCGTCGACCTCACCCTCGCCGTCCAGGCGTCCGCTGTGCGCACGCCCGAGCTCGGTGCCCTCCTCATCCCGGTCGATCCGGTCGAGGTACGCCGCGCGCGCGCGACGCTTCCCGACATCCTGCCGGCGCCCGACAGTGACGGCGCCGTGACGGCCGACACCATCGCTGTGCGCACGGCCAACAGCGCCGTGGGCGCGACGGCAGCGGTGCTGCGCGTGACCGCCTCGGGGACCAAGGGCGGCGAGGTCACGTTCTACTCCCTCGCGGATCCGGGCGTGCCCTCTCTCGTCCTGCCCCGGCGCACGAAGGTCACCGGCCTCATCGTCGTGCCGCTCGACAGCAAGGGCACCCTGCGCCGCAACGTCGTGGGCGATGTCGACGTGACCGCGCACGTGGTCGCCTACTTGCGCTAGCGCCGTCGCTGTCGCGGGCACGACGTACGATCGCTTCGTGCCCGACCTCAACCCTGCCCAGCAGGAAGCCGTGACCCATCGCGGCAGCCCCCTGCTCATCGTGGCGGGAGCCGGCTCGGGCAAGACGCGCGTGCTCACCCATCGCATCGCCCATCTCATCCGCGAGGAGGGTGTGAGGCCCTCCGAGATCCTAGCCGTCACCTTCACCAACAAGGCCGCCCGCGAGATGCAAGAGCGGGTTGCCGCGCTGGTCGGGCCCGCCTCCCGCGCGATGTGGGTGATGACCTTCCACTCCGCGTGCGTGCGCATCCTCCGCAGGGAGGCCGCCCGGCTCGGCATCTCCACGAACTTCTCGATCTACGACGCCGCCGACTCGCAGCGGCTCATGGCCATGGTTGTCAAGGACCTCGATCTCGATCCCAAGCGCCACCCGCCGCGCGGCCTCTCGGCACGGGTCTCGCACCTGAAGAACGAGCTCATCGACGAGGAGACCTTCGCGCGCCGTGCGGAGACGCCCCAGGATCGCGTGCTGGCGGAGGCCTACGCCGAGTACCAGCGACGCCTGCGCCGCGCCAATGCCTTCGACTTCGATGACCTCATCGGATCGACCGTGGCGTTGCTCCAGCTCTTCCCCGACGTGGCCGAGCACTACCGCCGCAGATTCCGCCACATCCTCGTCGACGAGTACCAGGACACCAATCACGCGCAGTACGTCCTGGTCCGCGAACTCGTCGGTGACGGCCGCGACGGCGTGCCACCGGCCGAGCTGTGCGTGGTCGGCGACGCCGATCAGTCCATCTATGCCTTCCGTGGCGCGACGATTCGCAACATCGAGGAGTTCGAGCGCGACTATCCCGATGCCAAGACCGTGCTGCTGGAGCAGAACTACCGGTCGACGCAGACCATCCTCGACGCCGCCAATCGCGTCATCGCGCGCAACGGCGGCCGCCGGCCCAAGCGCCTGTGGACCGACGCCGGAGCGGGTGCGCCCATCGTCACCTACGTCGCCGACGACGAGCACGATGAAGCCCGCTTCGTGGCAGACGAGATCGATGCCCTGGTCGATGACGCGGGAGTGCGACCCGCGGACGTGGCCGTCTTCTACCGGACCAACGCCCAATCCCGGTCCCTGGAGGAGATCTTCGTCCGGGTGGGGCTGCCCTACACCGTCGTCGGGAGCGTGCGCTTCTACGAACGCCGCGAGATCAGGGACGCGATCGCCTACCTCCGCGCGATCGCCAATCCCGACGATGACGTCTCGGTGCGCCGCATCCTCAATGTCCCCAAGCGGGGCATCGGAGACCGAGCAGAGGAGGCAATCGAGTCGTTCGCTCAGCGCGAGCGCATCTCCTTCGGGGCCGCGCTGGACCGCGCCGCGGAGATCCCGGGACTGGCCACTCGGTCGCAGGTGCAGGTCGTCGCCTTCGCCCAACTGCTCTCGGACCTGCGCACCCTCGTGGAGTCCGGCGCGGGCCCGGCGACGGTCCTGCAGGCCGCCTTGGAGCAGACCGGCTACCTCGCGGAGCTCCAGGCCTCGCATGATCCCCAGGATGAGACTCGGGTCGAGAACCTCGCCGAGTTGGAGTCGGTCGCCGCCGAGTACGAGCGCGATACCGACGAGCCCAGCCTCGCCGGCTTCCTCGAGCGGGTATCGCTCGTCGCAGACGCTGATGAGATCCCCGACGACGATGACGGGGTCGTCACCCTGATGACACTCCACACCGCGAAGGGC
Organism: Actinomycetota bacterium; assembly: GCA_029977425.1. GTDB lineage: Bacteria > Actinomycetota > Actinomycetes > S36-B12 > S36-B12 > Mxb001. Next base: position 6,220 of record JAPOKX010000038.1, read on the forward strand.
CTGGAGTTCCCCGTCGTCTTCCTGACCGGCATGGAAGACGGGATCTTCCCTCACATCAGGTCACTCGGCTCGGAGACCGAACTCGAAGAGGAGCGCCGTCTGGCGTACGTCGGCATCACGCGCGCGCGCGAGCGGCTCTATCTGAGCCGCGCGCTCTCGCGGTCGGCATGGGGGTCACCGATGCACAACCCGGCCTCCCGCTTCCTCGACGAGATCCCGCCGGAGCTCGTGGAGAGCCGTCGCGACGAGCCTGTCCTCACCTGGTCGGGGGCCCAGGCGGCATCAGCGCCTCGCCCCGCTGCTCCCGTCGGCACTCTGAGGCGACCGGAGCCCACCGCGGGCACGCGCCCCGTGGTGGCCCTGTCGGTCGGCGATCGCGTGCTTCACAAGACCTTCGGCATGGGCACGGTGACGGGCACGTCCGGCGTGGGTGACAAGGCCGAGGCGACGATCGACTTCGGCACGGTGGGCACGAAGCGTCTCCTGCTGCGCTATGCGCCCGTGGACAAGATCGAGGCCTGAGGCTGGGTCAGCAGCCGAAGTTGCGGCAGGCCCAGGCCGGCGGCTTGGCCGGCACCCCGGGGCGCGAGCCCGTCCAGAGCCCCGCGGGATTGGTCGGCGTGAGCGCGTCTCCCACGCGCACCTCGAAGTGCAGGTGCGAGCCGGAGGAGTTGCCGGTGTTGCCGATCGTCCCAATGAGGTCGCCTGCGTTGACGCGCTCGCCCTGGCGCACCTTGATCTTGTCGAGGTGGGCGTAGCGCGTCTGCGTCCCATCCGCGCGCATGATCATGACGAGGTTGCCGTAGCCGCCGTAGTTGAACTCGGCGTACTCCACGCGACCATCGGTCGCGGCATAGACCGGATCGCCTGTCTCGCCGTTGAAGTCCAGGCCCGCGTGTCCCCGGGGCCACGAGGGGCTCACGTCTCCGAAGCCGCCGCTGATGGGCGTGCCCCACGTGACCGGGTAGCTGTAGGCCGGACCCTCCCGCTCGGCCTTGCGCTCCGTCGTCGCCCCTGCCGGAGTCTCGGTCGTCGCCGCGTTGGTCGACTCCGAGGTGGCTGCGCGCGCCGCGGTCACGGAGGCGAGGTGCGCGATGCCTGCTGATCCGTCGAGCCGGCCCGACGTAGTGAGGTCCACGCTCGCGCCCGAGCCGAGGGCCGATCCCGCGCCACCCGCGCCCGCGACCGGGCCGGTGGGGCGGGAATCCGCCAGTGAGGGAGCGCCTGCGGCGAGCACGATGGCGCCCTGTGCGACCACGAGGGCGGCCGCGACGAGGAGCGGCGCGACGAGACGGCGCATAGGAGGGGTCTACCAGCGATGGGGTCCGAGCCACCAGTCCACTGTTACTGGTGTGACTGGTGTGACATCTGATGTGACGTGAGTCACATGGGAGAGGGTGGCTCGTCGAGGAGTGCCAGGGTCGTGGCGATCTCCCGCACGACCCGTCCATCGACCGGCAGGGACAGGTGGCCGACGCCGCGGACCAGCACGTTGCGGGCCCGGAGATCCGGATGCTCGACGCGGGCATGCGACTGGGGGATGACGAGCTGGTCGATGTCCGACCAGAAGGCCACGAAGCGGGTGCGACATCCGGGAGCCGGCTCGGCGAGCTCCGCGACGAGGTCGCCGTCGATCCGCATCTGCCGGGCGATCTCGAGCGGCACGATGTGCGCGGGCAGCGTGCCCTGGTGGGGACTGCCGAGGGTGACGAGAGTGTGCACCCGCTCGTCACCGCCGAGGCGCTGCACGAGGTAGCGGCCGATGAGCCCGCCCAGGGAGTGCCCGATGACGTGCACGCGCTCGTGCCCGGTCTCCCCGCACACCTGCTCGATGAGCGTGCCGAGGCGCGCGGCCACGGTGCGAATGTCCTCCGTGAGGGCGGAGTAGTTCAGTGCGTACGTCGATCCGAAGCCTCGGCGGTGGAGCCCGCGTCGCAGCAGCGTAAAGATGGATCGATTGTCGAAGATGCCGTGGACCAGCACGATGGGCGTGCCTGCCGCCTCCACGTCGCCGACCAGCAGCCCACGCTGCGCGGGGGGAAGCCCCTCGATGGAGTGCCGCTCCTGCTGGAGGCGCAACTGTTCCTCCACGACGCCCAGCGGGTACATCGCGACGTGGGCAGTGATCCACGCCGCCTCGACCGCGACCCCCCGAGCCGTGGTGGGCGACAGCAGGGTCCGGGCCGGCCCGACAGAGGCGGCTCTGCCGACTCGCCGGGCTCGCATTTGAGCCCCAGTCCGCGAGCGGCACGGCGGGTAGGGCAATTCGGGGCACCAGGTGACGCTAGTCCGCGGTCACCCTCCCTGTCCTGACGACGCTCCGAGACCACGTCGACGCCCCGGTATCGTGTCGCTCGACTCACATGTCCGCTCGTGTGCACCCGCTCGAGTGGGCGCCGCGTCCAGGGAGGCTCCATGCCGGCGAGGATCGTCGTAGCCAAGCCCGGTCTCGACGGGCATGACCGTGGCGCCAAGGTCGTGGCTCGTGCGCTGCGCGACGCCGGCTTCGAGGTCGTCTACACCGGCCTGCACCAGACACCGGCGCAGATCGCCGAGGCCGCCGTGCAGGAGGATGCCGATGCCATCGGGATCTCCGTGCTCTCCGGCGCGCACCAGGTGCTCTTCGAGGAGCTCATGCAGGAGCTCCGCGACCGCCAGGCCGACGACATCCTGGTCTTCGGCGGCGGCATCATCCCCGAGGCGGATATCCCGGGACTCAAGGCGCTCGGCGTGACCGAGGTCTTCGGTCCGGGCACGCCGCTCCCTGCCATCGTGGAGTGGGTCGGTGCCCACGTGCCCGATCACGACGCGTGATCAGTAGGCTCGCGGCGTCGCAGCCCGGCAGGGCATAGCCGGAGGGAACCGTGGACCTTTACGAGTACCAGGCCAAGCACCTCTTCGACTCGCATGGAGTCCCCGTCACCGCCGGGGAGGTGTGCGCCACACCCGATGCCGCTCACGAGGCCGCGCGCAAGATCGGCTCCGCCGTCGTGGTGAAGGCCCAGGTCAAGACGGGCGGCCGCGGCAAGGCCGGGGGCGTCAAGCTCGCGGCCACCCCTGACGAAGCCCAGGCGCGCGCCGACGACATCCTCGGGCTCGACATCAAGGGACACGTCGTACGCCGCGTCCTCGTCACCGAGGCCACCGACATCGCCGAGGAGTACTACGTCTCCTTCCTGCTCGACCGCGCGAATCGCGCCTTCCTCGCCATGGCGAGCGTCGAGGGCGGTGTCGACATCGAAGAGGTGGCGGCGACGAGGCCCGAAGCCCTCGCGCTCGTGCGCATCGACGCCATCGAAGGCGTGGACGAAGCGACCGCTGCGCGCATCGTCGATCAGGCGGGCTTCCCGGCGCACATTCGCGACCAGGTGACGGCGATCCTCGTGCAGCTCTGGCAGGTGCTGGTCAAGGAGGACGCGACTCTCGTCGAGGTCAACCCCCTCGTGCTCTCCGCGGATGGACGCGTGCTCGCTCTCGACGGCAAGGTCACCCTCGACGACAACGCCCACTACCGCCATGCGTCTCACGCCGACCTCGTCGACAAGGACGCCACCGACCCCATCGAGCTGCGCGCCAAGGAGTTCGACCTCAACTACGTCAAGCTCGATGGAGAGGTCGGCATCATCGGCAATGGCGCGGGCCTGGTGATGAGCACGCTCGACGTGGTCGCCTACGCGGGGGAGGAGTTCGGCGGCGTTCGCCCGGCGAACTTCCTCGACATCGGCGGCGGGGCGAGCGCGGAGGTCATGTCGAATGGCCTCGACATCGTGCTCAATGACCCGGACGTCCGCGCCGTCTTCGTCAATGTCTTCGGCGGCATCACCTCGTGCGATGCGGTCGCCAATGGCATCGTGCAGGCGGTCGGTGCCCTCGCGGACCGTGGCACCCCTGTCACCAAGCCCATCGTGTGCCGTATCGATGGCAACAACGCCGTGGAGGGCCGACGCATCCTCACGGAGTTCAACCACCCTCTCGTCGAGATGGTGGAGACCATGGACGATGCGGCCCGTCGCGTCGCTCAGCTTGCCGGAGGTGCCGCATGACGATCTGGCTCGATGCCGATAGCCGCATCCTCGTGCAGGGCATGACGGGGTCTGAGGGCACCAAGCACACGCGCCGCATGGTGGCGAGTGGTGCCCAGGTCGTCGCGGGCGTCACTCCCGGCAAGGGGGGCCAGGAGGTCGACGGCATCCCGGTCTTCGGCGACGTGCGCGAGGCCATGGTGGCCACCGGTGCCAATGTCAGCGTCGTCTTCGTGCCGCCGCGCTTCGCCAAGGCGGCCGTCGAGGAGGCTGTCGACGCCGAGATCCCGCTCTGCGTCGTCATCACCGAGGGCATCCCCGTGCACGACACGGCGCAGTTTTTCCAGTACGCACAAAACTCCGGCGCAACGCGCATCATCGGCCCCAACTGCCCGGGCATCATCTCTCCCGGGGTGTCCAACGCCGGCATCATCCCGGCCGACATCACGGGCCCGGGGCCCATCGGCCTGGTGTCGAAGTCCGGCACGCTGACCTACCAGATGATGTACGAGCTCAATGACATCGGCTTCTCCACCTGCGTGGGCATCGGCGGCGACCCCATCATCGGGACCACCCATATCGACTGCCTGGCCGCATTCGAGGCCGATCCGGCGACCGAGGCGATCGTCATGATCGGCGAGATCGGCGGTGACGCCGAGGAGCGCGCAGCAGCGTTCATCGCCGACAACGTCACCAAGCCGGTCGTCGGATACGTCGCCGGATTCACCGCTCCGGAGGGCAAGACGATGGGCCATGCCGGCGCCATCGTCTCCGGTTCATCCGGCACTGCAGCCGCCAAGAAAGAGGCCCTCGAGGCCGTCGGCGTCCGCGTGGGCCAGACACCCAGCGAGGCCGCGCGACTTATGCGCGCCCTCTTGCGCGGCTGACCCCGCGCCGTCCCCGTGGGGCCCGATCGTCACCCTGCCTGCAGTCGGAGCCGTTCGCCGAGTGTGCAGTTGCGTGTCGGAAATCAGTCGAAAAGGCGCACGCAAGTGCACACTCGGCGGCTGACGCAGGTGGCTCGCGGCGGCTGACGCAGGTTGCTCTCGGCGACTGACCGGCGCCGCTCGACGACGGAAACGGGCCCTCGGTCGACACCTGTGAGGCGATTGGTGCTCCTGCGCCAGGGGATGCCCGCGTGCCGTTACGGGGTCGAGCCCTGCTGGGCTGCCAGTCTTGACCGGTGAGCCTCACCGCGCGGTCCGGCAAGCCCGTCAGGGCTCGTGCTGCCGACCCCGAGGGCCGGGCAGGGCAGTCGCCCTCGACCCCGCTGCCCTTGGTCGTGGCGGGTGCGGCTGCGGGCGTGGCCGCCGCGGTCTTCAGCTACCTCGCCCTCGTGGTGGTCGCCCTGGCTGCCTGGATGCTCGACCCCTCGGGCTCCCAGGAGTGGACCGAGATGCTCGAGGTCGCTTCCGGAGCGTGGCTGGCCAGCCTGGGCCAGGCACCGACCGTCGCAGGCGTGACGCTCTCCCTCCTGCCGCTGGGCTTCTCGGTCCTGCCGATCATCGCCGTCATCGCGGCGACCCGCTGGGCCGCTGACGCGTCGGCCGTCGCGCGACGGGGCGAGGCTGTGGCTGTCGCGCTCTCCGTCGGCGCTAGCTTCGCGGTGGTCAGCGCGGTCGTCGCCGCGATGAGTCGCAACCTGTCGGTTTCCCCGGTGCGCACCGCGCTGGTTGCCGGTCTTGCCTCCGCCGCGCTCGCGGGGTGGGTGGTGCTGCGCCGCGCGGGTCTGATCTCGCTGGACGCTCTCCCCATCGACGTACGAGATGGCCTTGCCGCGGCGGTGACGGCGCTCCTGGGACTCGCTGCTGCAGCGAGTCTCCTCCTTGCCGTGGCCGTGATCGGCAGCTTCGAGGAGATGACCGCCCTTCTGGTCGAACTGGACGCGGGCGTCTCCGGCCTGCTCCTGCTGGCAGCCCTCACCCTCGGCTATCTCCCGATTGCTGTGGTGTGGTCGATGGCCTACCTGCTCGGGCCCGGGATCACCGTGTCCGTCGGCACGATCGTGTCGCCGTACGTCGATCCCTCGACCGCAGCCCTGCCCGGGTTCCCGCTTCTCGCCGCGCTGCCGAGCCAGCCGCCGGCTGGCGCCTTCCTGCTCCCGCTCCTCGGGGTCGGCGCCGGAGCACTCGCGGGTGCCCTGCTGCGCCGCCGTGGCCAGACCGGAGCGCATGGCTCTCTTGTCGCGGCGGGCGCCGCCCTGGCGACCGGGGCCGTCGTGGCGATCGCGGCGTGGCTCGCGTCCGGCTCCCTGGGCACGACGACTCTCCAGGGCCTCGGGCCGGCCGTCCTGCCGGTGGCACTCGCCGCAGCAGTCCTCACCGCCGTGGGTGCCGTTGCCGTCACTGCCTGGCCCGCGAGGCACGCGTCCGCGAGGAACGTAGATGGCTAGCACCGTCCGTCCTCCGCGCCCTTCGGATGCTCGACGGCCGGAGCCTCGCCGATCCGATGCGCGCGCTAACAAGCCCTCCTTCACCCTCGCTCCCATGCTGCGCCGTGTCGGGGGTGCGGCCATCGACATGGTGATTCTCATCGCGCTGGCCGGCATGGCCTCCGCCATGCTGGAGTCCCTCACCTCGGGGATCACGCGCGTGCGGCTTGACGCCGAGACGGGAGAACGCACCGTCACCGCGTCGCTCGCGCTTCCGACATGGTTGCCGCTCGCGATCCTCGTCGTCGTCACCGCGGCCTACACGATCGCGCTGATGGCCACGTGGGGTCGCACGCTGGGCGGCTGGGCCGTGGGCATTCGCTGCGTGCGCGCCGACTCGGGCGCGCGCCCCGGCTGGGCTCTCGCCACACGCCGCTGGTTCGCGCTCTACGGCGCCGCGGGGCTGCTCGCCTTCGTGCCCGTCATCGGTCCTTTCGCTTGGCTCGCGACCCTCGTGGTCGGGCTCTCGCCGCTGTGGGACCGGTCGCGACTCCTGCGCGGCTACGCCGACTACCTCGGCGATGACGTCGTCGTCATGGCACGTTCGGGCGCGTCTCCTCGGCGATAGGGTCGCGTCGTGCGTGCGCGACTCGTCGTCCTGGTGTCAGGGGGCGGCACCAACCTCCAGGCGCTCATCGACGCACCCGGG
>JAPOKX010000039.1 GCA_029977425.1 Actinomycetota bacterium
GTACGGCGCAACCGATTCGGCGACGCGCGAGCCGAGGCGCCCGAGGAGCGCAGGATCCCCGGCGATGCGCGCGCATGCCGCGGCGATGTCGGACTCGTCAGCGACGAAGAGGGGATAGTCGGCCCCCAGGAGGGCCTCGTGCATGGGAGTGCGATTGAGGAGCACGGGGACGCCGAGCACCCCGAACTCCAGGACCTTGGTGCTCAGCTCGAGGCTGGCATCCATCTCCGGGGCGCGCCACGACAGGCCGAGGTCGCCGGTGGCTGCCAGTGCCATGGCCTGCTGGCGCGGCATCCCACCGTGCCAGACCACGCCGGGAGTCGACTCGAGAGCGGCGCGCATGCGTGAGGACCACTCGGGGTCACCCGGGACGTCGTGAATCTTGTCGCCCACCATGTGCACTTCGACGTCGATACCCTGCTCGGCCAAGAGCGCGGGCAGCCGTGTCATCTCGAGGGTGTTCCACAGGGGGGCGAACTTCCCCGTGTAGACCAGGCGCAGCGGAGAAGACGCGCCGGTGCGCGCCGTTGCCTCGACCTCGGGCGCGGGGACGATGGGGCTCCACAGCTCGCATCGCCCGCCGGAGCCGGGGACGCTCGCCTCGATGAGCGACCGCAACTCCTCCGTCTGGCAGAGCATCCATCGACTGGCGCCGGCAATGGCGGCCAGGCGCGCGCGCTGCTCGTCGTCGATGTCGAGGGGGCTCTGGGGGATATCCGTGAGATAGGTCCACAGTCGCCCGTGCAGTTGCCGCGACGCTGCCGCCGCGGTGACGAGCCGCAGGCCGCGCACCACGACCAGGTCGGCCGGCTCCTCGGCGTCGAGGCGCTCGATGAGCGATACGGCGGCATCGGCGCTGAGCGGTGCGCGTCCCGATGCCATTCCGGACACGAAAGGATCGACGACGGAGACGCCGGGGAGGGTGCGCAGCGGGTCGACGAGGCGTCCCGTCTCGACAGGTGCCTTGAGCATCACCCGAACCTCGACGCCGGCGCGCGAGAGGGCCTCGCTCATCGACTGTACCCAGATAGCGGAGCCGTCGAGGATGTTGAGGTTGACATCCCCGTAGACGATCGCGCGCAGCGTGCGGCTCATGAGGCGCTCACCAGCCGCGCATCGGTGGGATGTGAGCGAGCCGGCTGGCCCAGGAGATGTCCGGCCAGGAGGTCGAGCAGGTCGTGAGGGTCATGCAAGTCCACTTGCTGAGCGACGTACGGCGAGGCGATCCCCAAGAGCGCCCACTCGTGGGCGACAGGCGGCTCCGCGACGACGATGTCGATGCCGACGTCTGCGAGGGCGCCGCGCGCGCGGTCCGAGAGCGCCTCCGTCACGATGAGCTCTCGCGGACGCCACGCCTGGGCGAGCACTCGATCGGGATCGACATCGGAGTCCGCTAGGAGTGCGACATCCCAGCAGGCGCGCGGGCGCGAGGCGATGCCGAGGCGCTCGGCGAGGAGGGTGAGCTGCACGGGGGCCGACGCGCCCAGGAGTATCGCGGCGAGGGTGGCGCGGTGCTCCTCGGGCCCGAGGGGCAGAGGTCCACGCCGTGCCAGGTCGGCGAGTGCATCGGGGTCCGTGGTGGTCGCCAGCGCGGCACGCGCGTTGACCCAGGACGAGAGGATGCGCGCGAGATCGGCGTCGCCCGCGCCGAGGACGCGACGCCCTGCGGCGAGCGCGGACACGCTGGCGAGGCCGGCTCCCAGCAGGCCTGAGGCGACGGGCTCGGCGAGGAGGCCGGTCGATGCCGCGAGGGCCCGCGACCACGCGATGTCGTCCGGCAGCGTCGGGTCGATGCGATGGCTGCGCGGCGCTGCACCCGAGATGAGATCCGTCGGCGCGCTCGACTTCGCGGTAACGAGCAGGGACGGGTCCGTGGGAAGCGGAGAGCCCGCGAGCGGATCGACGCCGGGATGCCACGGTGCGCGCCGTGACGATCCAGGACCGTCGACGACGACGTCACAGCGGCGGGCGAGGGCATCGAGGTAGGCGGTGTGCGCGGGGGAGGTCATCCGCAGCAGCACCGCGGGCCGACCGAGGGCGTGTGCGGCGTCCACCAGGGCTCCGGCAGCAAGGAGGCGGTCGACCGCTGCCGGGTCGCCCAGGTGCGACCAGGCCTGCCCCGGCAGGGCCGCGGAGGTATCGATCACGACGACGTCGGGGTCGAGCGCCTCCACGAGCGCGGCGGCCTCGTGGGGCAGAGCCGGGCTCACTGCTGCGTAGGGAGACCAGCCGCGGGCGGTGGCGGTCCCGATCGCACCGGCGATCGACAGCCCCCGTCCCGGCGAGACGGTGGCGATACGCGGGATGAGGAGGCGCGCAGCGTCGAGGTCGAGGACGTCGCGCGTGCGCACCTGACCGGTGGGCTTCGGAGCGGTGCGGCGCGCGCGACGCAGGCGCCACGTGCGCCAGAGGTCGCGGGGCAGCGTGAGCAGGCGCCGCGGATCCTTGGCCGCCTGCACGAGAAGGTCCCCGACGACATAGGCGGCGCTGCGCTTGGTCCGATCGAGTTCGCGCTCGGCCCGGTCTGCGCGTGCCTGAGCCTGCCGCAGCTCCGCCATCATGCGGGCGCCGCTCGTGGTCCTCTCCACGTCACCCTGGGTCGCGCCATCGGGTGCGACGTCCTCGCTCATCGTCGCTCGCGATCGCCGAGCCAGTCGACGACGACCTCGGCGATGCGCTCACCGGCTCGGCCGTCCCACAGGGGCGGGCGCCGGGGGATGTCGACCCCGCCGGACAGGGCGTCGTCGAGCAGGGGCAGGAGCGTCGCGGGCGTCGCCAGGCGGTTGGAGCCGTGCGTGATCGTCACGGGCCGCTCTGTGTTGGGGCGGAGCGTGAGGCAGGGGATGCCCAGCACGGTCGTCTCCTCTTGGACGCCGCCGGAGTCGGTGATGACGGCGCGGGATCCGCGGACGAGTCCCATGAAGTCGAGGTAGCCGAGCGGCTCCACCACGTGCATGCGCGGGTGGTCGTCGAGCCCGAGGGCCTCGAGGACTGCCCTCCCGCGCGGATGGAGGGGGAGGACGATGTCGGCGCGCGACGCTGCCGAATGGAGGAGTGCCACAAGCTCTCCTGCGGATTCCGGATCGTCGACGTTGCCGGGGCGGTGCAGCGTCGCAACGAGGTAGTCGTCGGGAAGCTGCAGCTGCGTGCGCATCCGATCCGCGTCGAAACGGTCGAGATTGGCGAGCAGCGTGTCAATCATGGGATTGCCCACCAGGTGGATGCGCTCGGCGGGCACCCCTTCGTGTGCCAGGTGCGCGATCGCGTCGGCGCTCGTGCACAGGAGGACGTCCGACAGGCGGTCCGTGACGATGCGGTTGATCTCCTCCGGCATGGACATGTCGAAGGAGCGCAGGCCCGCCTCCACGTGCGCGACAGGGATCCCGAGCTTGCTCGCGACGATCGCTGCCGCAAGCGTGGAGTTGACATCGCCGTAGACGATGACGAGCTCGGGGCGGGTGGCGAGCATCTCCTCCTCGAGTCCGACGAGGAGGGCGGCTGTCTGCTGCGCGTGCCCACCCGATCCGACGCCCAGGTTGATGTCCGGGCGAGGGAGATCGAGCTCGCGGAAGAACACCTCGGACATGCGGTCGTCGTAGTGCTGTCCGGTGTGGACCAGCCGCTGGCGCACGCCAAGCGCGGCAAGAGCTGCGATCACAGGAGCGGCCTTGGGAAAGTTGGGACGGGCGCCGGTGACATGCAGCAGGGTCATCGCGGCCTTCCTGTCGCTGGCGCCGCGAGCCGGCTCCGGGGATCGCGTGCGGTGACGCCTCCGTCACCGACGTCTAGTATCCCAGACCGTGAGGCGGATATGACGGGGCTCGGCTTCGTGCGGCGCGTTCCCCTTGCCGCTTCCGGAGCCCTGCGGCGCTTCGCCGAGGACCCCGCTCGAGGTCGCGCCGCGTTGGAGCGAGCGATGCCGCGCCTCCAGGGCCGTCATTCGACTGACCTCCTCACGCAACTCGATCGAGCGATTGCCCTGGACCGCTACGACGATGCCTGCCGCGTGCTCGAGGCCATCCCGCAGGATGGTCCCGAGTACGCCTCCTGTGCCCTCGCTGTCGACGTGCTCGCGGGACGGCTCGCCGAAGTCGCTCGCACCCATCCCACGGACTCGCGCGGGCGACGCGCCGTGAGGTCCGCTCGTCGGCAGTTGGAGGTGCTCGGACAGCCGGTGGGCGACACGCTGCCTCGTCCGCGCCTGCGGCAGCTGGTAAGTGGACGGCTTGGCGTGCTCCATGTCGTGACGAACTCCCTCCCCGTGACCCAGGCCGGGTCCACCATCCGCACGCAGCGGATCGCCCGGGCCCAGCGCGACCTCGGTTGGGATGCCCGCGTGGTCACTCGGCTGGGCTTCCCCGTGACGCACGGGGACCTGGGTTCGCCCGACCCGCAGGTCATCGAGGGCGTGCCCTACCACCGACTGCTTCCCCTGGTGATGCCTCCCGAGAGGCGTGTGCGGGAGGAGTACGCCGCGCACCTCGGCCGGCTCGTCGACGAGGTGCGACCAGACGTGATCCACGCGGCGTCGGATCACGTCAACGCGGCCGTGGCGATCCAGGTGGGGCGTGCGCGCGGCGTGCCTGTCGCCTACGAGGCACGCACGTTCTTCGAGGACACGTGGCTCGCGCGACACGGAGGGGAAGCCGCCCGGGACAGTGACACGTTTGCGTTGCTGCGCGACCGGCACACCGAGGCGCTCCTGGCAGCCGATGCGGTGACGACCCTGAGTGAGGGCATGCGCGAGGCGATCATCGCGCGCGGGGTCGCGCCCGAGCGGGTGTTCGTGGCACCCAATGCCGTCCCCATGGAATTCCTCGAGGCAAGGGACATGTCGGCGGCGCGCCGACAGTTGGGAATCGACGACGCCCTGTGGATCGGAAGCGTGGCGACGGTCAACGACGATGAGGGGTTTGCCACCCTCGTCGACGCGGTGGCCCTGCTGCGTCGCGAGGGTCTCGACGCCCGGACGCTCATCGTCGGCGACGGTCCTGGCCTTGCCGCCTTGCGCACTCGGGCGGAGGCGATCGACGTGCCCCTCGTCGCCCCCGGGCGCGTCCCGGTGTCCCAGGTGCGGCAGTGGTTCGACGTGCTCGATGTGTTCGCCCTGCCGCGCGAGGACACCGTGCTGAATCGCGGCGTCACCCCGCTCAAGCCCCTGGAGGCCCAGGCGCGCGGCATCCCGGTCGTGGGCAGTGACCTCCCTGCCGTGGCCGAGGTGCTGGCCCCGGGCTCACCGCTCGTGCGCGCGAGCGATCCGGCGGCGCTCGCCGAGGCCGTGCGCTCGCTCGCGGAGCCGAAGGTGCGGGCGGAGGCGGGGGAGCGCGCCAGGGCCTGGGTGGAGGCCACGCGCACGTGGCCTTCCGTCATGGGGGCCTATCGGGCGGCGTACTCTTACCTCGGCGCCCTCACGGGCTGACCCCCTGCGGCCACGACGGCTCGGCGGGCTGCAAGGCCGGAGGCCGGCAGGGAAGGCGAAGGACGGACATGACGCGCGATCTGGTTGTCATCGGGCTGGGCTACGTCGGCCTGCCACTGGCGCAGGAGGCTACCCGCGCCGGACTCTCGGTCACCGGCCTCGACGTCTCCGCCGGGGTGGTCGAGGGACTCAATGCCGCGCGCTCCCACGTGGATGACCTGGCCGACGCCGACATCGCCGAGATGCTCGAGCGGGGCTTCACGGCGACGACGGATGCATCGGTCATCGCGGATGCACGCACGGTTGTCATCTGCGTCCCCACGCCCCTCACGCCGGAAGGCGGCCCGGACCTGGGAGCGGTGCTCGGGGCGACTCGTGCGATCGCCGAGCACCTGCGACCCGGACAACTGGTCGTGCTCGAGTCCACCACCTACCCCGGGACGACCGACGACGAGGTGCGACCCGTGCTCGAGGCTGGCGGGCTCGTGGCGGGTCGCGATTTCCACCTTGCCTTCAGTCCGGAGCGCATCGATCCCGGCAATGAGGTCTACGGCATGCGCAACACTCCCAAGGTGGTCGGCGGCCACACGGAGGCGTGCACCGACGCAGCCGCGGCGTTCTACGGCAGCTTCGTGGACACCGTGGTGCGTGCACGAGGCACCCGCGAGGCGGAAATGGCCAAGCTCCTCGAGAACACCTATCGCCACATCAACATCGCTCTCGTCAACGAGATGGCGCGCTTCTGCCACGAACTCGACATCGACCTCTGGGATGTCATCGCAGCGGCCAAGAGCAAGCCCTTTGGCTTCCAGGCCTTCTATCCCGGTCCGGGAGTGGGCGGGCACTGCATTCCCATCGATCCCAATTACCTGTCGTACCAGGTCCAGGCCAAGCTCGGCTATCCCTTCCGATTCGTCGAGCTCGCCCAGGAGATCAACGCCGGCATGCCGTCGTACGTCGTGCGACGCATCCAGGATGCGCTCAATGACGAAGGCAAGGCGCTGCGGGGGTCGCGCATCCTGCTCCTCGGGGTGACGTACAAGCCGGATATCGCGGACCAGCGCGAGTCGCCGGCCAAGCCGATCGCGGTGGAGCTGCGCGACAAGGGCGCCGAGGTCGACTTCCATGACCCGCACGTCGTCACCTGGCGGCTGGGGGCGGAGAGCCTCACTCGAGTGGATGACCTGGATTCCGCGCTCGCGCGCGCCGACATCGTGGTCCTGCTCCAGAACCACAGCGACTACGACCTCGCTGCTGTGGCCGCGCAGTCGGCGCGGCTCTTCGACACGCGTGGGGCCACGAGTGGACCGAAGGTGGTGCGGCTCTGATCCTCGCCGACGGCCGCGAGGTCGACGCCCGGGACCTCGCCCTCCACGCCGGCCTCACGCCGGTCAACAGCCGTCCTCCGTTCTGGGCCTATCTGCGCAGCCTGTGGCAGAGGCGGGCCTTCATCCTCGCCTTCGCGAAGGCCAGCGTCGACAAGCAGAACACCAAGAGCAGGCTGGGGCAGTTCTGGCAGGTGATGGACCCCGTCCTCACCATGGCGCTCTACTGGTTCCTCTTCGGATTCCTGCTGGGCGGCCGGGGGAGCGTGGAGAACTACACCGGCTTCCTTGCCGCCGGCGTCTTCACCTTCGCGATCATCCGGCAGTCCGTCACCGTGGGCTCGCGGAGCATCTCGGGCAACGAGGGCCTTGTGCGCTCGATCCATTTCCCGCGGGCCGTGCTGCCCATTGCCATCGTCATCAAGCAGTTGCGCGTCTTCCTGTACGCGCTGCCCATCATGGTCGTCATCCTGGTCATCACGGGGGAGCCGATCACGTGGCAGTGGCTGCTCGCGCCGGTGGCGCTGCTGCTCATCCTCATGTTCTCGCTCGGCATGGCGCTCGTGATGGCGCGCGTCGTCGCCACGGTTCAGGACGTCTCCGAGGTGCTGCCCTATCTCCTCCGGATCTGGGGCTACATGTCCGGGGTCATGATCCCCATCGCAGACCGCCTGTCCCGGCTGGGGATGCCACCGTGGGCGACCTTCCTCATCGAGATCAACCCGGGCACCGTCTACCTCAACTGCATGCGCGATGCCCTCATGGACTCGTACTTCTCGCCAGGAGGCGCGTGGAACTGGGCTCTGGCGGTCGCCTGGGCACTCGTCATGCTCCCGTTCGGCCTGTGGTTCTTCTGGCGCGCGGAGGACCGTTATGGACGAGGCTGACGACGAGTTCGACCTGAGCGAGGACGCCGACTTCTCCGATCTCGAGCCGCCCAAGGCCAATGATCCGGATGCGCCGATCAAGGTCGTCGTGGACGACCTGCACATCGTGTATCGCGTGTGGACCGCTCCTGATGCCCCGCTTGATCCGGGGGCCAGTCGCTGGCGCCGGCTGCGCACTCGGCGACCCGTGTCCACCAAGCGAGAGGTGCACGCCCTGCGCGGCGTGAGCTTCGTGGCTCGCCAGGGCGAGGCCGTCGGAGTGATCGGCAAGAACGGCGCGGGCAAGTCCACCCTCATGCGGGCGATCGCCGGGCTCCTCCCGCCGAATCAGGGCGCGGTGTACGCGGACGGCCAGCCCACGATGCTCGGGGTCAGCTCGGCGCTCATGCAGGCATTGTCGGGCCTTCGCAACGTGGAGCTCGGGCTTCTCGCCCTGGGCCTCACGCCCGCTGAGGTGCGCGAGCGCGTCCCTTCCGTCGTGGAGTTCAGCGGGATCGGCTCCGCGATCCACATGCCCATGAACACCTATTCGTCAGGCATGTCGGCCCGGCTGAAGTTCGCTATCGCGTCGGCCGTGACGCACGAGATCCTGCTCATCGACGAGGCTCTCTCCACCGGCGACGGCGAGTTCGTCAAGCGCAGCAGCCAGCGGATCCAGCAACTGCGGGACGAAGCTGACACGATCTTCCTGGTGAGCCACTCGATGGGGGCCATCCGCTCGGCGTGCAACCGCGTGCTCTGGCTGGATCAAGGCCAGATCATCGCTGATGGCCACCCCGATGACATCATCCCCGAGTACGAGACGCGCTTTGGCCTGCAGAGCAAGAAGGCCCTGCGCGAGCGGCGCCGTAAGCGCAAGGAGGCCAACGAGCAGGCACTCGCTGAGCTGGCCGCAGAGCAGGAGCAGGGCTGACGTGCGCGTCCTCGTGGTGTCCCCTGTCCACGATCCACGTGACGCGCGCGTCACCGAACGCGAGATCGGCGCACTCCTGGACGCCGGGCATGAAGTCACGCATGTGGGGCCGTTCTCCGCATGCGGAGTGACACCTCGGTCCGGCGTTCGCCCTGTCGACATCCCGCGGAGCTCCGGACGCAAGCGGATGGCAGCCCTGCGTGAGGCCCGTCGGGCTGTCCGGCGCGAGGCGCCTCTGCACGATGTGCTGCTGCTGCACGGTCCCGATGCCGCTCTGGCCGCCGTGGGCGTCTCCCATCCCGCGATCGTGTGGGATGTGCACGAGGACACGGCGGCGGCCCTGTCGATGAGGCCCTGGATGCCCCGTCCGCTCGCCCGTCCCGTGGGCGCGGGGGTGCGCTGGGCCGAGGGCCGCGCCGAGAGGTCCTGGCACGTCTTGCTCGCCGAGCACGGCTATGCGTCCCGGTTTGCCCGCCCCCACCCCGTCGTGCCCAATACGCCCGTGGTGCCCGAGAGCGTGCTGGCGAGTGGTCGAGGGCGAGCGATCTACGTGGGCCGGCTCACCCGCGCGCGAGGCGCCGAGGAGCTCGTCGATCTCGGTCGCGCGCTGGCCCAGCACGGTGTCGTCCTCGAGGTGATCGGCAATGCCGACCCCGAAGTGGCGGAGGTCGTCGCGCGGGCACACGCGGCCGGGTGGATCGACTGGCGTGGCTTCGTCCCCAACGCGGAGGCCCTTGCGCGGATCGAAGGTGCCACCGTGGGGGTGTCGCTACTGCGGGACGAGCCGAATTACCGCCACTCCATGCCTACGAAGCTGCTCGAGTACCTCTCCCGCGGCGTCCCCTTCGTCTCGACGCAGCTTCCGCTCGCCGTGGAGCTCGCCCGGAGCAGCGGCGCCGGCGTCGTCGTGCCTTTCGGTGGGGTAGCGCAGGCCTGCGAGGCGATCATCGAGATCAATGACGACGACCGGCGTCGCCAGGCGATGGCCGACTCGGGGCGCGCCTGGGTGAGTGCTCACGCCAACTGGTCGGTGGACGGCCCTGCGTTCGTGCGGCAGCTCGAGGAGTGGGCAAGAGCCTGACGTGCGACTCAGTCCTCGTCCCGCGCGCGCTTGCCGCGAAGGGCGAGGGCCATCGCCGCCCCCGCAGCGACGGCCACGGCCGCAGCGTCGGGGACCCCGGGGGAATCCGGCCCCACGACGAGGTCATCGAGAGTGCCGAAGACCGGCAGCCCGGATGCCGCCAGGTCCGCCCGGTCCTCGTCGGCCCATCCCCGCACCGACTCCAGCACCTGCGGCGGCAGTCCCAGGCTCGGCCCCCGGTCCGGCCTGTCTGCCCAGCCCCGGCGCAAGAGCTTGCGATGCCAATCCCGCACCTCGCGGCGACCCAGCCCGTCGCCGCGGGCGGCGACGTTGAGCCCGTGGAGCGCGTAGGTCTCCGCCCCCGTGAGCGACACGTTGGCCCGATCGTCGTCGATCGGGGGAGGCTCCGCAGGCAGCGGGGGCATGTCGACGGCGGCAACGAAGCGCCGCCACACCTCGGCCGGATCGGAGCGACCGGCGGGCACGGTCACGACTCGCACTGATCGGGCGACGTCGGCCCAGCGGCGGGCGAGCTCGCCATAGCTGTAGGCACGCCAGAAGCCGCGATGCAGGTCCTCGCGATCGATGCGCGAGAGGCGTTCCTCGGCCCTCAGCGCGAGGTAGTCGTCGTACGACTCGATATTGCCGTTGCGCGTGTGCTGCTGCCATGAGCTCGGCAGCACGCGCGCGAGGTCGCGCACGGTGATCACCACGTCCACGGGCGCGGGAGCGAGGGACGAGATGATGGCGGCGGCGCCGCTCGGCCGCAGGACCGACAGGGCCTCTGCCGAAAGGATGACCTCATCTTCGGTGGCGGAGACCGCCTCAAGGAGGGCGCGCGCGTCGCTGCCGTCCTGCTGAGTCCACGCGTCAGCTTGCAGGCCGATCTCGCCCTGGGTGCGGGCGAGGTCGATGAGGCCGGGGACATGGTTGTGGTCGAGCCGATCGCGCGTACGCACGGGATAGCAGGCGGCGGGAACGGTGCCGATCTCCACGCACTGCTGGAGCACGCGTTGGAGGTAGGTCGTTGCGGTCTTGCGCGGACCGATATGCAGGACGACCCGTTGTGCCATGTCAGCGCGCCATGTCAGCGGCGCCGACGCGGCAGGAGCGCGTGCCCCTCGCGGCCCCAGAGGTAGCCGCCGACGACCCCCGCGCCGAGGGCGAGCACCCAGGGCACGAGGGAGAGAGCGGGCGCGGCGAAGGTGGCGATGACGCCCAGGACACCGCACACGGCGGCAAGGAGCAGCAACGGAACCGCCCACTGCTCCCGGCTGCGGCGGCGCGCGGGCGCGGGGCGCGCGGCCGGAGCGCGTGCGGGCACCTCGACGCCGCGCAGGTCGGCCGTCTTGCGACGCCCGACTTCCGTCTCGACGTCATAGCCGTGCTCGACCAGCCAGCGGGCACTCTCGGCCTCGATCGCGACGAGTTCCTCGGACGTGAGGGTGTCGCGCCAGGCGCCCTCGCGGCCGTCCGTGATGTGGTTGGAGGTCACGCGCAGGTCGTCATCGACGCCGTGCTCGCGCGCGGCCTTCGCGCGTTCCTCCTGGGCGGCCAGGTCGACCGCGCGCACGATCTCGGCGACGCGAGCATCGTCGACTGACACGTCGAGATAGCCGGCCAGGGTGCGCACGAGGCCGGGCACATCGTCGCGGAAGTCCTCGTATCGGCCGATCCAGACGTCCGACTTCGAGGTCCAGAACTCGTCGCCGCGCAACTCCCTGCGGACGATGAGTCGGCTCGGTCGCGCGCCTCGCTCGGGATCGTCCGGCTTGTACCTGCCCTTGCGGTACAGCGACGCCACGACATCGCGGGGGTCCCGGTAGGTGTAGAGGTAGCGGGCGCCGTCGTCGGGGAACTCATCGCGGTCGAGCGCCGGGCGGAAGTGCACCTTCGCCATGAGCAGGTCATCGGGGTTGGCCGCGGCGGCCGGGTACTCCTCGGTCGAGACGCCACGCGGGTTGCGCAGTCCGGGTGCCCCGTCCAGCAGTTGGCGGGTGATCTGCCAGACCAGCGTGGATCCGGAGCGGTGCATACCGCAGACGAGGACGAGCACGTCGGCAGTCTAGGCGCCGGTGCCGGCGAGGTAGGCGATCGCCGCCCCCGCAGCGCGCGCCACCTCCTCTGCCCGTGGCCCGTCGCCACCGGGGCCCCTGGGCGGCTCCACGACGAGGTCGGACTCGGGTCCCACCAGGATCGCTGACGTCGAGCGCAGCACCGAGAGGTCGTCGTCGGCCCACGCGGCAACGCGGGGGACCCACGAGTCGGGGATGCGGACTGCGGCGCCACGATCGGGACGAGAGGCGAAGGCCTCGCGGACGATGCGCGCGCGCAAGGCCCGCATGCCAGGGCTATCCGCCTTCGTCGAGTCGACCTGCCGATTGAGGGCGGCGAGCACGAGCACCTCGGGTTCGGTGAGGCCCACATTGGCCTCGAGGTCGTCGATGGCCGGCGGAGTCTCGGGCAGCACGGGAGCGAGGTCGAGGGCGCGGCGGAAGCGATGCCACAGTTCGTCGGGGGCGGCGCCCCGGCGTGGCACGGTGACGACGCTCACCGTGCGGGCGAGGGGTGCCCATCGGTCGACGAGTCCGCCGATCGCGTAGGCACGCCAGAATGTCTGCTCGGGATCCTCGTCCCAGCGGCGCGCGAGGTCGCGCGCGGAGCCCTCGCCTCGCCGCTCAGCCTGCTGCTGGAGGTAGCTCGCGAAGCTCGTCGAGCGGCCATTGCGGATGTGCTGCTGCCAGGAGCTCGGCAGCACCCGGCCGAGATCGCGCGCCGTGATGATGACGTGAGTGTTCGGGACGCCGAGCGAGTCGACGAGGCGCTGCGCCGCGGCCGGGTCGATGACGGAGAAGGCCTCGCCGGACACGATGGCCGTGCCGTCCCAGTCCTGCACCTTCCGCCTGAGTCGCTCCCATGCACCCGTCTGCCCCTCGGCCCGCGCGGGCGCCACCCAGGGGAAAGATGCCGTGCCGAGGAGCCCGTAGGCAGCCGCCTCGTGGTTGTAGATCTCCCGTCGGCCCTGCAATCGCGTCGGATAGAGGACTCCCTCGCGCTTCAGCTCGCCCGACAGGCGCGCCAGCACGCGTTGAAGGTACGTCGTACCCGACTTCTGCGTGCCGATGTGCAGCAGCAGGCGATCCGCCACGTGGTCTCCCATTGACCGGGGCGCCCGGGCGCCCGGAGGTCACATCCTCGCACGCGCGGGCCGCGTGGCAGGCTTCGCACGTGCGCGTCGTGATCATCGGCAACTTCGATGGCGTCCATCGCGGCCATAGGGCCCTGGTCGAACGCGCCCGGGGGCGTGCTGGCGCCGGGCCGGACGACCGCGTCGTGGCCGTCACCTTCGATCCTCACCCTGCCGCGGTGCTCCGACCCGAGAGCGCCCCCGATCGCCTCACCTCCGTGCAGCGGCGCGAGGAGCTCCTGCGCGCGGCGGGCGCGGACGAGGTGGTCGTCCTGCACTTCACGCCGGAGCTGGC
>JAPOKX010000003.1 GCA_029977425.1 Actinomycetota bacterium
GTCTACGGGGTCGGCGCCCGTGCTCCGTCCCCAGGCCCTCGGCTTCCCCAGGGAGCGGGGCGGGACTTCCCTGGCAGGACCCCGGTGGCTCACCGTGACCGGATGACCCTCGCTGCCTTAGCCCTGCCTCTCCTGCTGGCACTCGCGTCGAGCTCCCCCCTCGGCCTACCCGCCCGGGAGACCGCCTGGCGGCCTCCTGTCACTCCGGTCGTGGTGGAAAGGCCCTTCGCGGCACCCGCAGGCCCCTACGCCGCCGGGCACCGCGGGGTCGACCTCACGGCGGATCCCGGCTCGGTCGTCCGGGCCCCCGCTCCCGGAGTCGTGCGCGTCGCCGGTCGCGTCGCGGGCAAGGCCGTGGTGAGCATCGAGCACCCGCATCGCATCCTCGGCGGCACCGGCTGGCGCACGACGTACGAAGGAGTCCTCGCCCACGTCGAGGCGGGTGACGCCGTCGATGCCGGCGACCCGATCGGCGTGGTGATCGCCCATGCGCACTCGCGTGGCTTCCACTGGGGACTGAAGAACGGACGCGTGTACGCCGACCCGATGCTGCTGTTGCGACGCGCGGTGATCCTCAAGCCGCTCCGCGGTCAGGCCCGCGGATGCGCCTGCTCGTAGGTCTTGCGCAGCCGCTCGACCGACACATGCGTGTAGACCTGGGTCGTCGCGAGGCTCTGATGGCCGAGGATCTCCTGTACGGCGCGCAGGTCGGCGCCCCCTTCCAGCACGTGCGTGGCCGAGGTGTGGCGCCAGCCATGTGGCCCGATATCGGCCACTCCCTCGACCGCGCCGGCCGTGCGGTGCACGACCGCGCGGACTGTCCGCGGGTCGATCCGCCCGCCGCGAGCACCGAGGAACGCCGCCGGTCCCGAGGTGTCCCTCACCAGCGCCGGCCGGCCCTCAGCGAGCCAGGCCGCCAGGGCGCGCTCGGCGGGGACTCCAAAGGGCACGGTGCGCTCACGACCGCCCTTGCCGAGGACCCGTAGCGTGCGTCGCGTCCTGTCGATGTCGTCGATATCAAGGCCGACGAGCTCGCCCACGCGGATCCCCGTGGCATACAGCGTCTCGAGGATGGCCAGGTCGCGCAGACCGATAGGCGAGTCCGCCCCCTCGGCAGCAACCTCCAGCACCGCGCTCGCCTGATCGGCCGTGAGCACGGAGGGCAGGCGGTGGGCGCGCTTGGGGGACGCGAGCCGGGCGGCGACATCCGCGCTGAGGACCCCGCGCTGGACGGCCCACTCGGTGAAGACGCGGGCACTTGCCGCGCGGCGCGCGAGAGTGCTGCGCGAGAGTCCGCGCCGCTCCTGGTCCGCGAGCCACGCGCGCAGGGACAGCAGGCTGAGGTCACCGACGTAGGGCGTGCCGCGCTCTCGAGCGAAGTCGGCGAGCGCGTCGAGATCCCCGACGTAGGCGCGCACGGTGTGGTCGCTGCGCCCGAGCTCGAGGGAGAGGTGATCGCGGAAGCGCGCGATCACCTCGTCCCAGTCGCCCTCGGGCGGGGCAGCGGGTTCGGCCACTCCCCCATGCTGACGCCTGTGGCCGCTCCCGCCGGTGACCGACTCACGCGGCGCGGCGTGCCCAGCCTTCCCCGGCGCGCTGCACGAGCCCCAGCGCGTCCAGGGTGCCGAGGGCGGTCATGGCCTCCGCGAGCCCGAGGCCGGCCAGCCGAGCGATGCTCACCAGGGGTGCGGGGCGACGCGCGGGCACCGCATCGAGAACGCGGCGCTCGCGCCAGCCCAGGTCCTCGTCGTCCGCACAGCCCTGGTCATCGCTCGTCAGCCTGCCCTCCACCAGGGCGAGGACCTCGCGCGGCGACGTGACCAGCTGAACTGCCTCGTCGCGAATCACCGCATGACAGCCGGCAGACATGGGCGAGGTCACGGGACCAGGGAATGCCATCACGACGCGATTCAGCGCGCGGGCCTCGCGCACGGTCGAGCGCCCGCCCGAACGCAGGGCGGCTTCGACGAGCACGCTGCCCCTGCTCAGCGCCGCGATCAGTCGATTGCGCGTGAGGAAGCGATGACGCATCGCCGCACCACCGAGGGGCGCCTCGCTGATGAGCACCCCTGAGTCCCGGATGCGCGCAAGGAGGTCGGCATGCGAGCGGGGGTAGGGCACGTCAACACCTCCGGCAAGCACGCACGCGGTGGCGCCATTCACGGCGAGGGCACCTCGATGCGCAGCAGCGTCGATCCCGAAGGCCCCGCCCGAAACAGTGAGCCAGTCGCTCTCGGCGAGGTGGGCGCCGAGCTCACGTGCGATTCCCTCGCCGTATGCGGTGGCCGAGCGCGCGCCGACGACCGAAATCGACCGCAGGGCGAGCAGGCGAAGGTCGCCCGCACCCGCGAGCCACAGGCCCAGGGGCGCCGCGTCACGAAGGTCGTCGAGCTGCGAGGGCCACTCGAGGTCTCCCGGCACGACGTAGCGCGCCCCGATCCGCTCGGCGGCGATCCAGGCAGGCTCGACCCAACGACGGATCGCCGCGTCGTAGGTCGTGCCGCTGGGGACACGGGCGCCAATGCCGGTGGATGCGGGCAGCGGCGAATGCCCCGCGAGCGCTTCCTCGACCACGGTGTGCGCGCCCCGCTCGCGCACGCGCGCCCCCAGGGCCTGATCCCCCGCTTCGCACCACTGCGAGAGGAGGAGTCGCGCGCATCGATCGGTCTCCACAGGAGCACCGTCGTTCAGGACGCCCATGCGAGCCCTCCCCCGCGCAGGACCATCGCACCCGCCACATGATCCGCACCCGGTTGAGCGGCGGCGTCGAGGTCCGCGAGTGTCCATGCCACGCGCAAGACCCGATCGGCACCGCGCATGCTCAGCGAGCCGCGCGCGAACGCCGAGCGCAGCAGTCGCGCACCCGCTTCGTCAGGCGGCCGACGATCCCGAAGGACTGAACCCGGGGCCTCTGCATTGACGCGCCAGTCCACCCCCTCGGATGCCCATCGCGTGGCTGCCCTGACCCGAGCCTCGGCCACCCGATCAGCGACGACGGCGGTCGACTCGCCCGCATCACCGATCTGCGCGAGGCTCGGCTTCTCCAGCGATACGCGCAGGTCGACCCTGTCCATCAAGGGGCCTGACATCTTCGCGGCGTAGCGTCGACGCTCCATCGGCGAGCACACGCAGGCCGCATCCATGCCCAGTCCTTTGCCGCAGGGGCACGGATTGGCCGCGATCACCAGCGCGAAGCGCGCAGGGAGCACCCCTGAGATGTCCGCGCGCGCGATACGCACTTCCCCGCTCTCGAGAGGCTGGCGCAGGGCATCCAGGACCGAGCGAGCGAACTCCGGCGCCTCGTCGAGGAAGAGGACGCCCCGGTGGGCGAGCGTCGCGGCACCGATGCGCAGCCGCCCTCCCTGTCCACCGCCGACGATTGCCGTCATGGATGCCGAGTGGTGTGGTGCCTGGAAGGGGACGCGTCGGACCAGGCCACGGGGATCGAGACCAGCGGCCGACTGTATGGCGGTCACTTCGAGAGCAGTCGCATCGTCCAGGGGCGGAATGAGGCCGGGGAGCCTTTCGGCGAGCAGGGTCTTGCCTACGCCGGGCACCCCGATCATGGCGAGGTGATGCCCGCCCGCAGCCGCGACCTCGAGCGCGCGACGCGCCTCCGACTGTCCGCGCACGTCCGCCAGGTCAGGCGGGTGTGGTGCGGACACGAGCCCGTCGCGCGCCGCGCCCTCGGGCTCCGCTTCCCCACGGAGCACGCGGACGAGATGCGACAGGTCGCGCACGCCCCCGGCATCGACACCCGGCACCAGGGTGGCCTCGCCGACGCCCGCTGCCGGGACGAGCAGTCGTACGGCGCGCCCCTGGACCGCGAGAGCGGCCGCGATTCCGCCGGCCACGGGGTGAATGCGGCCGTCGAGCCCCAGCTCGCCGAGGACGCAGGACCCCGCGGCCGCGGCCTCCGGGAGTTGCTGCGAGGCGGCGAGGATCGCCACGGCAATGGCGGCATCGAGCGAGGAGCCGCGCTTGGGCAGGGATGCAGGCAGGAGCGCGACGGTGACACGCGTGCGCGGCCACTCGAAACCGCTGTGCTCGATGGCCGCACGCACGCGATCGCGGGACTCGCTGACCGCGGTATCCGCGAGTCCCACGATGGTGAGGCCCGGGAGCCCCGAACTGACATCCGCCTCCACGTCGACGATCCGCGCGGCCACGCCCACGATCACGGCCGTGCGGCATCGTGCCACCACTACGCCACCCCGCGCAGGTGCTCGAGGCTCGGGGCGCCGGAGCGGCTCAGCAGGATGCCGATGACATCGATGCGCACCTCGCGCGCATGATGGTCGTGGGCACGCATCCACGCGCCTGCCAGGGCACGCAAGCGCCGCAGCTTGCGGGGAGTGACAGCGGCGAGAGGGGATCCGAAGTCTTCCGAGCTACGCGTCTTGACCTCGCAGATGACGATGGTGTCGTGCGCCACGTCGCCGGCGACGATGTCAATTTCGCCCTCTCTGCATCGCCAGTTGCGGTCGATGACGGTGAGCCCGAGCCTCTCGAGGTGGCGCACCGCCAGATCCTCGCCCCAGCGACCGCGTTGCAGATGCTGCGTGCCCATGCCACTCCCTCCGCGGGCCGGCGGCCCTCGGGGTCAGGGTGGCTGCACGCGCCCGACGGAACGACGTGTCGAAGGAGCCTGGGGATAGGTCCTTCAGCCTGACGCTGTGGACACCCCCGGGAGCCTCCAGCTGACCCGATGCCACGGCGAGGGCCCATGGCGCTCGAGTGCAGCGATGTGCTCGGGTGCTGCGTACCCCTTGTTGCCGCTCCAGCCGTACCCCGGGCACTGCTCATCGAGAGCCACCATGTGCGCATCCCTCGTGACCTTGGCGATGATGCTCGCCGCGGCAACCGCCGCGCACGTGGCATCCGCCTGGATGCGCGTCACCACCTGGGAGCCGGGCGCGACTCGCGAGATCCAGTCGTGCTTGCCGTCGAGGAGCACGAGGTCGGGACGCACGCCCGTCGCGTTGAGCGCTCGGGCCGCCGCGAGGGCGAGTGCGCCGATGATCCCGATCGAGTCGATCTCCACGGATGAGGCCATGCCCACCGCGCTTCGATTCGCCCAGGCTCGCACGCGCGGCGCAAGGCGTTCCCGCGTCGCCCTGTCGCATTCCTTGCTATCGCGCACTCCCTGCGGCGCCGCAGCGGAAGCCGCGTCGATGATGACCACGCCCACGGCAACGGGTCCCGCGAGCGCACCGCGGCCAACCTCGTCGACGGCGGCGAGGACCGCGCCCGGACGCGCTTCGCGCAACAGTGCACGTTCGACACGGAGGGTGACCGCCATGGAGCGCCTCAGCCCACTGGACCTCGGGGCGGCCAGGCCACGAGGACGACGCGCCCGAGCACGTCGTCGGCCGCGAGGGTCCCGTCGCCGGTACCGAGCAGGGCGCGGCTGTCGCGCGCTGTCGCCCGGTCGTCCGCGAGGACGAAGACCCTCCCCTTCGGCACGGTGACGTCGAAGTCGACCTGGTCGGTGGCACCGGCGACGTAAGGCTCGTCGAGAGGAGCCCCGTCGATGGTGATCCGCCCGGCACCATCGCAGCAGACCACGCGCTGCCCGCCGACGGCGATGATGCGGGCGACTGAGGTGTCGGAGGGGGTAGCCCACCCCTCGGGGGTGCGCACCATCACGACGTCCCCGCTCGCGGGCTCGCCCCATGCCGTCACGACCACGCGATCGCCCGCCGAGAGCGTCGGCTCCATGGCGTCATCCGCGACGTGCGCCACCTGGCCGACGACCAGCCTGGCGATGATGAGGAACGCCACGACGATCGCAGCGACGATTCCCGCCTCGCGCGCGACGCGTACAGCCCACTGGCCAGCCGAGCGCTTGGGCCGGGGCGCGGCGTGACGGCCCCGAACGACCGGGATGGGCTGGGTGTCCTCGTCGGGGCGGCGAACCGACGGCACGGTCACGGCGTGGATCCGGACCCGTCTAGGGCCGGCTGCTCGAAGGTCTGCGGGATCTCGAGGATCTGGGCGTTGCCGAGTGGCCAGACAACGGCGAAGGCACGGCCGATGACTCGGTCGACCGGGACGAAGCCGCCCCCCGGGTCGCCCATGTGGGATCGCGAGTCGGCCGACGCCGATCGGTGGTCGCCCATGACCCAGAGGGTCCCCTCGGGGACGAGGACATCGAAGGGTTGCTTGCTCGGCGGATTGTTGCGATAGAGGTAGGCCTCCTCGTCGAGCGGAACGCCGTTGACGGTGATCCGCCCATCGACGTCGCAGCAGACGACCCGGTCGCCCCCCACTCCGATCACGCGCTTGATGAAGTCCGTGTCGCGCGGTGGCGCGAGTCCGACGATCTCGCCGAGCAGGCGGCCGACGACCTCGACGGGCGAGCGATCGGGTTCGACGATGTCGCCAGTGATGAAGGAGCCTGTGCCATCGAAGACGATGACATCGCCGCGCTCGATCGGGCGTAGGTGGTAGACGACCTTGTTGACGAGAACGCGGTCACCCACCTGGAGGGTGTCCTCCATCGAGCCCGAGGGAATGTAGAACGCCTGGACCAGGAAGGTCTTGACGACGAAGGCGACGAGGAACGCCCCCACGATGAGCAGGGGGAACTCCAGCCAAGCCGGGATGCGCGGACGCTTGCGATCCTGTGGCGACACGCCCTCGGACGCGTCTCGGTCCACGTGGGTTCCTTCGCGCGGACCCGTCTCGCTCATGATCGTCCGACAGTACAGCTTGGGACCCGCGCTACGACCTCACTCCGCGTTGGCGGGCGTGGTGTCGCGCAGCTCCTTGATCTTGGCGGCCTTGCCGCGAAGGCTGCGCAGGTAGTAGAGCTTGGCGCGGCGCACGTCGCCACGGGACACGAGCTCGACCTTGTCGATGATCGGAGTGTGCAGCGGGAAGGTGCGCTCCACGCCGACGCCGTAGGAAACCTTGCGCACGGTGAATGTCTCGCGGACGCCATCACCCGCACGACCGATCACGACGCCCTGGAAGACCTGGACGCGAGTCTTGTTTCCTTCGACGACCTTGACGTGCACCTTGACGGTGTCACCGGGACGGAAGTCGGGAATGTCGGTGCGGAGGGAGGCGGAGTCGAGATCGTCGAGTGTCTGCATGGCGCAATCGCTTCCTGCCGGCGCCACAGGTCGCCCGCGGTCGATCCATCCCGTCGGGATGGCACGGCTCCCCACCCGGGACCGGGCGGGAGAAGCGCTTCCTACGGCCGGCCCCCTGTGGCGGGCCGGCCCCCTTCACGGGCGGGAGCGCCCCGAAAGTGTGCCACACGCCTGCCGCAGGGCCCGAATCGAGGGGCTGGCCTACTCCTCGGGGACCCCCGGCCTCATGCGCCTCGTGCGCTCGAGCGCCTGCTCGCGACGCCACGCGGCGATGCGCGCGTGATCGCCGGAGAGGAGGATTCCGGGCACCTCATGGCCTCTCCAGGAAGGTGGGCGCGTGTAGACGGGGCCCTCGAGGAGACCCTCCATGGCTCCCGGTGCGAACGAGTCGTCGGTGATGCTCTCTTCGTTGCCGACGACGCCGGGAAGCAGGCGCGCGACCGCCTCGACGATCGCCAGTGCGGCCACCTCGCCACCGGCAAGCACGTAGTCGCCCAGGGAGACCGGCACCACCTCGGCTCGGTCGGCGTACTCCTCGGCGACGCGCGCATCGATTCCCTCGTAGCGGCCACAGGCGATGATCATGCCCGGTCGCTGAGCCCAGTCGATGGCGATGGCCTGCGTGAGGGGCGTGCCCGACGGCGTGGGGATGACGACCAGCGGCTGCGCGTGCTCAGGAAGGATTGCGTCGAGCGCCTCGCCCCAGGGCTCGGGGCGCATGACCATGCCGGGCCCGCCGCCGTAGGGCTCGTCGTCGACGGTGCGATGGCGGTCGTGCGTGTGGTCGCGCAGGTCGTGGACTCGGATGTCGAGGATCCCCTGCTCGCGCGCCTTGCCGACCAGGGAGAGTTCGAGAGGGGCGAGGTAGTCGGGGAAGATCGTGACGATGTCGATCCTCACGAGGATTCCTCTTCGACGTCGAGGAGTCCCGCGGGCGGCCTGATGACGACGCGCCCGGTGTCGAGGTCGACCTCGGGCACGATCTCCACCACGAAGGGGACGAGGATCTCCGGTGCGTCGGGAGCGGCCCGTACGGCGAGGACGTCCTGGCCCGGGAGATGGAGCACCTCGGTCACCGCGCCGACGCGCTCCCCCGCCTCCGTGACGACCTCCAGGCCGACAAGGGCATCGTCGTAGTACTCGTCGGGGTCCTCAGGTCGCTCGTCGTCACTACGTTCGGCTTCGAGCATGAGTCCCGTGAGCGCCTCGGCGGCGGTGCGGTCATCGATGCCGGCGAAGTGCAGGCAGAGCCGGCCTCCGTGCGGGCGATCCGACTCGATGCGCAGGATCCGGTCGCTGCCCATGACGAAGACATCGATTCCCGCGGCAAGGCGACGCTCCGGCTCGTCCGTGAGGACATCGACGAGGACGTCGCCCTTGACCCCCAGCGCGCGGCCCACGCGAGCGACCACGACCCGCATGGCGGTGTCAGCGTTCGTCGACGTCGAGGAAATCGATCCGCACGTGACCGTCGCGCGAGATCGCCGAGACGACGGTGCGCAGGGCGGTCGCGGTGCGGCCGGAGCGGCCGATCACGCGGCCCATGTCCTCGGGGTGCACGCGGACTTCGAGGGACCGGCCGCGACGGCCCGTGCGCTCGCGCACGGCGACGTCATCGGGGTGGTCGACGATGCCACGCACGAGGTGCCCCAGGGCGTCCTCGAGCATGTCAGGCCTCGGTGGACTCGGCCGCGGCCTCGACGGCCTCGGCGACGGCCTCATCCGCAACGACTGCAGCGGCGTCGGCGACAGCATCGGCCTCGACGGCAGCCTCGACGGCGGCCTCGGCCTCCGCGGCGCTGACCTCGCCGGCATTGGCCTCGGCGATCTCGACGATGGCCTCGGCCTCGGCGAGCACGGCGTCGTCAGCAGCGGCAACAGCGACAGCTTCGGCGACAGCGGCGTCGGCAACCTTCTCGGCAACCTTGCGCGGCGTCGGCGTCTTGGGCTCGTCGGCAGCCTGCTTGACGGCAGCCTCGTATGCGACGACCTTGGACTCCTTGGGCGCAGCGACCTTGAGGGTGCCCTCCTGGCCCGGCAGTCCCTTGAACTTCTGCCAGTCGCCGGTGATCTTCAGCAGCACGAGGACAGCATCGGTGGGCTGGGCGCCGACCTTCAGCCAGTGCTGGGCGCGATCGGAATCGATCTCGATGAGGCTGGGATCCTGCATCGGCTGGTAGACGCCGATCTCCTCGATCGCGCGGCCGTCGCGCTTGGTGCGCGAGTCGGCGACGATGACGCGGTACTGGGGGGCGTGGACCTTGCCCACGCGCTTCAACTTGATCTTGACGGCCACGGCCGGCACTGCTCCATTCGATTCGTCCACCCGAGGGTGGTCATGATGGTCCGTGGGCGTCGCGTGGGGGTGCGTCGCCGCCGGTCCGGCGGGTACGCCGCCCTGGGTTGAGAGGGACCCGGGACCGCGTACAGCAGGGAGGAGTCTGCCAGAGGGGGCCCCGAGGAGACCAATCAGCCCCTCGCGGACAGGCCTCGAGGGCTACTAGCCGCCGAGGAGCTTCTTGACGTCGTCGGGGAGCTCGAAGTCCGCCGCGGCGGCCGGCGCGGCGGGGGCCTCGGCCGCGCGCACGGCAGCCTCGCGCTCCTCGGCGGCTCGCTTGGCCGGATTGCCGCTTCGGGCCTTCTTGGCCTTGGCCGGGGTCTTGCCGGAGCGGCCCTTGGACTTCTTGCCGCCCCCTCCCCCGAATCCCTGCATCCCGGGCATGCCGGGGATCCCGGGCATGCCCTTGCCACCGCGCATCTGGCGCATCATCTTCTGGGCCTCGCCGAAGCGGTCCACGAGCCCGTTGACGTCGCTCACCTGCGTGCCAGAGCCGCGAGCGATGCGCGCGCGGCGCGAGGCATTGAGGATCTTGGGGTCGCGGCGCTCCTGGGGCGTCATCGACTGGATGATCGCCGAGACGCGATCGAGCTCGCGATCGTCGACCTGGTCGAGTTGGGCCTTCATCTCGCCCATGCCCGGGAGCATCCCCAGGATCTTGCCGAGCGAGCCCATCTTCTTGACGGCCTGCATCTGCTCGAGGAAGTCCTCGAGCGTGAAGTCCTCGCCCTGCGAGACCTTCTGCGCCATGCGCTCGGCCTGCTCCGCGTCGAAAGCCCGCTCGGCCTGCTCGATGAGGGTGAGCACGTCGCCCATGTCGAGGATGCGCGAGGCCATGCGGTCGGGGTGGAAGGCCTCGAAGTCCTCGAGCTTCTCGCCTGTCGATGCGAAGAGGACCGGACGACCCGTCACCGACACGATCGAGAGGGCGGCGCCACCTCGTGCGTCACCGTCGAGCTTGGTGAGCACCACGCCGTCGAAGCCGACCCCGGCCCCGAACTCCTCCGCCGTGCGCACGGCATCCTGACCGATCATGGCGTCGACGACGAGCAGCGTCTCGTCAGGATCGACGGCATCGCGCACGCGCACGAGCTGATCCATCAGCTCGGCGTCGATGGCCAGGCGACCGGCCGTGTCGACGATCACGATGTCGTTGAGGTGCACTTCCGCGTGCTTGACCGAATCGCGCGCGACCTGCACGGGGTCGCCCACGCCGTTGCCCGGCTCCGGCGCGAAGACCGGGACGCCTGCGCGCTCGCCCACGATGCGGAGCTGGTCGACGGCATTGGGGCGCTGGAGGTCCGCGGCGACGAGCAGGGGCGTGTGCGACTGGGACTTCAGGTAGGCGGCGAGCTTGCCCGCGAGCGTGGTCTTGCCCGCGCCCTGGAGGCCGGCGAGCAGGATGACCGTGGGCGGCTGCTTGGCGAAGCGCAGGCGCCGGGTCTCGCCGCCGAGGATCTCGACCAACTGCTCGTGCACGATCTTGACGACCTGCTGGGCGGGGTTGAGCGCGCCCGAAACCTCGGAGGAGAGCGCGCGCTCCTTGACCTTCGCGCAGAAGTCACGGACGACGGGCAGCGCGACGTCGGCATCGAGGAGCGCGATGCGTATCTCGCGGACGGTCTCGTCGATGTCCGCCTCGGACAGGCGCCCCTTGCCGCGGAGATTGCGGAAGGTTGCCGAGAGGCGATCGGACAGCGAGGCGAACAACGCGAGGGCTCCTGGTCCATGAGGGCGTCGAAGGGGCCCGGTCGCCCGGGCGTCGCCCCAGCCTAGATCGTGCGGGCGGCAGCGTCGTTCGGGCCTTGCTGGAGACGATCGAGTACGGCGCCGACCACACGCGCGCGCTCGGCGGATCCGAGCGTGCCGCCCCCGGCGGCACGCAGGTAGAAGACGTCTACGGCCTCGGATCCCAGGGTCTCGATGCGCGCGGCCGTGATGCTGGCCCCCGCTTCCCTGATGGCCTCCCCGATCCGATGCAGGAGCGCCGGCTCGTCGTGGGCGCGCACCTCGAGGACCTCCGCGTCGCTTGCCGCGCCGGGCACGAAGTCCACGCGGGGCGGAGCGCCGGTCGTGCCACGTCGGCGATGCGCGAGCCGCTCGCGCACGTCCCACTCGCCCGCGAGCGCGCGCAGGATGTCGGAGCGCACGAGGTCGAGCGCAGGGAACTCGCCATACAGGGGCACGACGGTCCATGCCGTGAGCGCGCGATCGCCGACGGTCTCGGTGTCTGCCGCCTTCACCTCGAGGCGATGCACCGCGAGGACACCGGCGATGGCGCCGAGCAGCCCCGGGCGGTCCGGCGCCGCGACGATGATGCGCGAGGCCGGCGACCCCGCCTCGAGGACGAGCGCGACACCCTCGGAGGCAAGGAGGTGCGCATGCCGCTCGGCCAGGACGGGGGGCGCAGGGGGCAGCGCGCCTGAGAGGCGCGCGCGCGTGCGTGCGGCGAGGTCGTCCACCAGGGCCGCCTTCCACTCGCTCCAGGCGCCCGGCCCTGTCGCCGCTGCGTCGGCGTAGGTAAGCGCGCGCAGCAGTTCGAGCGTCTCCACGCAGCCGACAGCAGCGGCCACCTGGTCGGCGGTGAGGGGATCGTCCAGATCGCGACGCGTCGCGGTGTCGGGAAGCAGCAGGTGGTGCCGCACCAGGCAGACGAGCACTCCCCGGTCGCCGGCGTCGAGTCCCATGCGCGCGCCGATCACGTCCGTGAGCTGGGCGCCCACCTCGCTGTGGTCACCCGGGTGCCCCTTGCCGATGTCGTGGAGCAGGGCACCCAGGACGAGGAGGTCGGGACGGCCGACGTCGCGCAGGTGGGCCGCTGCCGCGGCCGCGGTCTCCACGAGGTGCCGGTCGACCCGGTAGAGATGCACGGGATTGCCCTGCGGTGCCGACCGCACCGCCACCCATTCAGGGATGAGCCGCACGATGAGCCCGTGCTGATCGAGCGCCTCCCACACCGGCACCAGCCCGATGCCCGATCCCAGCAGGGAGACGAGCGCATCGCGCGCATCAGAGGGCCACGGCACCGGCATGGGCGCGGACTCGCGCGCAAGCCGTGCCACCGCCGCGGGAGAGACGGGCAGCCCCGCCTGGGCAGCGGCAGCAGCAAAGCGCAGCAGGAGCGCGGGATCCCGGTCGGGTCGCGCGTCGGCGGCAAGCGCGACTTCGCCGTCGTGCACCACGACACCGTCCGCCAGCGGCACTCTCTCCGGGCCCGGGCGGCGCAGTCGCCGACGCACGCCGCGATCCGACCGACCCCGCTGGAGACGCGAGACGCGGTGCCACATGGTGTCTGAGGCATAGGCGATGGCCCGGGCTGCCTCGCCGAGTTCGCGGAGCATCGCATCGCGACCATCGAGCCCGAGCCTGCGGGCCACGTCCTCCTGGTCCTGCGTGCGCAGGACATCGGACGGTCGCCGTCCCTCCTCCAACGCGCAGTCGTGCAGGGCGTCGCGTAGGTCGAGAAGAGATGAGCGCACCTCGTCGAGACCCTCGCGCGGCACGTCAGTGACCCACGACGCAGCCACGGCATCGAGGATCCCCGAATCACGCAGGCCGCCGTAGGACTCCTTGAGATCAGGTTCAAGCAGGTGCGCGGCGTCGCCATGCCGCGCTCGACGTGCCTCCACGGATGCCCGCACCTCATCCAGGCGGGTGCGGGCGAGGGCACGCCAGTCGGCGAGGATCGCACTCGCCACCCGTTCGCCCAGGGCGATGTCGCCGGCAATCGGGCGGGCGTCGAGCAGTCCGAGGATGACGCGGATGTCCTGGGTGGCCGCGCGGCGCACCTCGGCGGGAGTGCGCACGCTGTGATCGACCGGCACGCCGCTATCCCATGCGGGATACCACAATCGGTCCACGACCTCGGTCACCCGCGCATCGGTGGGGTCGACGCGATCGGGCAGCACGAGGAGCAGGTCGAGGTCACTGCCCGCCGTCAGGTCGCCGCGCCCGTAGCCGCCGACCGCCACGAGGCAGGCACCGAGGCCGTCGGCCCCGCTCGCCTCGAAGACAGCCGTGAGCCAGTCGTCCGTGAGCGCGGAAAGCGCGCGCCGGCGCGCGGGCCGTGACGCGACGGGCCGGCTCAGGAGCTCGCGGCGCGCGTCGCGATACGCCGAGGGGCCGGCGGACAGGGGCACTGACCCCGCCGCCGGCCCGACTCCCGTGGTGGGCTGCGTCATTAGAGCGCGTCCGGGCCGCTCTCCCCCGTGCGCACGCGCACCACCGACTCGACGGGGACGACCCAGACCTTGCCGTCGCCGATCTTGCCGGTCTGCGCCGCCGCAACGATGGCGTCCACGACTCCGGAGGCATCCGTGTCGTCCACGACGACCTCGACACGCACCTTGGGCACGAGGTCGACGGTGTACTCCGCCCCTCGATAGACCTCGGTGTGGCCGCGCTGGCGGCCGAACCCGCTGGCCTCGCTCACGGTCATGCCGTGGATTCCCTTACCCTCGAGCGCTGCCTTCACGTCCTCGAGCTTGAAGGGCTTGATGATGGCGGTGACGAGTTTCATCTACTGCTCCCCTCCGTGCGCGCGGTGACCGATGCCCGCGAAGACTCCGCCACCCCCTGAATCTCCCAGTTCGTACGCCGACTCCGCATGCTCATTGAGATCGACTCCGCTGATCTCGACGTCCTCGCTCACCCGGAAGCCCATGGTCACCTTGATGAGGTAGCCGATGATGAAGGTGAGGATCAAGGAGTAGAAGAGGACGGCGAAGGCCCCGATCGCCTGCTTGCCCAGCTGCTCCGCGCCGCCTCCGTAGAGGAGTCCATTGACTCCGGCCGGGGCGGCCTCGGTGGCGAGGAATCCGATGAGCAGGGTGCCGACGAGTCCCCCGACGAGGTGGACTCCCACGACGTCCAGGGAGTCGTCGTACTTGAGCTTGTACTTCAGGCCCACGGCGAGGGCGCACAGCACGCCGGCGAT
The DNA here is from genome assembly GCA_029977425.1 of Actinomycetota bacterium. GTDB lineage: Bacteria > Actinomycetota > Actinomycetes > S36-B12 > S36-B12 > Mxb001. Next base: position 14,375 of record JAPOKX010000003.1, read on the forward strand.
GAGGCCGATGACCGATGCGCCCAGGGGGCTCACCGCGCTACACGCCGGCGTGATGGCGACCAGGCCCGCGACGATGCCCGATGCGGCACCGAGCGACGTGGCATGCCCGTCCCGGACCTTCTCCGTGATGAGCCAGCCGATGCCAGCGGCGCACGTGGCGACGAACGTGTTGAGGAACACGACGGCCGAGGTGTTGTCTGCCGCGACCTGCGAGCCGGCGTTGAAGCCGAACCACCCGAACCACAGCAGGGCGGCGCCGATCATCACCAGCGTCAGGTTGTGGGGCTTCATGGGCGTCCGTGGCCAGCCGAGTCGGGCTCCCAGCAGGATGACCAGCGCGAGGGCCGCGATGCCGGCGTTGATGTGGACCGCAGTGCCCCCCGCGAAGTCGATGACGCCGAGCTTGGCGATCCAGCCGCCCGTCTCGGGGTCTAGGTTGAAGACCCAGTGCGCCACGGGGAAGTAGACCAGGGTCGCCCAGATCGCCGCGAAGACCAGCCAGGCACTGAACTTCGTGCGATCGGCGATGGCACCGGCGATGAGACCTACCGTGAGGCAGGCGAACATCGCCTGGAAGGCCACGAAGATCATGGCGGGCACCGTGGCCTCGGGATCATCGACCATGAGGCTCTCGAGGCCGAAGTACTCCGTGACATTGCCCAGGAGGCCCGCGTCGCCGTACGACGCACCGAAGGCCATCGAGTAGCCGTAGAGCATCCACAGGATGCCCACGATGAAGAGCGCTCCCATGATCATCATCATCATGTTGAGCACGGACTTGACCCGCACCATGCCTCCGTAGAAGAAGGCCAGGCCGGGGATCATCAGCAGCACCAGCGCGGCTGCCATGAGCATCCAGGCGGTGTCACCGGTGTTGAGCGCGGATTCCATGCGTCACACTCCTCGCGTCGCGTCTCTGGGTGGTTCGACTGCGCGCGAGCAAATCCCACGTCCGTTACCCGTGATGTGTCCGCGAGTTACGGGTCGGTGACTTCCGAAGCCCGGATGTTTCGGGCATGTGACGCGAGGTCTACTCCTCGAGAAGGGCGTCGACGAATGCCTCGGGCTCGAAGGGGGCGAGGTCGTCAGGCCCCTCTCCCAGGCCGACCAGCTTGACCGGCACGCCGAGCTCTCGCTGCACGGCGACCACGATGCCGCCCTTGGCCGTGCCGTCCAGCTTCGTCAGCACGATGCCCGTGACATCGACCACTTCGGAGAAGACCTTCGCCTGGGTGAGGCCGTTCTGGCCCGTGGTCGCATCGAGGACGAGGAGGACTTCGTCCACGGGCCCCTGCTTCTCGATCACGCGCTTCACCTTGCCGAGTTCGTCCATGAGGCCGACCTTGGTGTGGAGGCGTCCGGCGGTATCGATGACGACCGTGTCGACGTCCGCCTCGGCACCGATGCGCACGGCATCGAAGGCGACGGCAGCGGGGTCACCGCCCTCCGGGCCGCGCACGACGGCCGCGCCCACGCGGTCGCCCCAGGTCTGGAGTTGGTCAGCAGCTGCGGCTCGGAAGGTGTCTGCAGCGCCGAGCACCACGGTGCGTCCTTCCGCGACGAGCAGGCGGCCGAGCTTTCCCGTGGTGGTGGTCTTGCCGGTGCCATTGACACCGACGACCAGGAGGACCGCGGGACCGTCGCCCTCGCGCGTCGAGCGCAGCGTACGGTCCATCGTCGGATCGACCAGGGCGATGAGCTCCTCCCGCAGGAGGGTGCGCACCTGCTCGGGCGTCGACGGGCTCTCGGCCATCACGCGCGCGCGCAGGCGCTCCATGAGGTCGGTCGAGGCGGCGACTCCCAGGTCGGCGGTGAGGAGGGTCTCCTCCACCTCGTCCCACGTGGCCGCGTCGACGGAATCGCGCGACATGAGGGCCAGCAGGCCGCGGCCGAGTGCGGACTGGGAGCGAGCGAGCCGCCGGCGCAGGCGAGTGAGTCGCCCTGCCGCCGGCTCCGGCTGCTCGAGCCCCAGCTCCTCGGCACGCAACTCCTCGAGGTCGACCTCCTCGAGGTCCGCCTCGATCGGCTCGACCTCCAGCGTGGCCGTCGCGCCGAGAGCGTCAGCCGGCACGGCCTCCTCGATGGGGCGGCGCGTGGTGTCGCGCGGGACGGTGTCGTCATCTCCCACCCCGGGCGCGTAGTCGATGCCGGGGCGCGGCCGCGCAGGCGGAGCCGGCCGGCGACGTACGAGGGCGACGACGACGCCCACGATGACGAGGAGGGCGACGGCGAGAGCAACGATGAGACCGAGGGAATCCACGGCCCGATCCTCTCAGGAGCGGTGTCGCGGTCGGCAGGGGCGGCGTCGCAGTAGGCGATTGTGCGGCTGATTATCGGTATTACTCGCTCTCAGCCGCACAATTCGCGCGTGGGAGCGAATTCCCGGGGAATCGCGCGAGGCCCGCTCGCTCGCCTTCCCGAAGGTGGCGCTCACGCGCGGCCCGCTTGTCGGCCGCGGCGAAGGCCGGACGAGCCCGTCGTGGCCGCGCGTCAGGCGGAGACGGGGTCGCGGTCGCGCAGGCGCTGGCCGACCACCTGGGTGACGCCGTCGCCGCGCATGGAGACGCCGTACAGGGCGTCTGCGATCTCCATCGTGCGCTTCTGGTGCGTCACGACGATGAGCTGGGACGCCGTGCGCAACTCGTCGATGGCATCGATGAGACGCCCCAGGTTGACGTCATCGAGGGCTGCCTCGACCTCGTCCAGCACGTAGAACGGGCTCGGGCGCGCCTTGAAGAGGGCGATGAGGAAGGCGACGGCCGTGAGCGAGCGCTCGCCGCCGGACAGCAGCGACAGTCGCTTGACCTTCTTGCCCGGCGGCCGCGCTTCGACATCGACACCCGTGAGGAGCATGTCGGATGGATCAGTGAGCACGAGCCGGCCGTCGCCGCCGGGGAAGAGCCGGGCGAAGACGCGCTCGAACTCGCGCGCGGTGTCGTGGTACGCCTCGGTGAAGACGGCCTCGACACGCTCGTCGACCTCCTTGATGATGGCCAGGAGGTCCGCCTTGGAGCGCTTGAGGTCATCGACCTGCTCGGTGAGGAAGCGGAGGCGCTCCTCCAGCGCGGTGAACTCCTCGAGTGCCAGCGGATTCACCTTGCCCAGCAGCGCGAGACCCCGCTCGGCCGCCTTGAGACGGCGCTCCTGCTGGGCCCGGTCGTACGGATAGGGCTCGGGCTCAGGCGCGCTCGGATCGACCTCGTCGCCGGGGGCGGCCGGGGTAGGCGGCACGAGCTGGTCCGGGCCGTACTCGGCCACGAGGGCATCGGGCTCGATCCCGAACTCCTCGATGACGCGACCCTCGACCTGCTCGATGCGCAGCCGCTGCTCCGCTCGAGCTACCTCGTCGCGATGCACCGAGTCGGTGAGGCGCTCCATCTCCTGGCTGAGCTCACGCAGGGACTGGCGCACCTGCTGCAGCGTGGTATCGCGCGTCGCCTGCTGCTCCTCGCGCTCGCGGCGCTCCGCATCCGCGCGCGCCAGCGACGCGTCAAGGTAGCGCAGCACGACGCGCACGCCCTTGGCCACGGCCTCCGCGACCTCCGCTTCGCGCGCGCGCTGCTCGCGGCGCTCGATCGCACGCCGACGCGATGCCCGCTCATTGGCGGCCGCCCGCTCGAGCCCCTCCGCGCGAGCGGTCAGCGAGGCAAGGCGCTCCTCTCCTGTGCGCAGGGTCAGACGCGCCTCGACCTCGTGCGCGCGGGCATCCTCAGCGGCCTTGGCCAGCTCGGGACGCCGATCGGCGAGGTCGTCACCGCTGCCCGCAGCCTCGTCCACGGCCAGCCGCTCCTCGAGCTCCGCCAGCGTCGCCTCATCGGCCGCCAGTGCTTCGAGCGCCGCCTGCTCCGCCATGGCGAGGCGATCGGCCTCGGCAGTGGCGGCGCGCGCGGCCTGGCCGAGGAGGCCCAGTTGCTCTGCCACGGCCGCGAGCTGGGCATCCGACTCGTGCAGGCGCGAGAGGGCCGCCTCCGCCGTCTCGGTGGCCGACTGCTGCGCGTCGAGGGCTGCCGCGAGCTCGAAACGGGTGCGTTCGAGCGCATGCTGGACGGACTCAAGCGAGGCGGCAGCCTCGTCGACGGCGGATTGGAGTTCGATGAGGGAGGGCGCCTCGCCCGATCCTCCGAAGGCCACGTGGGGCCCGATGAGATCGCCTTCGCGCGTCGCCGCGGTCAGGCCGGCATCGGCCGCGCGCGCCGCGTCATCGAGGTGATCGACGATGACAATGCCGGCCAGTCTCGACCGGAGTGCCACGAGGAGCTCAGGAGAGCCGGAGACGACATCGGTGATCCAGCGCAGCCCGGCGGGCGCCGCACCCTGATCGGGGGCTGACCCCGCGGACTGGCCGAGCACGACCACGCTTGCGCGACCTGCCGTATCGCGATGCAGGAGCATGATGCCGTCGATGGCGGCCCGGGCATCGCGCACGACCACGGCATCGGACAGCGGGCCCAGCGCGGCGGCGACGCCACGCTCGTAGCCCGACTCCACAGCCAGAAGCGAGGCCACCGTGCCGATGACGCCGACGGACTCCCCCGCCTGAAGCAGGGCCCCGGGACCATCGCCGCGGGCGAGCGCGATGCGCAGTGCCTCGAGTCGCGCCGCAAGCGCCGCGCGCTCGCGCTCGCTCTCGCGCTCCTGCTGGCGCAGCGACTCCACGAGCGCATCGGCCTCGGCCAGTCGCGCCTGGGTCTCCTCGTACTGCGTGTCGAGGCCGAGCTCGCCGGCATCGAGGCCAGCCACCTGCGCCTCGAGCGCAGCGAACTCGCGCTGCGCGGTAGCCGCGCGGGTGCGCGCATCCTCTCGCTGGCTCGCGACGCGCTCGATCTCGGCCGCTCGCGCCTCACGCCGAGACCGCGCCGCGGCCACGCGTCCCGCGAGACGAGCAAGGCCCTCGCGGCGGTCGGCCTGCGAGCGGATGCCCTGGGCCACGCGACGCTCCTCCTCGGCGAGGGCGCGCTCGGCATCCGTGCGGACAGACGTGGCCTCGCCGAGCGCTGTCCTCCCGGCCTCGACCTGGCGCCCCAGGGCGAACTCCTCCTCGCGCAGTCCCGCGGCCTCGGCCTCGAGCGCATCGGGGTCGCGACCGCTCGCGGTCTCGTCCTCGATTTCCGGACCGATGAGGCGCAGGCGCTCCGCTGACAGAGACGCGGTGCCGAGGAAGCGCTCACGCAGGGCAGACAGGGCAAACCAGGACTGCTGCGCGGATGCCAGGAGCGGCGCTGCTGACTGCGACTCGGCATCGAGGGTCGCCTCCTGCGCGGTCAGCGCAGCCAGTTGGCCTTCGACTTCCAGGCGTCGTTCGCGAAGAGCTGACTCGTCGGCCACCTCGGCCGCGAGCGTCTCGCGGAACTGCGCGAGATCGTCAGCCATGAGGCGCAGGCGCGCGTCACGAGCCTCTGCTTGGATCACCGCGGCCCGGCGGGCCACCTCGGCCTGACGGCCGAGGGGCTTCAACTGGCGCCGGAGCTCGGTGGTGAGGTCCGTCAGTCGCGTGAGATTGCCCTGCATGGCGTCGAGCTTGCGGAGCGCCTTCTCCTTGCGCTTGCGATGCTTGAGGACGCCGGCAGCCTCCTCGATGAAGCCGCGACGGTCCTCAGGGGTGGCGTGGAGGATCGCGTCGAGTTGCCCCTGGCCGACGATGACGTGCATCTCGCGGCCGATGCCCGAGTCCGACAGCAGCTCCTGGATGTCGAGCAGGCGGCACGGCGTGCCGTTGATGGCGTACTCGGATCCCCCGTTGCGGAAGAGAGTGCGCGAGATCGTGACCTCGGTGTAGTCGATCGGAAGGGCACCGTCGGTGTTGTCGATCGTGAGGGCGACTTCAGCGCGCCCCAGGGGGGCTCGGCCGCTGGTGCCGGCGAAGATCACGTCCGACATCGCGCCGCCACGCAGGGACTTGGCTCCCTGCTCGCCCATGACCCAAGCGATGGCATCCACGATGTTGGACTTGCCGGAGCCGTTGGGCCCCACGACGCAGGTCACCCCGGGCTCGAAGGCAAGGGTCGTCGCGGAGGCGAACGACTTGAAGCCCTTGAGCGTGAGGCTCTTCAGATGCACGCGCCGACCCTACCTGCGGCGGCAGGTCACCGGGGATCGGGCACGAGGAGGTCGGCCGGGACCGTCCAGTCCTGGGCTACCCACTCATCCTCGGGGAGCACAGCGACTTCCCGGAGCCGCTCCACCTCCGCCTCGAGATCGCGGACCCGGGCCCGCAGCCGGGAGATCTCGGCAGCGAGACGGGCATCGGCACCCGTGTGGCCGTAGATGGCCTTGGCCATGGCATCTCCTCAGGTCCCGCGGACATCAGCCCATCGGCGTGCTCAGGGTGGCAGGGGCGAGAGGACGCCGTCAAACTCTCGTGCGCGGGCGGCGCTGGCACGTGGGGCACCGGTACGACGAGCGATTCATGAAGGGCTCTCGGACGATGGGGCGGCCACATCGGTCGCAGGGCTCCCCCTCGCGCCCGTAGGCGTGGAGCGAACGATCGAACCACCCGCTCTCCCCGTTGACGTTGACATAGAGCGAGTCGAAGGAGGTGCCGCCTTCGGCGAGGGCGTCGGTCATCACGTCGCGGACGTGGGCGAGGAGCTCGCGGATGCGGGCACCCGTCAGGCGCTCCCCTGGCACGTCGTAGTGCAGTCGTGCCCGCCAGAGGGCTTCATCCGCGTAGATATTGCCGATCCCCGAGACCACACCCTGGTCGAGGAGGCAGCGCTTGATGCCCGAGGACCGCGAGCGGACCCTGCGAGCGAAGTCACGATCGTCGAACCGGGGATCGAGCGGATCCCGGGCGATGTGCGCCACGGCGCCCGGCACGCGGCCGCCGGCTCCGTCTTCGACGAGGTCGTCGATGTGCATTCCCCCGAACATGCGCTGGTCGACGAAGTGCAGTTCGCGATCGGCGCCCTCGAGCACGATGCGCACGCGCAGATGCCGCTCGTCAGCGGACCCGGGATCCGGCAGGAGCATCTGACCACTCATGCCCAGGTGCACCACGAGCGCCCGGTCGTCGTCGAGAGTCATCCAGAGGTACTTCCCCCGTCGGCTCACGGAGCGCAAGCGGCGCCCGATCAGTCCGGCGACCAGGTCCGCGGGTCCCGCCTCGTGGCGGCGCACCGATCGTGGCTCCAGGACCTGGACCGCCGCGATGCGCCGATCCGTCACGTAGGGAGCGAGTCCGCGACGGACCACCTCCACCTCGGGCAACTCAGGCACGAACGTCAGGCACCCTGCTGTCGGAGGGTCGCCGCGCGATAGGCGGCCTCGGCCGCCTGCTGCTCGGCCTCCTTCTTGGAACTTCCCTCGCCCTCGCCCCAGACCTCGTCCACGAGCATCACGCGAGCGCGGAAGACCTTGGCGTGGTCGGGGCCGGCTTCGTCGACCTGGTACTCCGGGACCCCCAGAGCCAGTGCCGCGGTCAACTCCTGCAGCGACGTCTTCCAGTCCAGCCCAGCGCCCAGGGTGGAGGCGTGCTCGACCAGGGGATCGAAGAGGCGATGGACGACAGCCTCCGCGGCCGCCAGTCCGTGCTCGAGGTAGACGGCGCCGATCACGGCCTCAAGCGTGTCGGCCAGGATCGATGACTTGTCGCGGCCGCCCGTGATCTCCTCGCCCCGCCCCAGTCGCAGGAGCGCACCCAGTCCCAGCGACCTGCCCACGTCAGCGAGTGCGCGAGCGTTGACGATGGCCGCGCGCATCTTGGCGAGGTGTCCCTCGGCCACATCGGGATAGCGACGGTAGAGCGACTCCGTGACCACGAGCCCGAGGACGGCGTCGCCTAGGAACTCCATGCGCTCGTTGGTCGGGAGGCCGCCGTTCTCGTAGGCGAAGGAGCGATGCGTGACCGCCTGCTCCATCAGCGCGTCGGGCAGCGTGGCGCCGAGGGCGGCAAGTGTCTCCTTCACCGAGCTCACGGTCGCCTCGCTCATCAGGGTGATCCGACGGGAGTCAGGCAGTCGGCGAGATCCGCGACGCTGCCCGCGCGGGAGGCCGCGCCGGTGTCGCTGCGCCACCCTGCTTGGCCCACCGCGTCCGTCCAGCAGATGCACGCGAGGGAGTCCCACCCGAGCGGCACGAGGGGTGAGTCGGCGCGCAGGGTCGACTCCTCGATGCCGAGCACGCGGGCCAGCGCTGCCCGGGCAACGAGGACCTGCGGCTCTGCCGAGGACATGCGCAGCTCAGACGTCGAGGACGCGCCGCTTGGCGTAGGTGCCGCAGGTGGGGCACACGGTGTGCGCGAGCTTGGGCTCACGGCAGCGGGCGCAGGACACCAGCGTGGGCGCGGCAGCCTTCCACTGGGAACGGCGATGCCGGGTGTTGGAGCGGGAGGTCTTCCGCTTGGGAACGGCCACGTCAGTCGTCCTTGTCGTCGTCGTGCGCCTTGTCGCGCACAGTCTCTTGGTCGCGCGCGGTCTCTTGGTCGCGCACGGCGTCTTGCTGGTCTTTCGGTCCCTCGTCGAGCAGAGCTTCCAGCGCTGCCCACCGGGGGTCGTGCACTTCGTGACGATGACCGGGGTCGAGCGCAAGGAGTGCGCCGCACTCGACGCACAGCCCCGGGCAGTCGTCCCGGCACAGCGGCGCAATGGGCAGTCGAAGAACAACCGCGTCTCGCACCGTCGCCTCGAGGTCGATCAGGTCGTCCTCGATGACGGGCGGGGCATCCTCTTCGTCGTCAGCCTCCACATCCACGCGGTGTCCTCGCGCGTCCTGCGGCGGGTAGACGAACAACTCCTGGATGTCCGCGAACTCATCCCACGACACGGGTTCGAGACAACGCGCGCATTCGGCGTCGACTCGCGCCCGGACTGTCCCGGAGACGAGCACCCCCTCCACCACCGACTCCAGCCTCAGATCGAGGTCGACGTCGCTGCCTTCGGGGACCCTGGCCAGCCCTGCTCCCCAACCCTTTGTCGCCGGCACCTCGCGGTGGAGTTCCTTCATCGCGCCCGCCCGCCGGCCTAGGTCGCGGATATCCACGACGAAGGGCGCGCGGGGGTCGAGGGCGTTCAGGACTCCTCCGACTACTCCGGCTACTTCGTGCCGGGGAAACCGGCCGGGCCAAGGATACGCCAGGGGCGATCCCGGCCGCCAATGCCGGTGCTGCCCCGGCGGGGGGCTCACTCAGGGATCGGGCCCTCGTCGTCGGCGTACTCCTCCTCGAACTCCGCCTGGCCGCGGAGCTTGTCGCGTCCGCGCTCCACGGCCGCGAGCGTCTTGTGGAGGGTGATCTCGAACGTGGCCAGGCGCGCATCGATGTAGTCGTCGGTCTCGCGGCGCATCCGCGTCACCTCGTCGAGGGTCTCGGCGCGCAGCGCCTCGGACTCGGCCACGGCGACGAGGTAGACCTCATGCTGGGACAGCATGCGCAGCTGCTCCTCGCGCGCTTCGGCGATGAGTCGCTCCGCCTCGCGACGACCTTCGGCAACCACAGCCTCTCGCTCCGCGAGCAGCTGATCGGCGTCGGAGAGGGAGCTCGGCAGGGCGTCGCGGATATCGTCGATGAGGTCGAGCACCACGGCGCGGTTGACCATGCACGACGCCGACAGCGGGACCGCCTTGGCCTCCTCGACGAGCACGGAGAGCTCTTCTAGTTTCTGATCGACGTCCACGCACTACCTCCAGTCGACGATCCGACGTAGACGTCGGATCGCAGCACACTCAGCGGCTTGACCCTAGCGCCGCTGCTCCAGTGTCGCGTGGAGCCGCTCCAGGACGACATCCGGGACCAGCCCCTCGACGCTTCCGCCGTGCGTCGCGACCTCCTTGACGAGGCTGGACGACAGGTAGCTGTAGAGGGGGTTCGTGGAGACGAAGAGCGTCTCGACCTTCCCGAGTCGGTAGTTCATCTGGGCCATCTGGAGCTCGTAGTCGAAATCGCTCACGGCCCGTAGTCCCTTGACGATCGCCTGGACGCCATGCTCCTTGCAGTAGTCGACCAGGAGGCCGTAGAAGGAGTCCACCTCGACGTTGGGCAGGTCGGCCACGACCTCGCGCAGCATGTCCATGCGCTCGTCGACGCTGAAGAGGCTCGACTTCGTCTTGTTGATGAGCACGGCCACGATGACGCGATCGGCCAGGGTCGCCGCACGCCGGAACACATCGAGGTGTCCATTGGTTACCGGGTCGAAGGACCCAGGACAGACCGCGACGCGCATCACGCCTCCTCTACCGCTGACGGGCTGACTCGACCGTACCAAAGCGCAGTGTCCCCGTAGTCGCGCTTGCGCAGCTCTTCCCACCCGGAACCAGGCCACGGTTCGTGCGAGCGCACCGATCGCTCCACGACGACCAGCGCGCCTTTGGCCAGCGCACCGTGGACGACCAGGGCTGTGAGCACGCCGCGCACGTCGTCATCGGCCACGGCGTAGGGCGGGTCGACGTAGACCACGTGAAAGGGACCGCCCTCGGGGTGCCAGCGCGTGGCGTCCGCCGCGACGACGCGGGCCCGGGCGTCGACCGTGGCGACGTTGCGGCGCAGAACCTCCAGGCATCGGCGATCGCGCTCGACCAGCGTCGCCTCCGCAGCGCCCCGGCTCATGGCCTCGAGCCCCACTGCACCGGAGCCCGCGAAGAGGTCCAGGAAGTGAATGTCGCTCCAGCCGCCGTAGTTCTCGCGCACGTGGGTGTCCAGGCTCGAGAACAGCGCTTCGCGCACCCGGTCCGTCGTCGGTCGCGTGCCCTCCGGCGGCGCGGCGAGGCGCCGCCCACCTGCATGCCCGGCGATGACGCGCATGTCAGCCCTTCTCCAGGAACTCGGACCGGTCGTCGGCGGCGAGCATGCGCACCCGCTCGCGCAGCGCAGCATGGCGCGTGAGCGTGGGATCGTCGGCGACGATGGCCTGGGCCGCCTGGCGCGCTTCCTCCACGAGCGCCTCGTCCCGGATGACTTCGAGCAGGCGCAAGGAGGATCTCTTGCCCGATTGGGCGGTCCCGAGGATGTCGCCCTCCCGACGCGCCTCGAGATCGACTCGGGCGAGCGCGAATCCGTCGGTCGTGGCTGCCACCGCGGCGAGCCTCTCGCGAGCGGGCGATCCGGGCTCGGCGGCCGTGACGAGGAGGCACAGGCCATCGCCTCCTCCGCGCGCGATACGCCCGCGGAGCTGATGCAACTGCGAGATGCCGAAGCGCTCGGCATCGAGGATGACCATCATCGACGCCTCAGGCACGTCGACGCCTACTTCGATCACGGTCGTGGAGACCAGGACGTCGAGCGCAGCCGGGTCGTCGCTCGACAGCGTGAAGCGGCGCATGGCCTCGTCCTTGTCCTCGGCAGGCATGCGGCCGTGAAGCATGCCCACGCGCAGGCCGGACAACCAACGGTCTGCGAGCGAGCGGGTGACGTCGACCACGCTCGAGAGGGGCGACTCGTCGGCGCTCGACTCCGGATCGGCCTCGATCTCGTCCGAGCTGACAGCGGCGGAGTCGTCTCCGATGCGCGGGCACACCACGAAGACGCGCCTCCCAGCATCGACCTCCTCGCGGACTCGATCCCATGCGCGCACCAGGTGAGCGGGATGCTCCCGGGGAGCGACCACGTGGGTGGCGATTCGACCGCGGCCAGGCGGGTACTCGTCGATGACGCTCACGTCGAGGTCGCCGAACACGGTCATGGCCACCGTGCGCGGGATAGGGGTGGCCGTCATGACCAGCACGTGGGGCCGAGTGTCGGCGGGTCCCCGTCCGGCAAGCGCGGCGCGCTGCTCCACCCCGAAGCGATGCTGCTCGTCGACGACCACGAGGCCGAGGTCGGCGAAGGCGACCGTGTCCTCCAGGAGCGCGTGGGTGCCCACCACGATGCCCGCCTCGCCGCTGGCGATGGCGGCGAGTTCCTCTCGGCGCTGGCGTGCCGACTGCGAGCCCGACACGTAGGCCACGCGCGTGCCCATGTCACTCGACCCCAGCAGCCCCGACTCGGCCAGCGGGCCGAGGAGTCCGCGGATGGTGCGCAGGTGCTGCTGGGCGAGGACCTCCGTCGGGGCGAGCAGGGCTGCCTGCGCTCCGGCGTCCACGACCTGGAGCATCGCGCGCAGGGCCACGAGAGTCTTGCCGCTGCCCACATCGCCCTGGAGCAGGCGCTGCATGGGGTGGGTGCCGGAAAGGTCCGAGGAGATCTCCGCTCCCACGCGCTCCTGCGCGGAAGTCAGGGCGTAGGGAGTGCGGCTGTCGAACTCTGCAAGCAGGCCCTCAGCGGAGCGCGGCCTCGGCGTCGCGGCCTGCGCGAGGCGCTCGTGCCGGCGCTGAGCGAGCACCACCTGCAGGTCGAAGGCCTCCTCGAAGCGGAGTCTGCGGCGCGCGGCTTCGATCGCGTCGCGATCCGGAGGCCGGTGGATGCCGCGCAGTGCGTCGTCGAGCCCGAGAAGCCCCTTCTCCATGCGCAGGGCGGGGGGCAGCGGGTCTTCGACGTCCGCCAGCGAGTCGAGGACCAGTCGCACGGTTTGCTGAATGCGCCAACTCGGCAGTCCCGCCGTGGCGGGGTAGATGGGAATGAGGAGATCGGAGAACGCCGCCTCAGCTTCGCGGTCGCGGTCCGCATCGCCCGACTCGTCCACGAGATGCAGGCCCGCGTCGGGAATCATCACGTGACGCGGATGCGCGAGCTGGCGGGTCCCGCCATACGCCGACACGGTGCCCGCGAAGAGCCCGCGCCTGCCCACGCGAAACTCCCGCTCGACGCGCCACGGCTGGTTGAAGAACACCAGGCTGATGCGCCCCCGACCATCGGAGACGACGACCTCGGTCACGGTGCCCTTGCGTTGCTGCATCCGGCGATTGCTCGCGGACACGACCTCGGCGAGGACGGTGACATGCTCGCCCACCTGCAGGGAGTCGAGGTCGGTGAGCTCGCCGGGGTCAATGTAACGGCGCGGATAGTGCCGCAGGAGGTCGTCGACCGTCTCGATCCCCAAGCCGTCGCGCAGGGCCTTGGCGGTCTTGCCGCCGGCGACCGCCGACACGGGTGCTGCGAGGCTCACGCGCGCCACGGTCACTCCACGCCGACGATGACCGGCCACAGCGGTTGACCGCCGTCCAGGGCCACGACATCGACTCCCGCGTGCCTGCGCTGCAGCGAATCGGCGAGCGACTCCGACTCCTCGGCGTCCCACTCCGCACCCGTGACGAGGGTGACGAGCTCTCCCCCGCCGCCCAGGAGCCGGTCAGCCACAGCCGCGGCCACGGCACCCACGTCGGAGCCAATCTCGACGATGTCGCCCTCGGCCAGGCCGAGCACATCTCCGACGCGACAGGGACCGGCCATGGTGAGCGCGTCCTTGGAGGCGATCGTCACCGCGCCGTATCTCGTGGCTCCGGCAGCTCGCGTCATCGCCACGACCGCATCGTCGAAGCGCGCGGCGGGATCGTGGACCGCGAGAGCCGCGAGGCTCTGCACGATGGAACGGGCCGGGATGACCGAGACGCGCATCCCCTCGGCCCGGGCCTGTTCCGCGGCGGCCTCCGCGACGGCCAGGGAGTCGGAGTCGCTCGGCAGCATGACCACCTCGCCCGACCCTGCGCGGCGCACCCCGTCGAGGAGCTCGGCCGTGGAAGGACGCCGTCGCGGACGCGCGGGCACCGCCACCGCCCCGTAGTCGGCCACGAGTGCTGCCGTGCCCGGTCCGTGAGTCACCACCACGAGCCCGCGGCCCGACAGCGGCGGGGTCGCCGTGGCCTCCGGCAGGTAGGTCACGCGAATGCGCTCAAGGGGCCCGGTCGCGATTCCGGCTTCGATCGCGGCGCCCGCATCGTGCACGTGCACGTGCACGTTCCACAGTTCGGCGTCGCCGGTCACCATGAGCGAGTCCCCCAGTGGCTCGAGCGCCTCGCGCAGGCGCGTCACGGCGTCCGCGTCCGCCGTGACGAGATACATCACCTCGTAGGACGGCTCGCCCGCCGCCACGACGGGAGCGCCGTGGACCACGTGCGGTGCGGGCAGCTTGGCTCGCGCGGCGGGGCGGGGGCGCCGCCGCCGCACGCCCGTGACGACATCGAGCAGCGCGTCGTACACCACCACGAGGCCCTGGCCACCCGCGTCCACCACCCCGGCATCGCGCAGCGCCGGCAGTTGATCCGTGGTGAGCGCAAGAGCCTGGTGCGCGTCGGTGACCGCGCTCTCGATGACAGCGACAAGGCCCTCGCCTGCGGCCGCGGCGCGCTCGGCTGACTCCGCGGCTGCTCGCACCACCGAGAGAATCGTGCCCTCGACCGGTCGCGATACGGCGGCATAGGCTTCATCACTGGCGGCGCGCAGCGCACGCGCCACGATCTCGGGAGTGAGCACATCGCGATCGGATACCTCACCGAGGACACCGGAGACACCGCGCACGATCTGGGCGAGGATGACGCCGGAGTTGCCGCGGGCCCCCAGAAGCGCCCCCCGGGCCATGGCCGCGGCCACGTCGGCGGTGCCGGGTCGAGTGTCGCGCGCCTCAGCGTCGTCGAAGACCTCGTCGATCGAGGCGCACGCAGACTCGACGGTGAGGAACATATTGGTGCCGGTGTCGCCATCGGGCACGGGGAAGACGTTGAGCGCGTCGATGGCGGCGCGCTCCTCGCCCAGGGCAGCCAGGGAGGCCTCGGCCCAGGCCCGCACCGCGGCGGCATGGAGACGGGTGGGCATGGGCTCCGCCACGGTCACCTCCCCGGTCGCCTCCCGCCCACCCCTTCGGATGTGGCCTGAGCCACCGTATCCCCCGGGACGGACCGTGGAGGGCCTCCCGGTTTGGGGTGCGCCGCCCCTCTCGGCTACCCTCATGTGGCTGCTGCCAGTGGCAGCGGCACGCGACCTGGGCCCGAGGGGGCCCGCGCCGACCACCTGAGGAGTTCACCGTGGCTGCCACCTGTGACGTCTGCGGCAAGGGCCCGGGCTTCGGCAACAGCATCTCGCACTCGCACCGACGGACGTCACGGCGCTGGAACCCCAACATCCAGTCGGTCCGCGCGATGATCGGCCGCACTCCCAAGCGCCTGAATGTCTGCACCTCCTGCCTCAAGGCAGGCAAGGTCACCCGCGCCTAGGCGCCTGCAGAGCCGCGCCTACGCGCGGAAGTGCTCGAACCCCGTCACCTGATCGACCTCATGCCCGTCGACGCGCACGCGCGCGCCTGACCCCACCGCGTCCAGGACCGTGCCGACGGCGACGAAGCCCTCGGGAAGCCGCGAGCCGGGCGGGAAGGTCGCCAGCAGCGCGTGGTCGTCTCCGCCGCCGAGGATCCACGTGAGCGGATCGAGGTTGTACGCCGATGCCGTCGTGACGACGGCCTCGTCCCGCGGCAGCGCCTCGCTCTGAATGTCGATCGCCACTCCCGAGGCACGCGCCATCCGATCGGCATCCAGCAGGAGTCCGTCGCTCACGTCCATGAGCGCATGCGCACCCGCATCGGAGGCCCGCACGCCCGCCGGATAGTCCGGCAGCGGACGGCGATGCGCATCCACCAGCGCCCGCGGGGAGCGGAATCCGCGCGAGAGCACGGCAAGGCCTCCCGCAGCGCTGCCGAGAGTGCCGCATACCGCGACGACATCGCCCGCCTCGGCACCCGACCTCAGGATGGGCGCTCGACCTCCGAGGTCTCCGAAGGCCGTCACGCCGATGGTGATCGCATCGCCCCGAACGAGATCGCCACCCGCGAGGACCGCTCCCGCGCGCCCTGCTTCCTCCAGGAGCCCCGCGAGGAAGCCATCGACCCACGCGATCTCCGTCTCGGGCGGGAGGGCAAGGGCCACGACGAGAGCGGTCGGCTTCGCTCCCATGGCCGCGACATCGGCGAGATTCTCGGCAGCGGCCTTGTGCCCGATGTCGGCGGCCTCCGACCAATCGCGCCGGAAATGGCGGCCCTCGACCAGCATGTCGGTCGTCACCACCAGGCGTCCGTCGGCACAGGCGAGGACGGCAGCGTCATCACCCGGCCCCACGGGCACTCCGGGCAACGGGCCCACCGCCCCGAGGATGCGCTCGACGATCGCGATCTCGCCGAGGTCTCCCACCGTCTGTGCCGCCACGCTGCCTCCTGCCTGCCGATCGCGCCGACGCGCGATTCCCCCATCCGCCCCCGGTCGCTAGTCTGCCGGGACAGGCAAGGGACCCGGGAGGGGACATGAGCGTCCAGGCATACGTACTGGTCCAGACCGAGGTCGGTGCCACCGTCGGGGTCCGCTCGGCGATCGCGGCGATCCCGGGAGTGATCTCCGCCGAGGACGTCACCGGCCCCTACGACATCATCGTGCGCGCCGAGGCACCCGGGATCGACGAACTCGGCCGCGAGGTCCTCAGCGCCATCCAGCAGGTCGGGGGCATCACGCGCACCCTCACGTGCCCCGTCGTGCACCTCTGAGGCCGCCCTACCCATGCCCTCGCGCACGTCCCTCGCCGTCGCCGCGGCCGTTGCGGTGGTCGCTCTCGTCTCAGGCTGCGGCCGGCAGGTGGCCGTGCCCCCACCCGATGCGCGGGCTCCCGTCTGCGATCAGGTGTCGATCCCGGCGACGGTCTCCGGCGCGGGACTGCGCCCCACCACCGAGCCCGGCACGGCGGCGTGGGGCGAGCCTCCGATCACCTACCGGTGCGGAGTGGTTCGACCTGCCGCCCTGGCACCGACGTCCAAGCTCCTCGATGTCGGCGGCATCGGATGGCTGCCGATCGAGGGCGCGGGCGGCACCGGCTTCTTCGCCGTCACGTGGCCGACGGAGAGTGAGCCGGTCTACGTCGAAGTGCTCGTGCCCGACGAGTACGCCGCTCCGGCGGACGTGCTCATCGACATCTCCGCAGCGCTGGCCTCCGCCGGCGACTAGGTCACCTCAGCGCAGGCCGGTGCCCCTCCTCAGCGCATCCGCGATGAGGAGGTCGAGCACCGTCGCATAGTCGATACCGCTGGCCGCGCACATGCGCGGGAAGAGCGAAATGGGCGTGAAGCCCGGCATGGTGTTGACCTCGTTGACGAGGACCCCATCGGGACGGACGAAGAAGTCGACGCGCGCGAGGCCCTCGCAGTCCAGCGCCTCGAAGGCGGCGACCGCAAGACGCCGCACCTCCTCCTCGACGTCTGCGGGCAGATCGGCGGGGACGACGAGTTCGGCGGCATCGTCGAGGTACTTCGCCTCGAAGTCGTAGAACTCGTGCGCGCCGCTCACGATGATCTCCGCGCAGCGCGTGGCACGCGGTGCCCCGGTCTCGTCCACGATGACCGCGCACTCGATCTCCCGCGCATCGGGGATGCCCGCCTCGATGATGAGGCGCGGGTCCCAGGACCGCGCCTCGGCGATCGCCGCATCGAGGCCTGCCGGATCGCTCACCTTGGTGATGCCCACGGAGGAGCCAGCCCGCGCCGGCTTCACGAAGACGGGATACCCGAGTGAGTCCACACGTGCGCGCACGGAGGCCGCGTCCCTGTCCCACTGCGCCCCCGTGACCACGGCACTCGGCCCGACAGGCAGGCCGGCCGCGGCAAGCAGCGCCTTCATATGGCCCTTGTCCATCGCGGCGGCAGAGGCGAACACACCGGAGCCGACGTACGGAATGCCCGCCATCTCGAGAAGTCCCTGCACCGTGCCGTCCTCGCCCCAGGGGCCGTGAAGGACGGGGAAGACCACGTCCACGCCGCGGATGGCATCGGGGGCATTGACGCCGCCGACGGGCTCGGGCAGGAGGACTGCCGACTCCCCCGTGTCCGCGACCTCGGGCAACTGCCCCGGCGCGGCCGCGGCGATGGCGCCGGGATCGGCGTCGACGCGCATCCAACGTCCGTCCGGGAGGATTCCCACCGCGGCGACGTCGTACCGCCCGCGATCGAGGGACCGCAGGACACCCGCCGCGCTCAGGCACGAGATGGCGTGCTCGCTGCTGCGGCCCCCGAAGAGGACGAGCACGCGCACGCGCCCCGCCGCCGAGTCGCCTGCCACCACGCCCGAGACGTTAGTGCCCGGGCCGCGCGTTAGGGTCGGCGCCATGCCGGAGCAGCCCGAGACCGCCTGGTCGATCGACACGCAGCTGGTCCACGCCGGGCGTCCGCCCGCCGAGCCGGGCAATCCGGTCAACTACCCCATCGAACTGTCGTCCACGTATCACGCGGGTGGCGAGGTGGAGTACGCGCGCGACGGCACCCTCGGAATGCGCTCGCTCGAGGAGGCGATGGGTCCGCTGGAGGGTGGCGAGGCGATTGCCTTCGCCTCGGGCATGGCAGCCGCCAACGCGATCATGGACCTCCTACCGCAGGGTGCCATCGTCGTCGCCGCGGAGTTCACCTACACGGGCGTGGCCCTGCGCCTGCGCGAACTCGACGAGCGCGGCGCGATCAGCCTGCGTCGCGTCGACATCGCGGACACGGAGGCCGTCATCGCGGCCCTTCAGGGCGCGGACGCCGTGTGGGTGGAGTCGCCCACCAATCCCATGATGGAGATCGCGGACATCCCCGCGATCAGCGAGGCGGCGCACGCGGTCGGTGCGGTCGTGGTCTGCGACAACACCTTCGCGACCCCCCTCGGCCAGCGCCCGCTGCAGATGGGCGCCGATGTCGTGCTCCACAGCGCGACGAAGGCGATCGGCGGGCACTCCGACTGCCTGCTGGGCATCGTGGTCACGGCCGATCCCGACCGGGCGGATGCCCTGCGCGTGCGCCGCACGCTGCTCGGCGCAGCCCCGGGCGCACTTGAGTGCTATCTCGTGCTGCGGGGCCTGCGCACCCTGGCCCTGCGACGCGCCCGCTCGCAGGCAAGTGCCCAGGTGATCGCCGAGCGCCTGGCCGCGCACCCTGCCGTCGCCCGCGTCCGCTATCCCGGCCTGCCTGGCGATCCGGGCCGCGAGCGAGCCGCGCGACTCATGACGGGTCCCGGCTTCATGATGGCCATCGAGATCGCCGGCGATGCCGCCGCGGCACAGACGGTCGCGGAGTCCGTGCGCCTGTGGGTGCATGCGACGAGCCTCGGCGGGGTCGAGTCGCTCATCGAGCGGCGCAGGCGCTGGCCGGCGGAGAACCCTCGCGTGCCCGAGGCGCTCCTGCGCCTCTCGGTCGGCATAGAGGATCCCGAGGATCTCTGGACCGACCTGGCGGGCGCCCTGGCTCGCGTGTGACTCCCTGCGCGTGACGGCTAGCCCAGGCGCGTCTCGGGCTTGGGCGAGCGCGACATGAAGGCCGCGAGCATCTCCTGCGGCTTCATGCCGTGGTGGACGACTTGTACGACCTGCTCGGTGATGGGCATCTCCACGCCGTGGCGCGTGGCGAGGTCGAGGATCGACTGACAGCTCTTGACCCCTTCGCAGGTCTGCTTCGTCGCCGAGATGGTCTCGTCCACGGTGAGGCCCGAGCCCAGGTTGACGCCGAAGGTGCGATTGCGCGAGAGCGGGGACTGGCAGGTGGCGATGAGGTCGCCCACTCCGGCGAGGCCCATGAAGGTGAGGGGGTCGGCGCCCAGCGCCGTGCCGAGTCGCGCCATCTCGGCGAGCCCTCGGGTGATGAGGGACGCCTGCGAGTTCTCGCCGAAGCCCAGGCCCGAGGCCATGCCGTTGGCGAGGGCGATGACGTTCTTGACCGAGCCGCCGATCTCGACGCCGACGACGTCGGTGGTCCAGTACGCGCGGAAGTAGTCGGTGGTGCAGGCATCCTGCAGGCGCTGCGCGCTGTCGCGATCTGAGCAGGCCACCGTCGTGCCGGCGGGCTGACGCAGGGCGATCTCGCGTGCGAGATTGGGGCCCGAAACGACCGCGACGCGCGCGGAGGGCACCTGCGCCACGTCCTCGATGACCTGGCTCATGCGCAGCGTCGTGCCGATCTCGATGCCCTTCATCAGGCTGACGAGGACGCTGCCGGGCGCGAGGGTGTCGCGCCAGCGGGCGAGGTTGTCGCGCAGCGACTGGGCGGGCACGGCGAGCACGACGAGCGGCGCTCCCTCGAGGGCCTCGCGCTCATCAGCCGTGGCGCGCAGGCTCGCCGGCAGGCGAATGCCGGGGTGATAGCGCTCGTTGACATGCTCGTCGTTGATCTGGCGTGCGAGGTCCGCATCGCGACTCCACATCACGACATCGCCCCCTGCATCGGCGAGGATCATCGCGAAGGCAGTCCCCCAGGACCCGGATCCCATGACGGCAACTCGACTCATGCGGCCTCACCCCTGTTCAGTTGTGCCTGGTCGTGACGGATCTCGCGCAGCAGTGCGGTGATGGCCGCCATGACGCGATCGGTCGCCTGACGCAGGGCCTCAGCATCCGGCTCGCCCTCCGCGCGCAGGTCATCGAGCTCCACCGGCGGACCGATGAGCACATGCATGGTCTTGCGCGGGAAGGCCTTGAATTCCTTGCGGTAGGGCCCCATGACCTCCTGTGCACCCCAGTGCGCCATCGGGATGACCGGCACGCCGGCCGTGAGGGCGATGCGCGCTGCTCCGGTCTTGGCCGCCATCGGCCACAGGTCGGGATCCTTCGTGATGGTGCCCTCGGGGTAGACGATGACGCACTCCCCTGCGGCCGCAGCGTCCACAGCAGCCTCGACGGCTGCAGCGGCGTCCCGGGTGCCGCGGACGACGGGGATCTGGCCCGCACTCCGCATCACCCAGCCCACCACCGGCACCCGGAAGAGCGCGTCCTTGGCGAGGAAACGAGGCGGACGGCCGTTGTCCCAGAGGACATGCGAGATGACGATGGGATCGAACCATGAGAGGTGATTGGCCGCGAGCACCATCCCGCTGTCGACGTCGAGGTGCTCAGTGCCGCGCCAGTCGCGGCGCGTGATGAACATCATGAAGGGCCTGAGGATGACGGCCGCCAGGCGATAGGCGAAGCCCAGTCGATCCTGCCTGGTCACCCGAGCCACGCCGCCCCACCTCCCATCGCGGAAGTCTCCCAGGACGGAGGCGCCCCTGTCATGGGGACGCGCATCGACGCCATGGCATGCTCGCGTGGTGGACGCAGCCTGGCGCATCGTCATCCCCCTGCGCCTGAGCGACGCGAAATCCCGACTCTCGAGCCAGACCGCGTCGAGGCGCCGTGAGCTCGTCGTGGCCATGGCACTGGACGTGGCGACGGCCGCTGCGAGCTGCCCGGGCGTCGACGACATCGTCCTGGTGGCGGATCGGGCGGGGATCGAAGCAGTCGAGGCCTCGGGAATGGGCGGCATCCGCATGCTCGAGGATGCGGGCGGAGGGCTGAACGCCGCGATCCTTGCCGGTGCTGCCGACGCATCCGGGCCCGTGGCCGCGCTCCTCGCCGACGTGCCCTGCGCCACCCCGGAGGCGCTTGCGCTCGCGCTGACCACCTGCACGGAGGGCCCTGCCTTCGTGAGCGATGCCGAGGGCATCGGCACGACGCTCCTCGGCGCGCCTCGTGCGACGGATCTGCACCCCCGCTTCGGTCCTCGTTCGCGGGCCGCGCACGTGGCCGCGGGCGCCCGGGACATCGCCGATCCCGCACCCGGAGCCCTCGCCGGCCTGCGCCGCGATGTCGACAGCGAAGTCGACCTCTGGGATGCCCGGAGGATCGGCCTCGGGGCCTTCACTCGGGCCGTCGTCGCGCGCACCTGACGGCGACCTCGCAGACAGAAGCGGGGCCGGGCAATGCCCGACCCCGCTTCCGTGACAGCTGGTTCTACTTCTTCTTCGCGGCCTTCTTGGCGGGAGCCTTCTTGGCCGGGGCCTTCTTGGCGGGAGCCTTCTTGGCCGGGGCCTTCTTGGCCGGGGCCTTCTTGGCGGGAGCCTTCTTAGCCGGAGCCTTCTTGGCAGCCTTCTTGGCCGGGGCAGCCTTCTTGGCGCCCGACACGACAGCCTTGAACTCCGCACCCGGGCGGAACTTCGGAAGCTTGGTGGCCTTGATCTGCACGGTCTCACCCGTCTGCGGGTTGCGACCGGTGCGCGCCTTGCGATCGTGGCGCTGGAAGACGCCGAAGCCGGCGAGGGCGACCTTCTCGCCGCGCGCGACGGCGCGCTTCAGCTCGTCGAGGGCCGCCTCGATGACGTTGCTGACATCGCGCTTGCTGTGCCCGAGCTGCGTGGACACCGAGTCGATGAGTTCCTGCTTGTTCACTTAAGTCCCCTCCGGAGGGAAGTCGGACCGATCCTCGGATCGGTAGGCCGGTCCCGCGACCGGCGACATGCATCACCCTAGTACGGCAAGCGATTTCCGCCATCGGCGGGCTGGCGCGGGTCGTTCCGAGCTCAGCCGATCGTCGTCGGGGAGTAGGCCGGCCGCGACGACTCGAACGTCGCGATGGCGTCCTCCTTCTGGAGGGTGATCCCGATGTCGTCGAGGCCCTGGAGCAGTCGCCAGCGCACATAGGGATCGACGTCGAAGGACGCGACGAGGTCACCCGCGCTCACCGTCTGCGCCTCGAGATCGACCGTGACCGCGGTCGTGGGATCGGCCTCGATGAGCGCCCACAGTCGCTCCACGGTCTCCTGGTCGACGAGAGCCGTGAGGAGTCCGGCCTTGCCGGAGTTGCCGCGGAAGATGTCGGCGAAGCGCGATGAGATCACGACTGTGAAGCCATAGTCCTGCAGGGCCCACACGGCGTGCTCGCGCGAGGAGCCCGTGCCGAAGTCCGGGCCGGCCACGAGCACCGACACACCGGCGTACTCCGGCTGATTGAGCACGAAGTCGGGATCGCTGCGCCAGGCGCTGAAGAGTCCGTCCTCGAACCCGTGGCGGGTGATCCGCTTGAGGTACTCCGCGGGGATGATCTGGTCGGTGTCGACATTGCTGCGGCGCAGCGGAGCCGCGGTGCCGGTGTGGACGGTGAAGGCTTCCATGGGACTCCCTACTCAGGCCAGGTCGGCAGGCGAGGCGAAGTGGCCGGTGACAGCCGTCGCGGCGGCTACCTGCGGGGACACCAGATGGGTGCGGCCACCCGGACCCTGGCGTCCTTCGAAGTTGCGGTTGGAGGTCGAGGCGCTGCGCTCCCCCGGCGTGAGCTTGTCGGGGTTCATTGCCAGGCACATGGAGCAGCCGGCCTCGCGCCACTCCGCACCGGCGTCGATGAACACTCGGTCCAGGCCCTCCGATATCGCCTGGAGGCGCACCTTGACCGAGCCGGGAACGACGAGCATGCGCACGCCGTCGGCGACCTTGCGCCCCTCGAGGATCGAGGCTGCTGCGCGCAGGTCCTCGATGCGTCCGTTGGTGCACGACCCCACGAAGACGGTGTCGACGGGGATCTCGCGGATCGGCGTCCCAGGCGTGAGAGCCATGTATTCCAAGGCACGCTCGATGGCGACGCGCTCGACCTCGTCGGCGGCATCGTCCGGAGACGGCACGACGCCTGCGAGCGGCACGCCCTGGCCGGGGTTGGTGCCCCAGGTGACGAAGGGGCTCAACTCACTCGCCTCGATGACGACCTCGGCATCGAATCGGGCATCCGCATCGGTCCGCAGCGTCTTCCAGTAGGCAACGGCGGCATCCCAGTCGGCGCCCTGTGGCGCGTGCGGACGGCCCTGGAGGTAGTCGAAGGTGGTGTCGTCGGGGGCGACCATGCCCGCGCGAGCTCCCGCCTCGATCGACATGTTGCACAGGGTCATGCGGCCTTCCATCGACAGGCCTTCGACGCCCTCGCCGCGGTATTCGAGGACGTAGCCCTGGCCACCGCCTGTGCCGATTTGCGCGATGACGGCGAGGATGAGGTCCTTGGCCGTGACGCCCTCAGGCAGCGGGCCGTTGATGGTGATCGCCATGGTCTTGAAGGGCTTGAGCGGCAGCGTCTGCGTGGCGAGGACATGCTCGACCTCACTCGTGCCGATGCCGAAGGCCAGAGCGCCGAAGGCGCCGTGGGTCGACGTGTGCGAGTCCCCGCAGACGACCGTCATGCCCGGCTGGGTGAGGCCGAGCTGCGGGCCCACGACGTGGACGATGCCCTGATCCTCGCTGCCAAGCGGGAAGAGCGGCACTCCGAACTCTGCGCAGTTCTTGCGCAGTGCCTCGACCTGGGCGCGCGAGATGGGGTCGGCGATGGGCTTGTCGATGTCGATCGTGGGGACGTTGTGGTCTTCGGTCGCGAGGGTGAGATCGGGGCGGCGTACAACGCGTCCCGCTGAGCGCAGTGCGTCGAAGGCCTGCGGACTCGTGACCTCGTGCACGAGGTGGAGGTCGATGTAGAGCAGGTCGGGCTCACCGTCCGCACGGCTCACCACGTGCGCTTCCCAGACCTTCTCCGCCAGCGTCTTGCCCATGTCCACTCCTTAGGGGGTGAAGCAAGGGTAACGACGCAAAAGGAAAGGCCCGATCCCGGGATGGGATCGGGCCTTCCTGCGAGACATCGGTCTCGCTCGCGTAGCCCCGACGGGATTCGAACCCGCGCTACCGCCTTGAGAGGGCGGCGTGCTAGGCCGCTACACAACGGGGCCGTGCGGCACGTGAGAGAGCACGTGCACTCGCTGGGGTACCAGGACTCGAACCTAGACTAACTGAACCAGAATCAGTTGGGCTGCCAATTACCCCATACCCCATGGGCGTCTCCCGGCTCAGCGCCGAGCGACCCGGAGAGTGTACCCGAGCGCTCGTGAGGCCATGTCAGCCGGTGCGCGCCAGGGAGAGCCGTCGCAGGGTCTCTTCGCGACCAAGGATCTCCATCGACTCGAAGAGCGGAGGGGAGACGCGCCTGCCCGTGACGGCGATGCGCACGGCGCCGAAGGCGACCTTGGGCTTCAGGCCCAGGCCGTCGATGAGCGCACCGCGCAGTGCCTGCTCGATCGGCCCGGCCGCCCACTCCCCCAGGCCTGCGAGCGCCTCGGTGCTCGCGGCGAGGACCCGCTGGGACTCCTCGTCCGCGACCGACTGCTCAGGGTCGATCGCGAAGTCAGCGGGGTCGACGAAGAGGAAGCCGAGCATGCCCACGGACTGCGCGAGCGTCTCCATGCGCTCCTGCACGAGCGGCACGGCGAGGGCCAGGGTCTCGCGCTGGCGTGCCGTGGGCGGATCCGCGACGAGCCCGGCGCGCTGAAGGAAGGGCACGACGCGCTCGCCGAACTCCTCGGGCGAGAGCGAGCGGATCCAGTCGCCATTGATGGCCGTGCACTTCTTCAGATCGAAGCGCGCCGGGTTGGGGCTCACGCGGGAGATATCGAAGGCCTCGGCCATCTGGCGCATGGAGAAGAACTCGCGGTCCTCCCCCATCGACCAGCCCAGCAGCGCGAGGTAGTTGAGCAGGGCCTCGGGCAGGTAGCCTTCCTCGCGGTACATCAGCAGCGCCGACTCCGGATCGCGCTTGGAGAGCTTCTTGTTTCCCTCCCCCATGACATAGGGCAGGTGACCGAACCTCGGCGTGGTGCCATCGCCCACCCCGATGTCCGCCAGGGCGGCGTACATCGCGAGCTGGCGAGGGGTGGAGGAGAGCAGGTCCTCGCCGCGCAGGACATGCGTGATGCGCATGAGCGCGTCGTCGACGGGATTGACGAGTGTGTAGAGCGGATCGCCGTTGGCACGCACGATGACGTAGTCGGGCACGTGCTCGCTGGCGAAGGTGAGTTCGCAACGGACGAGGTCGT
>JAPOKX010000040.1 GCA_029977425.1 Actinomycetota bacterium
GGGCGCGTCGCCTAGTGGGTGAAGCGCTGTCGCAGGCTCAGCACGTTGCCGCGGAACGCGAGGCGCTCACGGCGTTGCTCATCGGCGAGGTGGGCGCACAGGGAGGCGGCATGGATCTCACCGCCATCGGCGCGATGCTGTCGCGACTCACCGACGAGCACTCGCGACGTATGCAGGCGCTCGGCCTGTCGTCCTGATGGACGCCAGGATCAGTTGCCGAAGCCGACGCGACGCGCGGTTGCCGGGCTGATCTCGACGTAGGAGAGACGATCCCCGGGCACGAGGACCTTGCGGCCCTTGTCGTCCTCGAGGCTGAGGATCCCGCCATCGGCGATGGCCGCGCGCACGGCGGCATCGATGTCCTCGGGGGACTGATCCGACTCGAGCACGATCTCGCGCGCGGTCTGCTGAACGCCGATCTTGATCTCCACGGATCCTCCTACGTGCTCAAGCGTGATGCCCAGGCTAGCCCGGGAGCCCGTCTAGGCCGTCGGGGGGTGAGACAGGGGGAAGCCGCCGATGCCGCGCCAGCCCAGTCCGGCGATGAGATCGACGGCCGCCTCGCGGGCCATGCGCGGCTCCTCGCGCAGCCAGCGCCGCGCGGCGATCTGGGCCATGCCCAGCAGGCCCGAGGCGAGCAGCTCAGCCTGGGCCGCCGAGAGGCCGGTGTCCTCAGCGATGACGCGGCCGAGCATGAGCGAGCATGCGTCGTCCGCAGCCTCCACCCGGTAGCGGACGGCTGGCTCATTCGTGAGATCGCTTTCGAAGACGAGGCGGTAGGCACCATCGGGGTCGTCGACGAAGCCGAAGTAGGCCGCCACCGCCCCTCGGACCCGCTGCTTGTTGTCGGTCGTCGCCTCGAGCGCGGTGCGCAAGGTATCGAGAAGCACCGCAATGCCGTCGTCGAGGAGCGCCACGTAGAGATCGAGCTTGCCCGGGAAGTGCTGGTAGAGCACAGGCTTGCTCACCCCGGCGCGCTCGGCGATGTCGTCCATCGCTGCGGTGTGGTACCCCTGGGCGACGAAGACTTCGCGGGCCGCGCGCAGCACCTGAGCGCGTCGCTCCTCGCGGGGGAGCCGGGCCAGCCCGCCGGCGCGCGCGTCATCGGCCACGGTCACGCCGCCACTCTAGTCGTCGATGCGCGACCTGTGGCCGAGCGCGCTTCCCTGGGCTTCCCGTGGTCCCATAGGAGCCGTGACGATTTCCCCCGCGCAGCGCTGGGCCCTGGCCCCAGGCGAGGTCCACGTCCGCGAGGCAGGGGACGGATTCACCCCGGCGGTGCTTGTGCATGGCCTCGGCGGGTCGGCGCTCAACTGGATCCCGCTGATGGAGCGACTCGGCGGCCAGGTGGCGTCACTCGCGATCGACCTGCCTGGATTCGGGATGTCCCCGCCGCCGCGCGATGGCGACTACTCGCCGCGAGGTCATGCCCGTGCAGTCGCCGCCGCCATCGAGGAGTGGCGCCGGCGGCGCGATTTCGCGGGCCCGGTGCACGTGATGGGCAATTCCATGGGCGGCGCCGTCTCCCTGCAGTTGGCCGCGCATCGCCCCGACCTCGTGTCTTCGCTCACTCTCATCTCGCCTGCACTCCCGTCCGTGCGTGTCGGGCGCGGCAACGCGCACCTGCCAGTGGTGGCGATTCCCGGGGTGGGTGAGTCGCTCGTGCGCCGTTACGCCGCGGTGCCTGTCGAGCAGCGCGTGCAGGCGACGCTCGACGCGTGCACGACGGATCCTTTGCGCATCCCTCACGAGCTGCGGGAGGCGCTCGTGCAGGAGACAGCGCAACGCGACGCACTGCCGTATGCCACGGACGCGTTCCTCCGATCGCTCCGCGGATTGCTCGCGACGTATGCCGATCGAGGGTCTCGCCGCCCCTGGCGTCTCGCGCGTCAGGTGCACCGGCCCGTGCTGGCCATCTATGGCGAGGACGACATCCTCGTCGACCCGCGAGGTGCGGCACGAGCAGCCCGCGAGTTCCCCGATGCGGAAGTGACGCTCCTCGCCGACTGTGGCCACGTGGCGCAGATGGAGCATCCTGGCCTCGTGGCAGACCTCTGGTCCGCTCGATTCGCCCCGGAGGGTGTCGACGCGGGGAGTAGGGTCCGCCCGTAGGCCTCCGCCCCGGAGCGAGTGGATGCGCCTCATGACTCGGAGGTGGACATGGCTCGACCTGTGCCCTTGGACGTCGACACCCTGCGGCGCGAAGTCGATGAGGGCCTCATCGACACCGTGGTCGTCGGCATCACCGACATGCAGGGCCGCATGCAGGGCAAGCGCATCCATGCCGATCACTTCGTCAACGACACCCTCGCTCACGGCACGGAGGGATGCAACTACCTCCTCGCGGTCGACATCGACATGAACACTGTTTCGGGATATGCGATGTCATCCTGGGACTCCGGCTACGGCGACATGGTCATGCGCCCTGACCTGTCCACCCTGCACCGAATCCCGTGGCAGGACGGCGCTGTCGGCGTGCTCTGCGACGTGCTCTGGGAGGACGGATCCGATGTCGCCGCATCGCCGCGCCAGGTGCTGCGCCGCCAGATCGACCGGTTGGCCGATGCCGGCATGGCGGCATTCGTCGGCACGGAGTTGGAGTTCATCGTCTTCCTCGATAGTTACGAGGAGGCCTGGGAGTCCGGATATCGCGACCTGACGCCAGCGAACCTCTACAACGTCGATTACTCGATCCTGGGCGGGGCGCGCGTGGAACCGCTGCTGCGCCGTATCCGTCTGGGCATGGCCGGGGCCGGTCTCGAAGTCGAAAGTGCCAAGGGCGAATGCAACTTCGGCCAGCACGAGATCGCGTTCAAGTACAACGAGGCGCTCGTCACCTGCGATCGCCACACTGTCTACAAGACGGGCGCCAAGGAGATCGCAGCTCAGGAAGACGTCTCCCTAACCTTCATGGCGAAGTACAACGAGCGCGAGGGCAACTCCTGCCATATCCACCTGTCCTTCCGAGGCCTCGACGGGTCGATGGTCATGGCCGACGACGCGGCCGCCGACGGGATGACCGCGCTGGGTCGTTCCTTCATCGCCGGACAGCTCGCGCACCTCGAGGAGCTGACCCTGCTCTTCGCTCCCCAGATCAACTCCTACAAGCGCTACGTCGAGGGCTCCTTCGCGCCCACGGCCATCAAGTGGGGACGCGACAACCGCACGTGCGCGCTGCGCCTGGTGGGCCACGGCCCATCGCTGCGCCTGGAGAACCGCGTGCCGGGTGGCGACGTCAACCCCTATCTCGCTGTCGCGGGCATCATCGCGGCGGGACTCGACGGCATCGATCGAGGGCTCGAGCTCGAGCCGGCCTTCGAGGGCAACGCCTATGTCGCCGATGCGGCCCGCGTTCCCGACAACCTCGCGCGCGCGGTCCAACTGTGGGAAGAGTCGGAGTGGGTGCGGGAGACCTTCGGCGAGGAGGTCCAGGCCCACTACGCCAGGATGGGGCGCGTGGAACTCGAGGCATTCGGCAAGGCCGTGACCGACTGGGAGCGCTACCGGGGGTTCGAGCGACTGTGACCGCCGTCATCAGCCCCGTCAGCGGGGCGCAGATCGCCGACGTCCCACCGACCCCCGTCGAGGAGGTCGATGCCCTCATCGCGCGAGCCCACGCAGCGTTCCCTGCCTGGCGCGCGGTCTCCCCGGGTGATCGTGCGCGGCTGCTGCGCCGCTTCAGCCAGGTCGTCGACGATCACATCGAGGAGCTTGCTCAGATCGAGGTCTCCAACTCGGGCCACACCATCGGCAACGCGCGTTGGGAGGCCGGCAACGTCCGCGACGTCCTCGCCTATTACGCCGGCGCTCCGGAGCGTCTCTTCGGCCGCCAGATCCCGGTCGCCGGCGGCGTCGACATGACCTTCCACGAGCCCATCGGCGTCGTCGGCATCATCGTGCCCTGGAACTTCCCCATGCCGATCGCGGGCTGGGGGTTTGCACCGGCGCTGGCAGCGGGCTGCACCGTCGTGCTCAAGCCCGCCGAGGTCACGCCGCTGACCGCGATCCGCCTCGGCGAGCTCGCGCTCGAGGCAGGCATCCCCGAGGGTGTCTTCACCGTCATCCCGGGCAAGGGGTCGGTCGTCGGCGAGCGCTTCGTCACGCACCCGCTCGTGCGCAAGGTCGTCTTCACCGGCTCGACCGAGGTGGGCGAGCGGATCATGGCCGGCTGCGCCCCGCAGATCAAGCGCGTCACGCTCGAGCTCGGAGGCAAGAGCGCCAACATCGTCTTCGCCGATGCCGACCTCGAGCGCGCGGCGGCGACCGCGCCGTACGGCGTCTTCGACAACGCCGGGCAGGACTGCTGCGCACGCTCGCGCATCCTGGTCGAGCGCTCGGTCTTCGATCGCTTCATGGGCCTGCTCGAGCCTGCGGTCGCCGGCGTGCGCGTGGAGGATCCCGCGCTCGACTCCTCTGAGATGGGGCCCCTCATCACCGCGGCTCATCGTGAGACGGTCGCCTCCTACGTCGACGACGCACAGGTGGCCTTCCGCGGCTCATGCCCCGATGGACCCGGCTGGTGGTTCCCGCCGACGGTGATCGTGCCGTCGTCGGAGTCCGACCGCGCCTACCGCGAGGAGATCTTCGGCCCCGTCGTCGCCGTGATGCCCTTCGAGGACGAGGCCGATGCGATCCGCATGGCCAACGACTCCGACTTCGGCCTCTCCGGCTCGATCTGGAGCCGCGATATCGGCCGCGCTCTCCGGGTCTCGCGTGGAGTGGAGTCGGGCAACCTGTCGGTCAACTCGCATTCCTCGGTGCGCTACTGGACGCCCTTCGGCGGATTCAAGCGCTCCGGACTGGGCCGCGAACTCGGACCCGATGCACCCGAGGCCTTCACCGAGACCAAGAACGTCTTCATCGCCACCGACTGACCCCGACTGAGAGGAATCCCATGTCCGATGTCGTCTGCCGTCGTCTCGTCGGCCGCACCGCGCTCATCACCGGAGGGGCCAGCGGCATCGGATTCGCCTCGGCCCAGCGCCTGGCCAGCGAGGGCGCGAACGTCGTCATCGCGGACATGGACGAGAAGGCGGGCAAGGCGGCTGCCGCGCAGGTGGGCGGCACATTCGTGAAGGTCAACGTCACCTCGCCCGAGGACAACGAGCGGATGTACAAGGTCGCTGTCGACACCTACGGGTCGATCGACGTGGCCTTCCACAACGCGGGCATTTCGCCGCCCGACGACGATTCGATCCTCGACACCGGCCTCGAGGCCTGGAAGCGCGTGCAGGACGTCAACCTCACGTCGGTCTACCTCGGGTGCAAGGCGGTGCTGCCCTACATGCTCGAGCAGGGCCGCGGGTCCATCATCAACGTGGCGTCCTTCGTGGCCACCATGGGCGCGGCGACGTCGCAGATCTCCTACACGGCCTCCAAGGGTGGCGTGCTCTCCATGTCGCGCGAGCTCGGCGTGCAGTTCGCGCGCCAGGGGGTGCGCGTCAACGCCATCTCGCCGGGACCGGTGAAGACCCCGCTGCTCATGGAACTCTTCGCCAAGGACCCCGAGCGCGCCGCGCGCCGCTACGTTCACATCCCCTTCGGCCGGTTCGGCGAGCCGGAGGAGATCGCCGCAGCTGTGGCGTTCCTCGCCTCCGATGACTCGTCGTTCATCACGGCGTCGAACTTCCTCGTCGACGGCGGGATCTCCGGCGCCTACGTCACCCCGCTGTAGTTCCTCGCCGACTGTGCACTTCCGTGCGCCTCAAGGGCCGATTTCATACACGCAACTGCACACTCGATGGCCTGGGTCGGTGGCTAGCTGCGGCTGAAGGGGAGGACGTTCGTCAGCCAGGTGATGAGGCCGTTGGGGTTGCGCGACTGAGTCCACACAAGGCCGGGTCCGGTGATCTCGAGCACGATTCCCTCGCCGGACTTCAGCGACTTCATCACGCCTCCGGTGGTCTGCGCGTGCATGGCGATGTAGGCGTCATAGGCGACGATGTGGCCGGAGTCGACGACGAGCCGCTCACCTGCCTGCAAGGCGTGCATGTCGAGGGCGCCGTAGGACGCGACCACCACCTTGCCGGCTCCGTCAAAGCGCGAGACGAATCCCCCCTCGCCACCGAAGAGGTTGTTGGCCCCACCCCACTTGGTGTCCATGGTGAGGCTCTGCTCATTGGCCAGCCAGGCGCCTCGGGTGACGGCGAGTGGTCGCTCTGACGTCGACTCGATGACGGTGATGTCGCCTGGCAGGACTGCGGCGACGTCAACCCAGGCACCGTCGAGCGAGCTGGTGTACGACGTGACGAAGAAGGAATTGCCGCCGAGCGCACTGCGCCCGAGCGACTTGAGGAACCCGCCCTCCATCTTGGCGTCGAGCGTGACCCCGTCGCTCATCGCGGCCATCGCGCCTGACTCGACCTTGACGTGCTCGCCTGCGGCGAGCGTGCAGCGCGCGAGCGCAAATGAGGGACCGTGACGGACGTCGACCTGCATGGGGGCTCCTTGCGTCGAGGGCGAGCCCGCTGTGGGCTCGGGTGCCTGGCTTGCTAGGCGGAGGCTGCCGCAATCAGCGCGCGGAAGAGCGGCATTTCCGCAATTCGCCGGTCCGGGTGCTCCGGATGCCATTGCACTCCGACGGCGAAGCGTGCCTCCGGTGCCTCGAGCACCTCGACGAGTCCGTCGTCGGTCCAGCCGGTGGCGCTGAGCGTGCCGGGATCGGCGACCCCCTGGTGGTGCGAGGAGTTCGTGTGGATCTGCTCGGCACCGTAGATGCCCGCGATGCGTGATCCTTGCGCGAGCGTGACGAGGTGCTCCGTGAAGGTGCCGGGACGCTCGCGATGGACGAGCCCGAATCCCGCGTCGGGGAGGTCCTGGATGAGCGATCCTCCGTGGGCGACCGCCATCACCTGCATGCCGCGGCAGATGCCCAGCAACGGCATGTCTCGCTCCATGGCCGCACGGCACAGCAGCAGCTCGCCGGCGTCGCGCTCGACGCGCGGCGCATCCACGGTCGGGTGCGGCTCTGCCCCGTAGTTCGCCGGCCCCACGTCGGCACCCCCAATGAGGATGAGTCCGTCCAGGCGATCGAGCACGTCGGCATCGGTGGAGTCCGGCGGGAGCAGGACGGCCCTGCCGCCGCCTTCGCGCACCGCGTCGACGTACCACTCGTGGAGCAGGGCCGCAGGGACCTCCCACGCGCCCCACCGGGCGGGCTCGACGTAGGTCGACAGGCCGATGACGGGACGTGTCATGCGCGCAGTCTCCCGCGGGTGCCCCGTGCGCTGGGCCCGGGGGAGCGGAGAGGGCCTTGAGGCACCATGATGGAGCGGAACATTCCGGGCCTCGCTGGCGTTGCATGTGGGGCCCGCCTCAGGAGGAAATCGATGTCACTGCCGCCGCTCGTGGAGCCCGCCGACAGCCTGTCTGCCGACGAGGTCCGCCGCTACAGCCGCCACCTCATCATCCCGGACGTCGGGATGTCGGGGCAGAAGCGCCTCAAGAACGCTCGCGTGCTCTGCGTGGGCGCGGGCGGCCTCGGCAGTCCCGCGCTGATGTACCTCGCGGCGGCGGGGGTCGGCACCCTGGGCATCGTGGAGTTCGACGTTGTGGACGAGTCCAATCTCCAGCGGCAGATCATCCACGGACAAAGTGACGTGGGTCGCTCGAAGGCCGAGAGCGCGCGCGACTCCGTCAAGGAGATCAACCCCTACGTCGACGTCATCCTCCACGAGGAGCGCCTCGACTCCAGCAACGTCCTGGACCTCTTCTCCCAGTACGACCTGATCGTCGACGGCACCGACAACTTCGCCACGCGCTACCTCGTCAACGACGCGTGCGTGCTGCTGGGCAAGCCCTATGTGTGGGGCTCGATCTACCGCTTCGACGGTCAGGCCAGCGTCTTTTGGGCCGAGCACGGCCCCTGCTATCGATGCCTGTATCCCGAACCCCCGCCGCCCGGCATGGTCCCGTCCTGTGCCGAGGGTGGTGTGCTGGGAGTGCTGTGCGCCAGCATCGGCTCCATCCAGGTCACCGAGGCGATCAAGCTCATCACCGGCATCGGCGATCCGCTGCTCGGCCGGCTCAAGGTGTACGACGCCCTGGAGATGGACTACCGCGAGGTGCGGATCCGCAAGGACCCCAACTGCGCCGTGTGCGGTCCTCATGCCACGGTGACGGAGCTCATCGACTACGACGCCTTCTGCGGCGTCATCTCCGATGCGGCAGCCGAGGCTGCTCGCGACAGCACCATCAGCGTGCATGAGCTCAAGGAGATGCTCGATGCGCGCGAGCGAGGTGAGCGCGACTTCGTGCTCATCGACGTCCGCGAGCCCATCGAGTGGGAGATTGCCACGATCGAGGGTGCGGAGTTCATCCCCAAGGGCGAGTTCCTCGACGGCTCCGCCCTGGAGAAGCTGCCGCAGGACAAGCCGATCGTGCTGCACTGCAAGGTGGGCGGCCGTTCCGCGGAGGTCCTTGCGGTGCTGCATGGCGCGGGCTTCTCCGATGCGGTGCACGTCGGCGGCGGCATCAACGCGTGGTCGCTGCAGGTGGATCCGGAGACGCCGTACTACTAGGAGTCGCTAGTCTCGCCCGGTGATCGGGCTGGGGACGCTGCTCAACATGGTGGCCATCGTCGTCGGCACCGCCGTGGGCGTGGTCGTCGGCCATCGGCTGCCAGAGCGCACCCGCGATCTCATCACGCAGGCGCTCGGGCTGGTCATCCTGGTCGTCGCGGCCCTGAATGTCGTCGCCCTGCTCGACGCGGAGTGGATCGCGGCGGTCGGCGACTCGGCGCCTCTGCTCATCGTGCTGGGTTCGGTCGTCATCGGCGGGATCATCGGTTCGCTCCTGCGCATCGAGGACCGCGTCGAGCAGCTCGGAGGCTGGCTCCAGGCGCGGGTACGCCGTTCATCGGGTCCCGACGCCGGGGACCAGCGCGCGCGCTTCATCGAGGGATTCGTCGATGCCTCCCTGCTCTTCTGCGTGGGACCGCTCGCGATCCTGGGAGCCCTGTCCGATGGCCTGGGCCGGGGCATCGACCAGCTCGCGCTGAAGTCGGTGCTTGACGGATTCGCCTCCATCGCCTTCGCTGCCTCACTGGGCTGGGGCGTGGCCTTCTCCGCGCTGAGCGTGGGCATCGTCCAGGGGTTGCTCACGTTGCTCGGTGCCCTGGTGGGATCCGTCGTGGCGGCATCCGCCATCGCCGCGATCACGGCGACCGGCGGGATCCTGCTCATCGGCGTCGGACTGCGGCTCCTGCGCGTGACGCGACTACCCGTCGCCGACCTGCTGCCCGCACTCGTCGTCGCGCCACTGCTGACGTTGGCCGTCGCCGCATGGACGGGCTAGGCCATCTAGACGAGCCAGACGTCCGCGGGCGATCCCGCGACGAGGCCGCTGACCTGCAGTCCAGGTCCCCAGGAATGGTCGACCGGTACGACGTCCGAGACGGCGTCGATCCGTTCGGTGCGGTCGCTGAGCTCGAGGATGAGTGCCTCACCATCCAGGCGTCCCGCGATGAGGATGTCGGGGTAGTCCCAGGGGCGGGCACGAGGGCCGAACGGCTCACCGTCGGTGCCGGTCAAGACGCCGCAGTGGTGACCGGGTCGCGCCGCGACACCTGCCACCCAACTCTCGAGGAGTCCGCGGTCGGCAGCGTCCACCGCGCGACTAGGCCTCGACGTTGGAGACGAAGCCGATCTTCTTGTGCGAGCCGTCGCAGAAGGGCTTCTTCTCCGAGGCGCCGCAGCGGCAGAGGTAGACCTTGTCGGCGCTGCGGATCTCCGTGCCGTCGGATGCGTTGACGCGGCAGGCTCCGGAGACCTCGAGGGGGCCGTCGACCAGGGGCGTGATGCTCACTTCGCTCATGCGGGGAACCTACAGGTAGCCCTTCTTGGTCAGCCAGTTGAAGGCGAGATAGCCGGGAATCGTGGGAATCCAGAAGGTGAGCAGGCGGAAGAGCAGGACGGCGGACACGGCGATGCCGCCGTCAAGTCCGGCTGCCGTGAGGCCTGCTGCAAGCGCTGCTTCGACGGCGCCCAGGCCACCCGGTGTCGGCGCAGCCTGTCCGATCGTGGCGCCTGCGAGGTAGACGAAGGCAATCGCCGCGACGTTGAGATCGCCGTCGAAGGCGCGGACGCAGGCCACGAGCACGACGATGTAGGCGAAGTTGAGTACGAGGATTCCGCCGATGCCCTCGACAAGCTTCATCGGGCGCTGGGCGACCGTGATGAGGCGAGGCACCACCTCGCGCAGCAGCGGCCGCACGCGCCCGAAGACGTACTTGCGCAGGGGCGCCACCGCGAATGCGGCGAGGAAGAGGATGACCACGACGACCACGACGATGACGGCCCAGGCGGGCGGGTCGAAGGTGAAGTCCGCCTGGGTGCCGGCGGCGATACCGAAGCCGAGCAGGAGCAGCAGGTGCACGACGAAGGCAGCGACCTGGGAGACCCCGACGCTCGCCCCTGCGAGGGCAGGATGCAGGCCAGCCTTGGTGAGGAAGCGCAGGTTGATCGCGACGGACCCCAGGGTCGGCGGCGACACGAGCGTCGCGAAGTCGCCGGCGACCTGGGCGAGCATGGTGCGGTGCAAGGGGATGCGCTCGGGCACGAAGCCGGAGAGCGACCAGGCCGCCCCGACGTAGGTGATCAGCGTCGCCACGGCAGCGACGGCGAGCCACTCCAGGGATGCCGACGTGAGGAGCTCGCCGAGGTCGACCTGGGCCAGTTGCGAGAGTAGGACGTAGGCGGCGATAGTGCCGACGACGATCATGATCAGCGTGCGCGGCTTGATGCGCTCGACGTTGATCTGCTCGACGTCGCCGTCGGGCCGGATCTCGAAGAGCGCGTCGCGCAGGTGCACCATCAGGTCGCGGTTCTTGCGCATGGCCTTGCGCGTCGACGGCGCGAGCGCCACCGGCTGGAGCACGGGGAGGGCGCGGGCGAGCCCTGGGACGCCGAGGACCTTGCGGCCGGTGCGGATAGCCCTGTCCGCGCCCGCGATGAGGGCCAGCGTGCACAGCAGCTCGGCCACGTCGATGCGCTGGGCGACGTCACCGGCAGCCACGGTGCCGCTCGCCTCGCCCACGAGCCAGACCTTGCCCTCGCGGTCGAGAAGGATGTTGTCGCTCGTGAGGCTGCGATGAGCGATCTCGTTGTCGTGCAGGGTCCGCATCGCGCGCCAGGCCTGCTCCAGGTCGTCGTCGCTGATCTGGTCCGGGTCGAGATCGCTGAAGCGGGTCGCGACGGTGTAGTCGTAGGCGAGAAGCGCAGAGTCGGCGCCGACCTCGCTCGTGAGCAGCAGACGGGGGACGGGCGCGTTGGCGGCCTGCGCGGCGTAGGCCATGAGCGCGGCGTGGTCGAGCTCGCGCCGCATGTTGAAGGCGCCGCGCCCGGACTCATCGCGCAGGCGCAGGGCCTTCCAGGCGGCGCTGGCGAGCCCGGCGCCCTCCAGGTCACGGTCGAGGACGACGACCTCGAGGGACTCGCCGCTGCGCGTGGTCGCGACGTAGCGGCGCCCGATCGCGGTCTGCCGCGATGCGCGCAGCACCGTGAGCGGATAGCCGGCGCGGGCCATGGTGGCGGCGACCTCGGACCCGGACGGTCGCGTGGTGGGAGTGCCGACGACGTACCGCGTGAGCAGGCCCAGTCCCCAGCCGACGAAGAAGGAGATGAGCAGTCCGGCCACGGTCGCCGTGGTGCTGAGCAGGGCCACGGTCGCGAGGGATCCCACGACGAGCACGGACAGGATGTCCCAGGGGCGGCGACTCATGAGCCGCGCCACGGTCACGAAGGCGACCAGGCCGCCGATGATCGGTGCGGTCACGGAGGTGTCGCCGCCGACGGAACCGGCGAGGGCCGTCACGAGCTGCGCGCTGCCGTAGGTCTCGACGAGGTACGACGCGAGCGTGAGCAGCACGACCGTGAGCAGCAGGCCGACGAGCGCATCGAAGAGCTGCCGCACGCGTCGACGGATGACGAGGTTGATGGCCGCAGCGATGGGGAGCCCCAGCAGGCCGATGCCCCCGATGATGTTGAGCGCCAGGATGATGACGGAGGGCAGCAGCGCGGCACCCCCGGTGATGTCCTCCTCGATGCCCTCCGTGGTGCTCGTCGCGAAGTAGGCGATGAAGACCGTGGCCGCCGTCGCGGCGAGCGCGACGAGGAAGCGCGCGAGGTCGAGCGGCCGGCGTAGCCGCCGGGGGATGACTCCGTCCTCGATGACGACGGTCGACTGGGCCGGGGGCGGGACCTCCGGTCGCGGGATCGCGACCGTCTGGCGCGGGGCAGGATCCACCGACGGGGCAGGCTCGACCGGAGGAGTCGCTCCTAGGGAGCTGTCCCCGGGGCGTGCGCCCACGTCGGTCATCCCCTGATCGTCCCATCCGGAGGGTGCCTGGGCCGGGCGACCCGCTCCCGGCACCTAGTCAGGCAGGACCGGTCAGACCCCCCTGATGGGATGGCCCCATGCCCGTCCCGGTCCTGCGCCTGTCGCCGCCTGGGCCCTACGACGCTCCGCCGCTGGACCCGGCTCAGGAGCGCGTCGTCTCCTGGACGGGGCCCGGCACCTGCGTGGTGCTCGGGAGTCCGGGCACCGGCGCGACGACGGCCATCGTCGAGTCCGTCGTCGCCCACCTGTCCGTGCATCCGTCCGCGCGCACGCTGGTGCTCGCGCGCGACCGTGATGCCGTGCGGCGCATGCGCGCGGCAATCGCCCGGCGCATGCCCGCGGGCGCCCTGCCGACGGTGACGACCTTCCACGGCCTCGCCTACTCCCTCGTGCGGCGCACGACGGGCCCAAGTCCCGATTCCGCCATGCCGCGCCTGCTGTCCGGTGCCGAGGAGGATGCGCGCATCCGCGACCTCCTGCGCGGTGCCATCGATGACGGTGACGTGCCGTGGCCCGACGACCTCCTCGCGGCGTCGGCCACCCTCGGCTTCGCCAACGACCTGCGCGCCATGCTGGCGCGTGCGCGCGAGCTGGGGCTGAGCCCTGCGGATGTGGACGCCATCGGCAGGGAAGCGGGCGTGCCCGCGTGGCAGACCCTCGGACGGCTCGCCGAGATCGATGCCGAAGTCATGGCACTCGAGGGCGTCATCGACTACGGCGGCCTGCTCGAGCTCGCCATCGACGCGGCCAGCGACTGGTCCGGAGAGCTC
>JAPOKX010000041.1 GCA_029977425.1 Actinomycetota bacterium
CAAGTTCCTCACCACGCGCGCGCAGCTCGAGGACACCATGGCCATGACCCTGGGCGGTCGCGCCGCCGAGGAGCTGGTGTTCGCCGAGATCACCACGGGCGCCGCCAACGACCTCGAGAAGGTCACGGCCACGGCCAAGCAGATGACCATGCGCTTCGGCATGAGCGAGAAGCTCGGCCCGCGCGTGCTCGGCAATAACCACGGCGCACCGTTCCTCGGTCGCGACATGCACTCCGAGCCGGACTACTCCGACGACATCGCCCGCCAGATCGACGGCGAGATCCGTCGCATCATCGAGGACGCCTACCAGCGCGCCAAGGACATCCTGTCCGAGCACCGCCACGACCTCGAGAACATCACGCAGATCCTCCTGCGGCGCGAGACCATCGAGCGTGATGAGTTCCTGCGCCTGCTCGAGGGCGAGTCGGAGGCCGACGTGTTCCGCGTGAAGGACGAGCGCGCGCGCCAGAAGGCCGCCGAGGCCGAGCGCCAGGCCGACGAGGCCGAGGCCGAGAAGCGCCGCCAGCCGCTGCCGCCGCCGGCACCCGGCACCGAGCCCGGCCCCGCCGGGGCCTAGCCCCGCCGCCAAGCCCCGGTGACAGGCACCCTGTCCACAGGGCGTCTTCCTTCCTCTGAGCAGGGGTTACTGCGCTGGGTGTGCGGGAGGTGTTGCGGTGCGTGACTGGGGTGTGATGGGGCGCGCGGGGTAGCCTGCACCATCGCCGCCTCGCCGCTCACCTGGCTGGATCCTCCGTGCGTGATGGGGATCCTGAATGTCACGCCCGACTCCTTCAGCGACGGGGGTGCCTACGCGGATGCGGCTGCCGCCGTGGCTCACGCGCGGGCGATGATCGCCGGTGGTGCGACCATCATCGACGTCGGCGGCGAGAGCACGCGGCCGCGGGCACCCGTGGTGGACGCTGTCGAGGAACTGGCACGGGTCGTGCCGGTGCTCGACGCGCTCGGCGACGACGTTGCCGCGGTGGCGTGGTCGATCGACACGCGGCGCGCGTCGGTTGCCGCGGTGGCACTGGAGGCCGGCGCGGTGCTCGTGAACGACGTATCAGCCGGCGCTGACCCGGACATGTTCCCGCTGGTCGCCGACCGGGGCGCGGGCATCTGCCTCATGCACATGCAGGGAGACCCCGCCACCATGCAGGACGACCCGCGCTACGGCGACGTGGTCTCCGAGGTCGCGGCCTTCCTCGAGTCACGGATGCGCGCGGCGACAGACGCCGGCATTGCCGAGGACGCGATCGTCCTTGATCCGGGGATCGGCTTCGGCAAGACGGCGGCGCACAACCTGGCTCTCATCCACGGCCTCCGTACGATCCTCAGGCTCGGGCGCCCGGTGCTCGTGGGTGTCTCGCGCAAGGGGGTCATCGGCGAGATCACGGGCCGGGCGGTGGACGACCGCCTCGCGGGATCGATCGGCGCGGCGCTGGCGGCCGTGTGCGCCGGGGCAGCGGTCGTGAGGGTGCATGATGTTCGGGAGACCGTGGACGCCCTGCGGGTGTTCACCGAGATGGGCGGAGGCATGGGATGAGCGACGTCGTGGTGAGGATCCGGGGGCTCGAGGTCAGTGGCCGCCATGGAGTGCACGAGGCCGAGCGCATACTGGGGCAGCGGTTTGTCGCGGATATCGACATGGTCCTGGCGCACGATCGCTCATCCACCACCGATGACCTCGCCGATACCGTGGACTACGCGGTGATCGCCGATGACGTGGCCGACATCATCGCGGGTGAGCCCGTGGCGCTGCTCGAGCGCCTGTGCCGGATCATCGCCGAGCGCGTGCTGACCGAGCCCGCCGTTGCCGCGGTCACGGTCACCGTTGCGAAGCCGCAGGTGGCGATCCGGCATGTGCTCGATGATGTGTCCGTGACGCTGCACATGGAGCGCGACCAGCCGTGAGCCTGATGTGGCTCGGCCTGGGCGCGAACGTGGGCGAGCCCGCGGAGGCGCTCCGGTGGGCTGTGGTTCGCATGGGCGAGGAGGGAGTTGTCGTCGAGGCGATGAGCGGCCTCTACGTGACCGCCCCGCAGGGCGTCGAGGATCAGCCCGACTTCATCAACG
This sequence comes from Actinomycetota bacterium, assembly GCA_029977425.1. GTDB lineage: Bacteria > Actinomycetota > Actinomycetes > S36-B12 > S36-B12 > Mxb001. Next base: position 2,077 of record JAPOKX010000041.1, read on the forward strand.
CGGCATGCCGCGTGCGGACAGACCTCGATCCGCCCGGGATGCTGGCGCTTGCAAAACGGCTCGAGGCCGAGGCCGGGCGCGTGGACGGCCCACGGTGGGGCCCCCGCCCGCTCGACATCGACATCCTCGCCTGGGACGGCGGGGTGTGGGACGCCCCCGACCTCGTGGTTCCCCACCCGCGCCTTCACGAGCGGCGCTTCGCGCTTCAGCCTTTGGTTGAGGTCGAGCCCGATCTGGCGCTTCCGACCGGCGAGGCGATCGCCAGCCTGCTCGATGCGATTCCGCCTGAGGAACAGCCTGTGATGCGCCGCCAGGATCCGTAGCCGCGGGCGGTGCCGCTGCGCGCCGGGATGCCCACGGGTCTAGGATGCCCACCCCATGTCGCAGATCGACGAACTGGACGAATACGACGCGGAGCTCGAGCTCCGACTGAAGCGGGAGTACGCGGACGTCTACCCGCTCTTCCGCTACTGCGTGCTCACGCAAGAGGCCACGTACCTCTGCAACAAGCTCGAGCGCCAGTACGAGCCGCAGGCTGCGTATCCGTTCTTCCACGTGGTGATGGAGGACGTCTGGGTGTGGGACAAGAACCGGCCCACGCGCATCATTCCGCGGGTGGAGATCCACACCACGCAGGACATCACCGTCGAGGTGCTGCGCGCCGACGACGGGGGCAGTCCCTTCGGCGACGACCTCGAGTTGCCCGCAGGCGGCTGACCGCATGCTGCTCGTCGTCGACGTCGGCAATTCCCAGACCGTCGCCGGTCTGTTCGCGGGTGACGAGCTCCTGCATGACTGGCGCATCTCGACCATCCGCCGTACCACGGTCGATGAGCTCGCCGCGAGCCACGACAAGATCCTCCAGCTGCGTGGCGGCAGCCTCACCGAGGTCGAGAACGTGGTCGTGGCGTCCGTCGTGCCGGAGCTCACCGTCGCCTATCAGGCACTGGCCGATCGCTACCTCGACCGCCCCGCGGTGACGGTGGGGCCGGGGGTTCGCACCGGCATGCCCTTGCTCGTGGACAACCCCCAGGAGGTCGGCGCCGACCGCATTGCCAACGCCGTCGCCGCATACGACATCTACGGCGGCCCGTGCGTCGTGGTCGACTTCGGCACGGCCACCACGCTCGACGTGGTCTCCGGCGAGGGAGAGTTCCTCGGTGGCGTCATCGCTCCCGGCATCGCGACTGCCCTTGATGCCCTGTCGCAGCGGGCCGCGCGTCTGATGCGCGTGGAGCTCGCCACCCCGCCTGCCGCCATCGGACGCAACACCGTCGAGAGCATGCAGTCCGGCCTGGTAATCGGCGCCGCCGCGATGGTCGACGGCATGGTGGGTCGCCTCGCCGGCGAGATCGGCGCACAGCCCGTCGTGATCGCGACCGGCGGCCTCGCACCGCTCATCATCCCGCAGTCGCTGACCATCGAGGAGCACGAGCCCATGCTCACCCTGGAGGGGCTCCGGAGGGTGCACGAACGCACGGTCGGCGCACCGTCCCGGAGTCGCCGCCGGTGAAGAAGCGCATGCGCGCCCTCGTGGCGGCGCGCTCGCGCGAGCCGGTCGCGCCATCTCGGCCGTCCGGTCCGTGGCCGCTGGCAGAGCCGTTCCGCGTGGGTGGCGTGGACCTTCCCAACCGCGTCGTGCAGGCGCCGCTCGCCGGGATCGGCAACCGTGTGTTCCGCGAGCAGGCGCGGCGCCATGGTGCGGGGCTCGTGGTGTCGGAGATGGTGGCCGCGCATGGCATCCGCCATGGAAACCGGCGCACCAAGGGCATGCTTGAGCTCGGCGAGGGGGAGAGCCCCGTGGCGATCCAGGTCTTCGGCGGCGACCCCGATGTGATGGCCGACGCCGCGCGCGCCGTCGAAGCGGCCGGCGCCGACATGGTTGACATCAACATGGGCTGCCCGGTGCCGAAGATCATGAAGACGGGTGCCGGAGCCGCGTTACTCGACGATCCCGCCAGGGGGGTGGCCGTCGTGCGCGCCATGGCCGACGCCGTGTCGATCCCCGTGACCGTCAAGATGCGCCGCGGCGTGCGCCCCGGTGACATCGACCCCGGCGAGGTCGCCCGCCGCTTCGAGGACGCCGGAGCCGCGCTGATCGCCATCCACCCGCGCGCCGCGGTGGAGGAGTATTCCGGCAGCGCCGACCACCGGATCAGCGCGGACGTGGTGCGCGCCGTGGACATTCCCGTGGTGGTCAGCGGCGACATCGCAAATGCAGCGGAGGCCCGTGACGTCCTCGAGATGACGGGCGCGGCGGGGGTGATGATCGGCCGCGCCGGCCTCGGCAACCCCTGGGTGCTCGGTGCCATCGCCCGGGGCGAGGCCGACCCGCGGCCCACCCGTGAGCAGGTGATCGACGAGCTCATGGGCTTCAGCCACGGGATCGCCGTGCTCATCGGCCCCGATCGGGCCTGCCACTACCTCCGGAAGTTCCACTCCTGGTACCTCGCGGGCCGCGGCGTGCCGGACGAGTCCGTCCAGGCGCTCATCGAGGCCCCCACGTTCGACGAGGCCATGGCCCTGCTCTCTGCGCTGCGCGAGGGCTAACGGGGTCAGATGTCGGTTGCGTGCGCGCCGCGCGCTCGGTTATCGTGCGCGGCCGCATCGGGGCCGGAAACGTCGAGGGGAGTCGAAGTGGAGCGCGAGGTCATCCTCACCCAAGAGGGCTACGACAAGCTCCAGGAGGAGATCGAGTACCTCACGACGCACAAGCGGCGCGAGGTGGCGGAGCGCATCAAGACCGCCCGCGAGTTCGGCGACATCTCGGAGAACTCCGAGTACGACGACGCCAAGAACGAGCAGGCGCATGTCGAGTCGCGCATCACGCAACTCGAGCATCAACTGCGCAATGCCCGCATCGTCGACAGCCACGACGTGGACACCGGCGTGGTGTCCATCGGCACCAAGGTCACCGTGCGCACCACGGCCGACAAGAAGAGCAAGGTGTTCTCCCTCGTCGGCTCGGCGGAAGCCGACCCGCTGCAGGATCGCCTCTCGAACGAGAGCCCGCTCGGCAAGGCCCTGCTGGGCCGCAAGAAGGGCGACAAGGTCGAGGTGTCCACGCCGCGCGGCAAGGTGGAGTATCAGGTCGTGAAGATCGAGGCGGGCGACTGAGCACGCCCGATGACGTCGCGGCCGATGAGGCCGACGGCGGAATCGATCGCCTGATCGCCGACCGCCGCCAGAAGGCGGCGGACCTCCGTGCTGCCGGCATAGACCCATACCCGGCCCGCTTCCCCGGCCGCATCGCGGTTGCCGAGGCCCGCGACATCGGCGAGCCGCTCGAGGCCGGTGGCGAGGCCGAGGGCCAGGTCGCGGTGGCCGGCCGGCTCGTGGCGCGCCGCGGCCAGGGCAAGACCGTGTTCGCGGACATCGAGGATCGCACCGGCGCCATCCAGGCGTGGGCCACCCTCGATCGCCTGGGCGAGCAGGGGCTCGGCGTGCTGTCCGAGGCGCACGTCGGCGACATCATCGGCGTGCGCGGCAGCGTGGTGCGCACCCGGCGCGGCGAGGTATCGGTGGCCCTGGACGCGGTGCATATGCTCGCCAAGTCGCTGCGCCCACCGCCCGATCGCCACGCGGGGCTCAAGGACGCCGAGACCCGCTACCGGCAGCGCTACCTCGACCTCATCGCGTCCGACGAGGTCCGCACGCAGTTCGTCACCCGCGCGCGTGCCATCGCCGGCGTGCGGCGCTTCCTCGACGACCGGGGCTTCATCGAGGTCGAGACGCCCGTGCTGCAGCCGATCTACGGCGGCGCGGCCGCGCGGCCATTTGTCACGCACCACAACGAGCTCGACCGCGACCTCTACCTGCGCATCGCCACCGAGCTCTACCTCAAGCGCTGCATCGTGGGCGGCCTCGAGAAGGTCTATGAGATCGGCAAGGACTTCCGCAACGAGGGCGTGTCGTTCAAGCACAACCCCGAGTTCACGATGCTCGAGACCTACGAGGCGTACGCCGACTACGCCGATGTCGCGGCGATGCTCGAGGAGATGGTCGCCGCCGCTGCGGTGCAGGCCACGGGCGGCACCGTCATCCCGTGGAAGGGCGGCGAGATCGACCTCACTCCGCCATGGCGCCGCGTGCGGCTCACTGATGCGCTTGAGGAGGCCAGCGGCATCGATGTGCTCGCCCATCCCGACGCCGCCGACCTGCGCGCCCGCATGCGCGCCGCGGGGCTGGACGCCCCGGACGAGGCGCCGTGGGGCAAGCTGGTGGACGGCATCCTCTCCCAGGCGCTCGAGCCCACGCTGGTGCAGCCGACGATCCTCCTCGACTACCCCCTCGAGTTGTCACCGTTCGCCAAGCGCCGCGAGGACGACCCTCGCCTGGTCGAGCGATTCGAGGCCTTCTGCGGCGGCATGGAGATCGCCAACGCCTTCTCGGAGCTCAACGACCCCGACGACCAGCGCGAGCGCTTCGCGATGCTGCAGGCCGACCGCGAGGCGGGGGACGACGAGGCGCAGCCGTCGGACGAGGACTTCCTCACGGCCCTCGAGCACGGCATGCCGCCCACGGGTGGGCTCGGGCTCGGACTGGACCGGCTCGTGATGCTGCTCACCGACCGGCACTCGATCCGCGAGGTCATCCTGTTCCCCGCGATGCGCACGTAGGTTGCGGACGGGCGCTGAGGTGATAGCGTCCCCCGCCGTTTCGGCCAGCACGTTCTAACTGGAAGGTCACATGGCGAAGCCGCGCGGACGCGGACGGATCAAGAAGAAGAAGGGCGGAGCTCCTGCTCCCCGCAAGCGTCGCCCGCTTCTGGCTGCCGAGGAGCTCGACTGGAAGAACGTCTCCTCGCTGAGGCGCTTCCTGTCCGAGCGCGGCAAGCTTCGCTCTCGTCGCATCACCGGTCTCTCGCGCCGCCAGCAGACGCAGCTCGCGCAGGCCGTCAAGCGCGCGCGCATCATGGGCCTTCTGCCGTACCCCGACCAGGACCGTTCCGTGAAGGCGCACCGCGCCGCATCCGGCCGCGGTCCGGGCATCAGCGAGGGCGCGGAGGGAGTCGAGACCCTGTCCGAGGACGTCGTGGTCGAGGAGATCGTCGAGGTCGCGGACGGCGACGCCGTGCTCACGGAGTCTGAGGCCGTCGAGGAGATCGTCGAGGTCGAGGAGCCCGTCGCCGTCGGCGCCGGCGAGCCCGAGGACGCCGAGGCCTAGTCGCCTCACCCCGGTCCGCGCCGGGGCGCGTCAGCCATGTGGTGCCCCCGCGCGGGTCCTCTGGGATCCGCGCGTCGGGGGCCGCTGCCATGATCTCGCCGATGCAAGCAGGCGCATGTCCCGCATGTGACGCCGCCCTCATGTGGCGGCACAACGGCCTCTGGTGCGATCGGTGCCACCGGAAGGTGGAGACCTGTTGCGAGGGCGCTCCACAGCAGTGCGCAAATCCGATGCCCGCACCCGACCGCACCCCCGCCCGCGAGCCCTGACCGGTGCTACCGTCACCGACCACTGCATCACCCGTTTACGGGCCCTGAAGGGGCCCCTGGAGGATTGAGGCACGATGTTCGAACGCTTCACCGAGCGCGCCCGCCAAGTCGTCGTCCTGGCACAGGAAGAGGCACGCACCCTCAAGCACAACTACATCGGCACCGAGCACATCCTGCTCGGGCTGCTCCGCGAGGAGGAGGGCCTTGCCGCCCGCGTGCTCGAGGGCCTCGAGATCACGGTGGAGGAGGTGCGCGCCCAGGTCATCCGCATCGTCGGATCGGGCGAGGAAGTCACCTCGGGCCAGATCCCGTTCACCCCGCGTGCCAAGAAGGTGCTCGAGCTCGCGCTGCGTGAGGCGCTGTCGCTCGGTCACAACTACATCGGCACCGAGCACATCCTGCTCGGCCTCGTGCGCGAGAACGAGGGCGTCGCCGCGCGCATCCTCGCCGACTTCGACGCCGACTCCGAGAAGATCCGCAACGAGATCATCCGCATGCTCTCCGGTCCGGGCCGCAGGCAGGGCCAGGGCAGCGGCGGCGGTGGCGGGGGCACGCAGTCGGGCGACAAGAAGTCGAGCAAGGTGCTCGACCAGTTCGGCCGCAACCTCACGCAGGCCGCGCGCGAGAGCAAGCTCGACCCGGTCATCGGGCGCGAGAAGGAGATCGAGCGCGTGATGCAGGTGCTCTCGCGCCGTACCAAGAACAACCCGGTCCTCATCGGCGAGCCCGGCGTGGGCAAGACCGCCATCGTCGAGGGCCTGGCCCAGAACATCATCCGCGGCGAGGTGCCCGAGACCCTCAAGGACAAGCAGCTCTACACCCTCGACCTCGGCGCGCTCGTCGCCGGCAGCCGCTACCGCGGTGACTTCGAGGAGCGGCTCAAGAAGGTCCTCAAGGAGATCCGCACCCGCGGCGACATCATCCTCTTCATCGACGAGATGCACACGCTCGTGGGAGCCGGCGCTGCCGAGGGTGCCATCGACGCGGCCAGCATCCTCAAGCCGATGCTCGCGCGCGGCGAGCTGCAGACGATCGGCGCGACCACGCTCGACGAGTACCGCAAGTACGTCGAGAAGGACGCCGCGCTCGAGCGCCGCTTCGCGCCCGTCCAGGTCAACGCTCCCGACGTGAGCGACACGGTCGAGATCCTCAAGGGACTGCGCGACCGCTACGAGTCGCACCACCGCGTGTCCATCACCGACAGCGCTCTCGCTGCGGCTGCTCGTCTCTCGGACCGCTACATCTCCGACCGCCAGCTCCCGGACAAGGCCATCGACCTCATCGACGAGGCGGGCTCCCGCCTGCGCATCCGTCGCATGACGGCTCCGCCAGACCTGCGCGAGTTCGACGAGCGCATCGCCAACGTCCGCCGCGAGAAGGAGTCGGCGATCGACTCCCAGGACTTCGAACTCGCAGCTCGCCTGCGCGATGACGAGAAGAACCTCCTGGCGGAGAAGGCCCAGCGCGAGCGCGAGTGGAAGGCCGGTGACATGGACGTCGTCGCCGAGGTCGACGAGCGCCTCATCGCGGAGGTCCTCGCCCTCATGACCGGCATTCCCGTCACCGACCTCTCCGAGGACGACGCCCAGCGCCTCATCCGCATGGAGGAGGAGCTGCACCGCCGCGTCATCGGCCAGGACCAGGCCATCAAGGCGCTGTCCAAGTCCATCCGCCGCACGCGCGCGGGCCTCAAGGACCCCAAGCGCCCGTCGGGCTCGTTCATCTTCGCCGGGCCCTCGGGCGTCGGCAAGACCGAGCTCTCCAAGACGCTCGCGGAGTTCCTCTTCGGCGACGAGGACGCTCTCATCTCACTCGACATGAGCGAGTTCTCCGAGAAGCACTCGGTGGCCCGGCTCGTGGGTGCGCCTCCCGGCTACGTCGGATACGAAGAGGGCGGCCAGCTCACCGAGGCGGCGCGCCGTCGTCCCTACTCCGTCGTGCTCCTCGACGAGGTTGAAAAGGTTCACCCCGAGGTTTTCGACATCCTGCTGCAGGTGCTCGATGACGGACGCCTCACCGACGGCCAGGGCCGCACGGTCGACTTCCGCAACACGATCCTCATCCTCACGTCCAACATGGGCTCGCAGTACCTCATCGACAAGAGCGAGCCCTACGACGTGCGCAAGGAGCAGGTGCTCGCGGTCGTGCGCCAGCACTTCCGCCCGGAGTTCCTCAACCGTCTCGACGCGATGGTGATGTTCAACCCGCTCGACAAGGCCGAGCTGGAGCGGATCGCCAAGCTGCAGGTCGAGCAGTTGCAGAAGCGCCTGCATGACCGCCGCATCACCCTCGACATCACCGACGAGGCACTGCAGTGGCTGGTCAACAAGGGATACGACCCTGCCTACGGCGCCCGGCCGCTGCGCCGGCTCGTGCAGACCGCGATCGGCGATCCGCTGGCCAAGGAAATCCTTGCGGGCGAGGTCCACGACGGCGACACGGTCGTCATCGGGACCGTGCCCGACGGTGCTCATCTCACGGTGACGCCGAAGCGCTAGTCCCCCGCATCATGTGACATGGCCCTCACGTCCCCTCAGGACGTCGAGGGCCATGTCGCTTCAGGGCCCTCACTCAGGCAGAATCGCATGATGCGCGTGGTGCGGCCGTTGCTCGTGGGCGTGACCGCCCTTGCGACCCTCACGGCTGTCGTCCCTTCCTTCGCCCAAGCGAAGCCCTCTGACGGCATCTCGATGCCGGGCCTGTGCAGGGGCCCCTACAACGCGGCTGCACAGCGCGGCTTCGACGTGTCGCGCGTCGCCGAGGATCGCGTCGTCACCTTCGACGGCAAGCGCGTCGTACTCGATCGAGAGGGCTGGGCAGCTGACAATCCGCGCGACCCCTCCTGGACGCTGTGGTTCCACTCTCTGTCGTGGCTCGTGCCCCTCGCGCTGGACGACCCCCGGACTGCCGTCGACGTCTTCATCGAGCGCGACAAGGCGCTCCCGGACCCCGGCGCCTCAGTAGGCAACGTGCTACGCCGTCCCGTGGGCTGGACGCAAGGACAGTTCCGCACCCGGCTCGACGTGACGAACTGCCTCTACAACCTCACCGACGATGCGCGCCTGCTTCCCATCGCGAAGCGCCTGGCCACAGCCAACATGGATCCCCGGCGCTATCCCGGCCCCCCGAACTTCCCCGTGCACAACCACGGCACGATGTCGAACGTCACGCTCATGCAGGCGGGCAAGACCTTCGGTCAGCAGGAGTGGATCGACGTCGCGCTCAAGCGATTCAAGCGCGACCTCCCCTATGTCTTCGAGCCCTGCGGGATGATGCGTGAGCAGAGCAGCACCTACCAGGTGCACAACCTGAGGCTCTGGGAGAAGACCGCTGCTCAGCTCGGGACCGTTCTCGACGCAGAGCGCCGCGCCCTCGGCGCACTCGTACGTCCCGACGGCGTGCTCGAGGCGATTGGCGACGGTCAGCCTGCCTCGGGCCTGGAGCCGAACGGTGCGTCGCTGTGGTGCCGCGAGACGGGATGGGCGGCGGGAACGGTGAAGGCAGCCGGGTCCGCCGACGACACCGCGCGTGAGGCTCACTTCACGCTGCGCTTCGGGCCGTCCATGGACTATCACGGCCATCTCGACCACGGGAGCCTCACGTGGTTTGCCTTGGGCACCCCTGTCCTGTCGGACCGCGGACTCTTCAGCAAGGACCGCGGCCCCCGCTTCGACTACGCGCACACGATGGCGGCGCATTCGGTCTTCGAGCCCGTGGGATCCCCGGGTTACGACCCGGACACGAGCGCCACGCGCATGTCCCCCACTGAGTACGCCGTGCGCGATGCCGCTGATGGCATCGAGCGCCTGCGCGACGTGACGATCGGGCCGACGCGGCTCGTCGTACGCGATCGCGGCACCGGCGCGAAGGAGTGGATCCAGCACTGGCAGCTCGCGCCCGGATGGGAGCCGACCGCGACGGGAGCGGTGAACGCAGCAGCGGGCCTCCCCCTCACCATCGATTGCCCCAAGCTCAAGCCCGTGCGCGTGGAGGCCTTCACCGCGTGGCGCACGGCGGTCGACGCCTGGGACATGCAGTGCCGCGTCTCCGGTGACCGCACGGGCGAGCGCCTCGCCACGACTCTCACGGTGGCGCAGACGTCATGAAGCGCCCCGTCATCCTCGCTGTCTGCGCAGCGGTCGTCGCGTCGGTCGCCGTCACGGCGCCAGCCGACGCCGCGCGGTCGGGGGAGCCTCCGCGCATCTGCTCCGAGGAGATCGCTGGGGCCCGGCAGTGGGGGGCGGACCTCTCCCAGCTCGCGACCGAGGGTGTCGTCACGATCGATGGACGGCAGTTGTCCGTGCGTGGCGATGCCGCACAGTGGCGGCTGTGGGACACCGCTGATCCGGCGTTCGCGACGCACTTCCACTCCATGTCATGGCTCGTGCCGGGGCTGCTCACCGGGCAACCGGTCGTCGACATCCTCCTGGAGCGCGACGCAGCGATCCCGGATCCGGGCTTTCTCGCAGGGTCGGAAACCCTCAAGGAGACGGGCTGGACGGCAGGGATCATCCGCCTGCGCATGGGACTCGTGTCGTGCCTGTACGCCGCCACGGGTGACGAGCGACTCGGCCCCGTGATGGATCGCCTGGTCGCGGCCAACCTCGATCCCTACCGCTATCGCGGGGCACCGCTCAACAAGCCGCACAACCAGGGCACGCTCGCCAACATCGTGCTGCTCGAGGCCTCGCGTGTCTTCGGACGCCCCGAATGGCGCGAGCCCGCGATCCGCCGCTTCGAGGCGGATGCCTCCACCGTTTTC
>JAPOKX010000042.1 GCA_029977425.1 Actinomycetota bacterium
ACGAAGGCCTCGAGGACGGCGTAGGGGCCATTGGACGACTGGGCCTGGAACGCCGAGTCCGCGATGGCGGTGACCGATCCCTCGGTGGATCCCGCGCGGAAGGAGTTGCCGGCGATGAGGGCGTAGACGCCGCTGCGGCCGACGGCGTTGCGCAGGTCGCGCAGCAGGGCGTCGGGGCCGCCGGTGTCGGTCGCAGCGGATGCGGGCAGCACCGCGACGTAGACCGGGATGCCCGTCGCCTCGATCTGGGCACGCAGGTCCGCCGCCTGCCCGGGCGTGAGGGCGTTCTCCGCTGCCGGGTCGTTGTAGACGGGGTTGCTGCGCAGGGCTGAGGCGACGGAGTCGATTGACGTCCGGGCCTGGGCGGGCACTGTGCCCATGAGGGCCATGAGACCGACGGTCAGGAGGGTGATCAGGACGCCCGTGCGCTTCATCCTTCGACGGTACCCCGATCGGGGGTCAGTCGCTGATCTGGCAGAGCACCGTGCCGGTGGGGACGGTCGTGCCGACCGCGGCCTCGAGGCCCGTGACGGTGCCGGCCTTGTGCGCGGTCAGGGGCTGCTCCATCTTCATGGCCTCGAGCACGACGATGAGGTCGCCCGCCTGCACGGCCTGGCCCTCCTCGACAGCGACCTTGACGATCGTGCCCTGCATGGGAGCGGTGAGCGAGTCGCCGGAGGCCGCACCGGAGGCACCCGAGCCGCGCTTGCGTGCGGTGGGCCTGCTGCGCGCGCTGCCGGTCGATCGTGCCGAAAGGCCCGATGGCAAGGTGACCTCGAGTCGCTTGCCGTCGACCTCGACGACCACGGTCTCGCGCTCGGCGGCATCAGCCGTCGCATCGACCGTGCCCGCATAGGGCGGGATCGTGTTGTCGAACTCGGTCTCGATCCATCGCGTGTGCACCTGGAAGGGCGAGTCGTCGGTTGGCGCGAAGGCGGGGTCGTCGACGACGGCGCGGTGGAAGGTGAGAGCGGTGGCGATGCCCTCGACGCGGAACTCCGCCAGCGCCCGACGCGAGCGCTCGAGCGCCTCCGCGCGATCGCGGCCGGTGACGATGAGCTTGGCGAGGAGCGAGTCGAAGTTGCCGCCGATCACGTCGCCCTGGCGGAAGCCGGCGTCGACGCGCACGCCCGGGCCGGACGGGGCGACCCACTCGGTGAGCACGCCGGGAGCGGGAAGGAAGCCACGACCGGGGTCCTCGCCATTGATGCGGAACTCGATGCTGTGACCGCGCAGCGCGGGGTCGTCGTAGTCGATGACGCCGCCTTCGGCGATGCGGAACTGCTCGCGCACGAGGTCGATGCCGGCGACCTCCTCGCTCACGGGGTGCTCGACCTGGAGGCGGGTGTTGACCTCGAGGAAGGAGATCGTGCCGTCCTCGCCGACGAGGAACTCGCAGGTGCCGGCGTTGTAGTAGCCCGCCTCGCGCATGATCGCCTTCGAGGCGCGGTAGAGCTCGGTGAGCTGCTCGTCGCTCAGGTAGGGCGCGGGCGCCTCCTCGACCAGCTTCTGGTGCCGGCGCTGCAGCGAGCAGTCGCGCGTGGAGACGACGACGACGTTGCCATGCTGGTCGGCGAGGACCTGAGTCTCGACGTGCCGCGGGCGGTCGAGGTAGCGCTCGACGAAGCACTCACCGCGGCCGAAGGCGGCCACGGCCTCGCGCACCGCCGAGTCGTAGAGCTCGGGGATCTCCTCGATGGTCCGCGCGACCTTGAGTCCGCGACCACCGCCGCCGAAGGCAGCCTTGATGGCGATGGGGAGGCCGTGCTCCTGTGCGAAGGCGACGACCTCGTCGGCACTCGCGACCGGATCGGGTGTGCCGGGGACCTGCGGTGCTCCTGCTCGTGCGGCGATGTGACGGGCGGACACCTTGTCGCCGAGTGAGCGGATGGCTTCCGGCGGAGGTCCGATCCATGTGAGCCCGGCATCGATCACGGCCTGGGCGAAGTCGGCGTTCTCCGAGAGGAATCCGTATCCGGGGTGCACGGCATCGGCACCGGACCGGCGGGCGACGTCGATGATCTTGGCGATGTCGAGGTAGGTCTCCGCTGCAGTGGTGCCCTCGAGGGAGTAGGCCTCGTCGGCGACTTCGACGTGCAGGGCGTCGCGATCGGGGTCGGCGTAGACGGCAACGGAGGCCAGACCAGCATCCCGGCATGCCCGAGCGACCCGGACGGCGATTTCGCCTCGATTGGCGATGAGGACCTTCTGCACGCGCTGCAGTCTAGGGATGCCCGCTCTGGCAGGGTGAGCGCATGTCCGCTCCCCGGGCTGCCTCGCCCCCGCCCTTCGTGCTGGCGTCGGCCTCGCCCTCGCGCAGACGCCTCCTCGAGCAGGCAGGAGTGGCACCTCTCATCCTGGTGAGCGGTGTGGATGAGGAAGCCATCGAGGAGGCGATGAGGGCCCGGCCCGTGCCCGACGTCGCCCTCGCGCTCGCGCGCGCGAAGGCGGAAGCGGTCATCGCCGCGGGGGACGTCCCTGCGGGCGCGCTCGTCCTCGGCTGCGACTCGATCTTCGAGGTGGACGGCGTGCGCCTCGGCAAGCCGCCCACCCCTGAGGAGGCGTTGACACGATGGCAGCGCATGCGCGGCAGGTCGGGCACCCTGCACACCGGTCACTGGCTCATCGATACCGGGACGGGCGATTGCTGTGGGGAGACGGTGTCGACGGTGGTCGACATGGTCGACGCGCCGGACGATGAGATCGCGGCGTACATCGCGACGGGGGAGCCGCTCAAGGTCGCCGGCGGCTTCACTCTGGATGACCTAGGTGCGCCCTACGTCGCGGGCGTGCACGGCGATCCCGGCAATGTCATCGGAGTGTCGCTGCCCGCGGTCCGCCGTATGGCGGCACGCCTGGGGCTGCCCTGGCCTCAGGTCATGGGGTGGCAGCAGACGGGGCACTAGGCCCCCTCTTTTTGGGACATGGGGCACCTTGGGAACGCGAGATCCCTAGGGTGTCGCCATGCGCCGACACCTCGCGATCCTGCTTCCGGCCAGCCTCCTGGCCACGTCACTCACGGCTGCCATCGCGGTGTCCTCGGTGCAAGCCGTGGGAGGAACCGGGGAGTACGGCGTGTGGAGCGTGGGAGCGACGTCCAAGACAGGCAACGTGTTCCTTGGCTCTCCGGGAAGTGGCTTCCTCGACCCCGCCGCGACGTGGACATCGACGGCCTCCACCGTGACTTTCCCAAGCGGCTCCACATCATGGCTCGGGCCTACGACGCCCTTCGGGGCCTACTTCGGTTCGTCTCAGAACAAGGGCTACATCAACCAGCAGATCGCACTCAATGTCGAGCGTGGTGAGATCGTCTACACCTTCGCGGACATCACGCCGGTCGGGACGTGGGGGTTCGCCCTGGGTGATATCGATGTTGACCAGGTGCGCATCGAGGCAGAGGACGCTCTTGGCAAGGCGGTCGCTCTAGGAGACTGGTACAAGTCGTCCTTCGACTACTGCGGTGTGAGCCCGAGGCCGAGCAGTTGCAGCTCCGGCGTCCAGGGAAGCCTGCCCGTCTGGAATGCGGCAACGCAGACACTCGTGGGTCAGGGCAAGGACACCGTCGGGGCCGCAGCCTGGTTCATGCCGACTGCCCCCGTGAAGAAGCTGACCATGACCTTCTCCCGCCCCGCGGGAACCGGAGCGCCGTCCTACCAGACGTGGATCGCGGTCGACGAGGTTCCGACCCCCACGCCGACGCCCACGCCGACGAGCGCTACGCCGACACCTACGTCGAGTTCCCCGAGCCCGACGCCTACGTCGAGTTCGCCGAGCCCGACGCCTACGTCGAGTTCGCCGAGCCCGTCGCCGAGTTCGAGTTCACCGAGTCCGACGCCTACCTACTCTCCGACTCCTGAGCCGTCCCCGACTCCTGAGCCGACTCCGACGCCCACGCCCACCCCTGCGCCGGAACCGCAGAAGCCGACCGAGCCCCTCGATCTGCCTGAGGCGATCGTCAACCCGGGCACGACGGTGATCGTCGACGGTCCCATCGAGACCAACGCGGGCGAGACCGTGACGGTCACAGTCACCTGCAAGACGTACTCACTGCTCCGAGCAGTGCTCGCTCCCCGCGGCGACTATGAGCTGTGCACAGTGCGCAAGTACGCCAAGCGCGGCAAGGTCACGGTCACCACGTACGGCAACCCGGTCAAGGTCGTCGTCAACCTCAAGGCGCCCGCCACCGACGGGTACTCGGCCTACAAGAACAAGAAGACGTACTACTCGAGCTGACGCCTAGCGGGGAAGCGCGGAGGCGCGCCAGGCACCCGGACCGGGTGCCTGCGGTGGCCTGACCTGGCGCGATGGCCGAGCCCACAGGCTGCGCGGGCGTCGCGCAGGCGCATCGATCTGCGCACGCAGGCTGGCCACGGCTGCCACGACGGCGGCCACCTCCGCGGGCGTGGCACCCCCGCGGATCACGATGGCGTCGTCGCTCACAGCGGGATGTTTCCGTGCTTCTTGGGCGGACGGCTCGCGCGCTTGGTGCGCAGGGCCCGCAATGCGCGGACGATCATGGGCCGCGTCTCGTGCGGCATGATCACGCGGTCGACGTAGCCGCGCTCCGCTGCGACGTAGGGGTTCGCCAGGGTCGACTCGTACTCCGCGATCAGTCGCGCACGCTCTGCCTCAGGATCGGCGGCCTCGGCGAGCTCCTTGCGATAGAGGATGTTGACGGCGCCCTGTGCGCCCATGACGGCGATCTGCGCGGTGGGCCACGCCAGGTTGATGTCGGCACCGAGGTGCTTGGACCCCATCACGTCGTAGGCGCCGCCGTAGGCCTTGCGCGTGATCACCGTGACGAGCGGGACAGTTGCCTCGGAGTAGGCGTAGATGAGCTTCGCGCCGCGTCGGATGATGCCCTCCCACTCCTGACCGGTCCCGGGAAGGAAGCCCGGCACGTCGACGAACGTGAGGACGGGGATGTTGAAGGCGTCGCAGGTGCGCACGAAGCGGGCGGCCTTCTCTGACGCATCGATGTCGAGGGTGCCGGCGAACTGCATGGGCTGATTGGCCACCACGCCCACGGGTCGCCCCTCGACGCGACCGAATCCGCAGATGATGTTGGGAGCGAAGAGCGGCTGGACCTCGAGGAACTCGTCGTCGTCGAGGACGTGCTCGACGATGCGGTGCATGTCGTAGGGCTGGTTGGGCGAGTCGGGGATGAGGGTGTCGAGCTCGCGGTCGTGCTCGTTGATGGCGAGGTCGGCTTCCGAGTCGTAGACCGGGGGCTCGTCGAGGTTGTTGCTGGGCAGGTAGGACAGCAGTGCGCGGACGTAGTCGAACGCGTCAGATTCGTCCGCAGCCATGTAGTGGGCCACGCCGGACTTGGTGTTGTGGGTGTGCGCTCCGCCGAGCTCCTCGAAGGCGACGTCTTCGCCCGTCACGGTCTTGATGACGTCGGGACCGGTGATGAACATGTGCGAGGTCTTGTCGACCATGACGATGAAGTCGGTGATGGCGGGGGAGTAGACCGCGCCGCCGGCGCACGGCCCCATGATGAGGGAGATCTGCGGGATCACGCCGGACGACGCGACGTTGCGGCGGAAGATCTCCGCGAACTGCGTGAGCGCCGCGACGCCCTCCTGGATGCGCGCGCCGCCGGAGTCGTTGATGCCGATCACCGGGCAGCCGGTCTTGAGGGCCAGGTCCATCACCTTGACGATCTTCTCGCCGAACACCTCGCCGAGGGATCCGCCGAACACCGTGAAGTCCTGGGCGAAGACGCACACGGGGCGTCCGTCGATGGTGCCGTAGCCGGTGATCACGCCGTCGCCGTAGGGCCTCTCGTTCTCCAGGCCGAAGTTGTGCGAGCGATGCCGCGCGAGCCCATCGAGCTGCTGGAAGGAGCCCTCGTCGAGGAGAGCCTCGATGCGCTCCATGGCGGTGAGCTTGCCCTTGGCGTGCTGCTTGTCCACGGCAGCCTGTCGGCGACCAGCGGCTTCGGTGCGCCGCCGCAGCAGTTCGTCGGCCTTGTCCGCCGTGGTCTGCGGAGCGCCGGAGGCGTGGGAAGTGGTCACGCGCGTACCTTAGCCGGGTGAGCGCAGACGCCGGCAGGCCCGAGCGAGCGCCCCTGGGCTCCCTCGCCGGCCTCTCGGCGACCGATTGGTCTCCCTGGCCTGCGCCGGAGATCCTCGAGACGACTCCGTCGACCATGACCGAGGTCGAGCGCCGCGCCGCCCACGGAGCGCCAGAGGGGACGGTCGTCGTCGCGGAGGAGCAGACGGCCGGCCGCGGGCGTCGGGGTCGCACGTGGGAGTCGACGGCGCGCGCAGGCCTGTGGTGGAGCCTCCTGCTTCGACCGCCGGTGCCGGCGGATCGCCTGGGGTGGCTCCCCCTCGTCGTCGGCGTCGGCGTGGCCCGCGGCTTGCGGACCGCGGCTGGTGCGGAGGCCTCCCTGAAGTGGCCCAATGACGTGCTCGTGGACGGCAGGAAACTCGCGGGCATCCTGGCGGAGCGCCTCGCGGACGGCAGCGTTGTCGTGGGCGTCGGCATCAATGTCGACCAGCACGCGGCCGAACTGCCTGAGGGCGGTGCGTCTCTGCGGACTGCCGGGCGACCCGCGGATCGCACGGCTGTGCTCATCGACGTCCTCGCCGCCGTCGCCGAGACCTACCGGAGGTGGCTTGCGGGAGTTGACGTGGCCCAGGAGTACGTCGGCCTGTCTGCCACGTTGGGGCGCGACGTCCGGGCGGACCTAGGCGATCGGCTGGTCATCGGTCATGCCGTGCGGCTGGGGCCATCAGGGGAGCTCGTCGTCGTCGACGCGGGGGGCGTGGAGCACGAGCTCTCCGCGGGAGACGTCACTCTCGCGCGAGAAGGCCCCTGACCGCCCCATCCCCTGGCCAGGGGACATGACCGCATCCGCCTGCGCCCTCGCGAGCGCGCGTGCCACGATGCAGGCATGGGATACCCGACGAAGCTGCTCGGCGAGGGCGAGGTCATCGAGTTCGAGATGCACCCGCACTGGCGCGGACTCATCCTGCCGGTGATCTGGCTGCTCCTCACCGTCTTCATCGGAGTGTGGCTCTACACCTCGCTCGGATCCTGGTTCCCCGACTCGGTCGTCTCGACCGTCGGGCAGTGGATCATCGTGCTGGCGGGCCTGTTCATCCTGGTCTTCTGGGTCGTGCGGCCCTTCCTCAACTGGATCACCACGGAGTACGTCTTCACGAATCGTCGGATCATCACGCGTGCAGGCTTCATCTCGAAGAAGGGCCGCGACATGCCCTTGGCGAAGGTCAACAACGTGTCCTTCGAAGTGGGACTGCTCGGCCGCATCCTCAATTACGGCCGCCTCGAGGTGACCTCCGCCAGTGACGAGAACCTCATCATCGACGATGTGCCCAATG
This sequence comes from Actinomycetota bacterium, assembly GCA_029977425.1. GTDB lineage: Bacteria > Actinomycetota > Actinomycetes > S36-B12 > S36-B12 > Mxb001. The sequence continues at coordinate 7,353 of JAPOKX010000042.1, forward strand.
TCGAAGTGATCCAGCGCGACGTCTACCGGCTGCACGAGCAAGACGACGACCGTCGCCGGCGCCGCAGTGTCGAGCAGGGTGGCGATCCGGTGCCGCCCGGCGATGGCACCTGATCCCACCGAGGCCCTCGAGGAAGTCGTCCTGGGCGGCCCTCCGACCTACACCCGCGAGGACCTCATCCGCCTGTCCGGCGTGCCCGACGACCTGGCACGCGCGCTCTGGCGGGCGCTCGGGTTCCCCGACACGGGGGGTGCCGCGGCATTCACCGAGGCCGATCTCGAGGCCTTGCGGACGGTCCGCGACCTGATCGCGCGAGGCCTCCTCGACGACGACACCGCGATCGTGCTCGCGCGCAGCCTGGGACAGTCGACTGCGCGCCTCGCGGACTGGCAGGCCGAGGCGGTGGGGCGTCTCCTCGTGGAGCAGGAGCACCTCGAGGGGCGGGACATCACCGAGGACCCCGAGGTGGTGGATCGCATCGTGGCGCGCACCTCCGAGCTCGTCGCGCCCATGGAGCAACTCCTCGACTATGCCTGGCGTCGTCAGCTGGCAGCCGTGCTCGATCGCCGGCTCGCGCGGACGGAGGTCATCGGCGAGCCGAGCGCCGATGGCACCGTCGGGTTCGCCGATCTCGTCGGCTTCACGCGGTTGAGCCGGCAACTCGAGGACGCCGACCTGGCCGCGCTGGTCGAAAGGTTCGAGGCAGTGAGCGCGGACGTGGTGGCCGCCACGGGTGCCACCCTGGTCAAGACGGTGGGCGACGAGATCCTCTTCATCGCCGACGATGCGGTCACCGCGGCAGAGACCGCGCTCGGGCTCCACGACGCGCACGCCCGCGATCCCGATGTGCCGGAGATGCGCATCGGGCTCGCGAGCGGGCCTGTGCTGCGGCGCATGGGCGACGTCTTCGGCTCCACCGTCAATCTCGCCAGCCGCCTCACCGCCCTGGCCCGCCCGGACACGACGCTGGTCGATGCGGCGACGGCCGCGCAGCTGGCGAACGGTCCTGGCATGAGCCTGCGGCAACTCGCCCCACGGCGGGTCCGCGGACTCGGAGTCATCCGGGTGTTCGAACTGGGGCGGACCTGACCGCGAGGTGAATCCGACTGCTAGATCGGCGTGACGGCGTCGCGCTCGGCGAGCTCCCGGTCTGCCGCATCGCCTGCGGGGATCTCAGGGAAGACCCACTTGCGGTAGGACCAGAAACGGAAGAGCGTGCCGAGGCCGAGGCCGATCACGTTTGCGCTGATGTTGTCGGCGATCGGGCTGTCGAGTCCGAGCGCGTAGTGACTGAGCCACAGACAGGAGAGCGCGATGAGCATGGCCACGCCGTTGAGGGCGAAGAAGAGGATGTATTCCCTGCCCATGTGGGTGCGGCCGCGGTGGCGGAACGTCCAGAAGCGGTTGCCGAAGTAGGCGAACGTCGTCGCCGCGATGACGCTGATGGCCTTGGCGGTGAGCGGCTTGTCCTGGAGCGGCCCGACGTAGAGCAGGAAGTTGAACAGTCCGACGTCGATCACGAAGGCGAAGGATCCGACGATCCCGAACTTCGCGATCTCGCGGAAGAGCATGCTGACGGACCCGCGGAGCCGGTCGATCAGGGACGGGCGTGCGGCAGGGGCCTCGCCCGCGTGCGACATGGGGCGATGCTATCCCGGGCTGACCCGGCTCCGTGGGCCGAGAGCGGTCACCTCGGTAGGGTCGCGCTGTGACCCAGCCCACCGGGACTCAGGCCACCGGCTTCCCGCGTGTCGGCATGGTCGGCGGCGGTCAGCTGTCGCGGATGACCGCCGCTCCCGCCGCGGCTCTGGGGGTCGGATTCCGGGTGCTGGCGTTGGATCCTGAGGAGTCAGCCGCCCAGGTCGCCGGAGACGTGGTCCTCGGCCGTCACGATGACCTGGACGCCCTGCTCCGACTGGCCGATGGCGTGGCGGTCGTGACCTTCGATCACGAGCATGTGCCCCCCGACCACCTGCGCGCACTCGAGGCTGAGGGCGTCGCTGTCCGGCCCGGGCCCGCCGCGCTCGTCCACGCGCAGGACAAGATCGCGATGCGCGAGGCGCTGGATCGTGCCGGCCTTCCCTCACCTGCCTGGCGGCATGTCGCCTCTGCCGACGAACTCGAGGCAGTGGGGTCCGCCCTGGGTTGGCCTCTCATCCTCAAGGTCTCCCGCGGCGGCTACGACGGGCGTGGCGTGTGGGTCGTCGACGACGCCGCATCCGCGCGACGCGTGATGGAGGAGACCTCGCTTGCCCCCGGCGCCCGTTGGCTTGCCGAGGAACGCGTGCCCTTCACGAGGGAGCTCGCCGCCCAGGTGGCGCGCAGCCCCCACGGCCAAGCGGTGGCCTATCCGGTCGTGCGCACCGTGCAGGTCGACGGCATGTGCTCGGAGGTAGTGGCCCCCTGCCCCGATCTTGCGGACGACCACGCGCTCGAGGCCCAGCGCATCGCCTTGGAGATCGCCCGTGCCCTGGACGTGACCGGCATGCTGGCCGTGGAGCTCTTCGACACCCCGCAGGGGGTGCTGGTCAACGAGCTCGCCATGCGGCCGCACAACTCGGGCCATTGGACGATCGACGGGGCCGTGACGAGCCAGTTCGAGAACCATCTGCGGGCGGTGCTCGACCTTCCCCTGGGTGATCCGGGTGCGGTCGCGCCGTGGGCGGTGATGGTCAACATCGTGGGCCCGCGCGAGACCGCAGGCCTCCCCTCCCTCTACGAGGCCTACCGCCACGTGCTCGCCCGCGACCCAGGACTGAAGGTCCACCTCTACGGCAAGGAGATGCGCCCGGGCCGCAAGCTGGGCCATGTCACCGTGGTGGGCGAGGACCTCGATGACCTGCTCGCGCGGGCCCATCATGCTGCCGACTACTTCACGGGAGTGATCGATGAGTGAGCCCACGCCCCTGGTCGGCATCATCATGGGCAGCGATTCCGACTGGCCCGTCATGGAGGCCGCGGCCACGGCCCTCGCGGAGTTCGGGGTCGCCTATGAAGCGGACGTCGTCTCGGCGCACCGCATGCCCAGGGAGATGGTCGCCTACGCCGAGTCAGCCGCCGGTCGTGGACTGCGCGTCATCATCGCGGGCGCAGGCGGCGCCGCGCACCTGCCGGGCATGGTGGCCTCGCTCACCCCGCTGCCGGTCATCGGTGTGCCGATTCCGCTCGCGCACCTCGATGGCCTCGACTCCCTGCTCTCCATCGCGCAGATGCCGGCGGGCGTGCCCGTCGCGACCGTCGCGGTCGGCAATGCCCGCAACGCCGGGCTCCTTGCGGTGCGCATACTCGCGACATCGGCCCCCGATCTCCTCGGCCGGATGGAGGTCTTCCAGGCCGCCCTCAGGGAGACCGCTCTCGAGAAGGGTGCTCGGGTCCGAGACCATGGGTGAGAGGGATGCTCGCCTCTACGGCACTCACGAGACGGCCGCGCGCATACTCGAGGACACGTCGATCTGGTTCATCGTCGGGCTGGGCAACAATCCCGACCGCGATGCCTACGGCATCGCGCGTCTCCTGCAGCAGCATGGCAAGCGGATCGTGCCGATCCATCCGCGAGCCGAAGTCGTGCACGGCGAGCAGGGCTACGCCACGATCGCCGAGGCGGTCGCGGCTGTAGGGAAGCCCGATGTCGTGGATCTCTTCGTCCGATCCGATCGCGTGAGCCCCTTCGTCGATGAGGCCATCGCGGCAGGTGCGCGTGCCGTGTGGATGCAACTGGGCGTGATCGACGAGGAAGCCGCGCAGCGCGCGGTGGATGCCGGTCTCGATGTCGTGATGGACGACTGCCCGGCCATCGCCTGGCGTCGTGGCTAGGAAGCAGTCCTCGGGAAGCGGACGTCTCGACTAGGAGACGGGCCGCCCGAGAGCGCGGTAGGTCCAGCCGGCGGCGCGCCAGCGGCCTGGGTCAAGGGCGTTGCGGGCATCGATGAGGGTGGCGTGGCGCACGACCGGCGTGATGGTGGCGGGGTCGAGGTCGCGGTAGTCGGACCACTCGGTGAGCAGGAGGACGACATCGGCGTCGCGGGCGGCGTCGATGGCCGTATCGGCGTAGTCGAGCTCGGGGAAGAGCCGGCGGGCGTTGTCGACGGCGCGAGGGTCGTGGACGGTGACGGTGGCGCCGGCCTCGCACAGAGCCGTGGCGACGTGGAGGGCAGGGGAGTCGCGGACGTCGTCGCTATCGGGCTTGAACGCCGCACCCCACACCGCGACGCGTCGCCCGGTCGCGTCGCCGCCCAGCGCCTCGACGGCGAGGTCGACGGTGTGCTGTCGGCGCCTGCGCATGTTGATGCTGTCGACCTCGCGCAGGAACGTCAGGGCATGGTTGGCGCCCAACTCACCGGCGCGGGCCATGAAGGCCCGGATGTCCTTGGGCAGGCAGCCACCGCCGAAGCCCAGGCCGGCGTTGAGGTACTGCCGGCCGATGCGGGGGTCGTGCCCGAGTGCGTCGGCCAGCGCGCGCACATCGGCACCGGCCGCCTCGCACACCTCGGCGATCGCGTTGATGAACGAGATCTTGGTCG
>JAPOKX010000043.1 GCA_029977425.1 Actinomycetota bacterium
CTCCGGGGTCGCCGAAGGCAGGGTCTCGTTCATCGTGCTCCCATCTCGAGGCTCCCGTGCGGAGTCCCCGGACACGCTCATGGTGGCACATGGGGCCGGTGCGCGCTCGGCGCACCCGCCGGGCGTTACGATACGCAATCGTTCCGGAATTCCCGGATGCGCTGCATGAGGAGGGCCATGTCCCCGGATGGCTGGATGACGAGCGGCGAGGGTCACCCCCGCCGGTGGGCGATCCTCGGAGTGCTGGTGGTGAGCCTGCTCATCGTGGTGCTCGACAACACGGTCCTCAACATCGCCCTGCCCACCATCCAGAAGGATCTAGGAGCGACGGCCGGCGAGCTGGTCTGGGCGATCGACAGCTACATCCTCGCCTTCGCTGCGCTCCTCTTCACCTGGGGAGCGCTGGGCGACCGCTATGGCCGCAAGCGCATCCTCGTCATCGGCCTGATCATCTTCGGCCTCGCATCCGCGGCCAGCGCCTTCGCGACCACGCCCGGGATGCTCATCGGATTCCGCGCGGTCATGGGCATCGGCGGCGCTGCCGTCATGCCGACGACCTTGGCGATCATCACGGTGGTCTTCCCGCCCCACGAGCGCGGCAAGGCGATCGGCGCATGGGCAGGGGCGGTCGGAGCCGCGGTCGCCCTGGGCCCGGTCCTGGGCGGCCTCCTGCTGCAGCATCCCGAGTGGTCCAGCTGGATCACGGGCAATGACTGGGGCGCGGTCTTCCTCATCAACGTGCCCATCGTGCTCATCGGGCTCATCGGCGTGTGGCGCGTCGTACCCGAGACGCGCGATCCTCACCCGCGCAAGCTCGACCTCATCGGCCTCGTGCTCTCGGTGATTGGCCTCACGCTGCTCGTCTACGGCATCATCCACGCGTCGTCGACCCTCAGCTGGGTCGATCCCGGCGTGATCTGGCCGATGCTCGCCGGCGTTGCCGTGCTGGTCGCCTTCCTCTGGTACGAGGCGCGGAGCGACCACAAGAGCTTCGACGTGTCCCTCTTCGCCAATCGTGGGTACGCCGTGAGCCTCGCGGCGGTCACCCTCGCCTTCTTCGCGCTCTCCGGCATCACGTTCACGCTGCCCTTCTACCTCCAGATCCTGCGCGGCTACGACACCCTCATCGCGGGACTGTGCTTCGTGCCGTTCGCGGTCGGGCAGATCCTTGCCGCTCCCCGCAGTGCGGCCATGGTGCTGAGGTTCGGATACCGAGCCGTCATGACGACAGGCCTGGTCCTGGTGGCGCTGTCGCTCATCGCCCTGCTCTTCGTCCAGCTGGACACGCCGCTCTGGATCATCCTGGTGGTGTTCTTCATCTTCGGATTCGGCATGGGCAACGTCATCGCCCCGGCGTCCACCGTCATGCAGAACGTCCTGCCGCTCGCCCGGGCCGGCGCCGGATCCGCCGTGCAGAACACCGTGCGACAGGTCGGCGGCGCGCTGGGCGTGGCCATCATCGGCACGGTGCTCGCCACGCAGTACGCCGCGCGCATCACCCCCGCCCTGGGGCAGCTTCCCGATCAGGTCCCCGACGAGGCGCGCCAGGCGGCCGAGAACTCGATCGTCGCCACGGACGGGCTCCTCTCGGGCCTGGAGCAGTCGGGAGCGCCCGCGACCGTGATCGACGCTCTGCGTGCCTCGGCGTTCGACTCGTTCCTCGCCTCGGCGCACGTCACCTACATCATCTCCGTGAGTGTCGTCGTCCTCGCCGCACTGCTCGTGGCCTTCGCGCTCCCCAAGATCACGCCCCCGCGCAAGCACGTGGCCGTGCCCGATGACTCGTCGACGGATGAGCTCGTGCGCGAGGAGGAAGCCGCGTACCCGGAGCAACTGGCCGAGGAGATCTCCGATGACGGCCGCCGGGGCTGACGCGCCCACGCGCGGCCGGCCGCGCGACGCAGCCCGTGATCTGCGCATCACCCAGGCCGCACTGGACGTGCTCGCAGACAGCGGAATCACTGGCTTCACCATCGAGGCGGTGGCGCACCGCGCGGGGGTAGGGAAGGCCACCATCTACCGGAGGTACTCCGGGCGCGACGACCTCTTGGCCGCGGCCCTCGACCATCTGCGCGACGACACCCCCCTGGTCCTGACGCAGGGATCGGCACGGGAGCGTCTGGCGGCCGCGCTCGACTTCATCCGCACGCCGATGACGCACACCCGCGGGGGCCGCGTCATGGCCCAGGTCATCTCGGCCGGGGCGCAGCACCCGGACTTCCTCGCGGTGTTCTACGACCGCGTCCTCGGGCCCCGTCGCCAGATCCTCATCGGCATCCTGCGCGAGGGCGTCGCCGAGGGGTGGGTCGATCCCGACGCCGATCTCGATGCGGCCGTGACGCTGCTCGTCGGGCCCATGATCTTCCTCAAGGTGTGGCACGGCACTCCCGTGGCGACGGTGTCCACGGATGAGATCGTCACCCTCGCGCTGCGCGGGGCGGGGGTCAGTCGCGCCAGCGGTTCGTGATCGGCTGGCGGCGGTCGCGGCCGAAGGCGCGTAGGGAGATCTTGGTGCCGGGCGGGTACTGCCGCCGCTTGTACTCGGCCGCGTCGGTGAGGTGGATGACCCGAGCGACGACCTCGCTGTCGAAACCCTGCGCGACGAGATCGGCGAGGCTGCGGTCGTGCTCGACGTAGTCGTCGAGGATGTCGTCCAGCAGCGCGTAGTCGGGCAGTGAGTCCTGGTCGAGCTGCCCGGGGCGCAGCTCGGCGCTGGGGGGCTTGGCGATGGAGTTGGGCGGGATGGGCGGCACCTCGCCCGCTGCCTCGGCCTGGGCATTGCGCCAGCGTGCGAGGTCCCACACGAGCGTCTTGGGCACGTCCTTGATGGGAGCGAATCCGCCCACGGCATCGCCGTAGATCGTGGAGTAGCCGACGGACACCTCGGTCTTGTTGCCCGTGGCGAGCACGAGGTGCCCTTCGGCGTTGGACAGTGCCATCAAAGTCGTGCCGCGCACGCGGGCCTGGAGGTTCTCCTCGGCCAGTCCGCTGAGGTGGAGCGAGGCGTCGAACGCGTCGACCATGGGCGCGATGGGGATGACGCGGTAGTGCAGGCCGGTGCGCTCGGCGAGGTCCGCAGCATCGGCAAGGGAGTGCTCCGAGGAGTAGACGCTCGGAAGGGCTACGCCATGCACGCGATCGGCGCCGAAGGCGTCGCACGCGAGCGTCGCGACGAGGGCGGAGTCGATCCCTCCCGATAGGCCGAGGATCACCGAGGGGAAGCGGTTCTTGTCGACGTAGTCGCGCAGCCCCGTGACCAGTGCGGCCCACACGGTGGCGTGGTCCGACAGGGGCTCGGCGATGGTGACCTCGGGTGCGGGCGCAGTCATCGCGGGGACCTCCACGCGCGGATGCCCTCCGGTGGCTCCGGGGAGGTCCAGGTCGACGATGAGGATGTCGTCGCGGAAGGCAGGGGAGCGGGCGATGAGGGCGCCGTCCGGGCCCACGACGAGCGAGTCCCCGTCGAAGACGAGCTCGTCCTGGCCGCCTGTCATGTTGACGTAGGCCAGCGTGGCTCCGAGCTCGCGCGCCCGTCGCTGGCACAGCTCCAGGCGGGTGTCGTCCTTGTCGCGCTCATACGGCGAGCCGTTGATGACGAGGAGCAGCCCGCACCCGCGCGCCTCGGCGACCGGGCCACCCTCCTGCCACAGGTCCTCGCAGATCGCGAGCGCGACATCGACCCCACCGATGTCGAGCACGCACGGCTGACCGCCCGGAACGAAGTAGCGGAACTCATCGAAGACGCCGTAGTTGGGCAGATGATGCTTGTCATATCGCGCCACGATGCGCCCGTGCTGCAGCACTGCGGCGGAGTTCACGGGTCCGCCTCGCGGCCTGCCGAGACGGTCGGACACCTCGTCGCTGCGGTCGAGGTAGCCCACCACGACCGGGACGGCGCCGAGCCCGTCGGCGGCCAGCCGGCGCGCAAGCTCCTCGACCGCTGCCCGCGACGCCGCCTGGAAGGACGGCCGCAGCGCGAGATCCTCGATCGGATAGCCCGTGAGGAACATCTCGGGCAGCGCCACCAACTGGGCACCCGCAGCCGCCGCCCGCGCCACGGCAGCGCGCGCCTGCTCGGAGTTGCCCGCCAGATCGCCCACCGTGGGATTGGCCTGCACGAGGGCCAGTCGCAGCATGGGCATAGGGGAAGCGTAGGGGTGCGTAACGCGCCGGAAACACGGGCACGGGCACACTGGGGCCATGGACAAGCAGACGGAGTTCGTGCTCCGGACGATCGAGGAGCGGGACATCCGCTTCGTGCGCCTGTGGTTCACCGACGTGCTGGGCACGCTCAAGTCCGTGGCGGTCGCCCCGGCCGAGCTGGAGGGCGCCTTCGCCGAGGGCCTCGGCTTCGACGGATCGGCCATCGAGGGATTCGCGCGCGTCTACGAGTCCGACATGCTGGCCAAGCCCGACCCGGCGACCTTCGCCGTCCTGCCGTGGCGCGCCGAGTCGCCGGGGGTCGCGCGCATGTTCTGCGACATCCTCATGCCCGACGGCTCCCCGTCGTACGCCGACCCGCGCTATGTGCTCAAGCGTGCGCTCTCGCGAGCCGCAGACATGGGCTTCACGTTCTACACCCATCCCGAGGTCGAGTTCTACCTGCTCAAGAACCACCCGAGCGAGGGAGCCCCGGAGCCGATCGACAACTACGGCTACTTCGACAACTCACCGCAGTCCGTGGGCTACGACTTCCGCCGTCAGGCGATCACGATGCTCGAGGCGATGGGCATCTCGGTGGAGTTCAGTCACCACGAAGGTGGCCCCGGCCAGCAGGAGATCGACCTGCGCTACGCCGATGCGCTGACGACGGCCGACAACCTCATGACCTTCCGCACGGTCGTCAAGGAGGTGGCCCTCGAGCAGGGGGTCTACGCGACCTTCATGCCCAAGCCCTTCCGCGATGCGCCCGGGTCCGGCATGCACACGCACGTCTCGCTCTTCGAGGGCGACCGCAATGCCTTCTACGAGCCGGGCGCGCCCTTCCAGCTCTCGCAGGTGGCCCGGTCGTTCATCGGGGGAGTCCTGAGGCACGCCCCGGAGATCACCGCGGTCACCAACCAGTGGGTCAACTCCTACAAGCGACTCGCGGGAGGGGCCGAAGCGCCCGCGATGATCTGCTGGGGCCACAACAACAGGTCCGCCCTGGTGCGCGTGCCGATGTACAAACCGGCCAAGGGCAACTCCACGCGCGTGGAGTTCCGCTCCCTCGACAGTGCCTGCAATCCCTATCTCGCCTTCGCCGTCATCCTGGCGGCCGGCCTGAAGGGGATCGAGGACGGCTACGACCTTCCCCCCGGCGCAGAGGACGACGTGTGGTCGCTGACTCCGGCCGAGCGGCACGCCATGGGCATGGAGCCGCTCCCCGGCAGCCTCAACCAGGCCATCCAGGCCATGGAGCGTTCCGAGCTCGTGGCGGAGACCCTCGGCGAGCACGTCTTCGACTTCTTCCTGCGCAACAAGCAGGCGGAGTGGGAGGAGTACCGACGCCAGGTCAATGCCTGGGAGATCGACCGCTACCTCCCGACCCTCTAGGCACCGGCATGCCCCCGCGGAGCGAGCGGCGATGAGCGAGCAGCGGCCGTCCAGCGTGGCGGGCTCCCTCGCTCGCCGTGGATTCGCCGATCCCGGCGAGGCCGCGCGGCTGCTCGCGGAGATGGGACTGCCGGAACCCGAGGCATTCGCCGACGCCCTGACTGCCGCGGCGGATCCGGATCAGGCCCTGCGGGCGCTGCATCGACTCGACTCCGCCGGGGCAGACATCCGCGCGGTGGCTTCCGACGAGGAATGGTTCGCCGCCCTCGTCGCCACCGTGGGCATGTCCGATGCCCTCGCCGACCACCTCGTGCGCCATCCGGTGTCGGTCGACCGGCTCCGCGGCGTACCCGTGCGCGCACCCTCGGCGACCGAGCGACGGGCTCGGCTCCTCGCCGCCGTGGGTGCGGACGCGGATGCTCCGGCACCCACGGCCAGTGTCGCGTCCAGCGCGGCGGATGCCCTGCGGGTGGCCTATCGCGACGAACTGCTGACGACGGTCGTGCGCGATCTCGTGCACGGGGCACGCGTCGACGACATCGCGGAGGAGCTCGCTGACCTTGCGGATGCCGCGCTCGAGGCTGGACTCGCCATCGCACGCGCGGAGTTGCCCCCCGATGCTGCGCCGTGCCGCCTGTCGGTGATCGCGATGGGCAAGTGCGGAGGTCGCGAGCTCAACTACGTGAGCGACGTCGACGTGATCTTCGTCGCCGAGCCCGTCGAGGGAGGCGACGAGGAGGCGGCCCTGCGCACCGCCCAGCGCCTCGCGGCCGGGGTCATGCGCGTGTGCGGGGAGCCGACCTCCGAGGGATCCCTGTGGCAGGTGGACGCCGCGCTGCGGCCGGAGGGCAAGCAGGGAGCGCTCGTGCGCACCCTCGCCTCGCATGTGGGCTACTACGAGCGCTGGGCCAAGACCTGGGAGTTCCAGGCCCTGCTCAAGGCCAGGCCGGCGGCCGGCGACCGAGCGCTGGGCGAGGCCTATGTCGACGCCGTCCTGCCCTTCGTGTGGTCCGCGGCCGATGGCGCGGACTTCGTCTCCGACGTGCAGCGCATGCGGCAGCGCGTCGAGGATCACATCCCCCCGCGCGAGGCGGATCGCCAGCTCAAGCTCGGCCGAGGTGGACTGCGCGACGTGGAGTTCTCGGTGCAGCTCCTGCAGCTCGTGCATGGCCGCAGTGACGTGATGCTGCGCAGCCCGTCGACGCTCGTCGCACTGGAGGCGCTCGCGACGTGGGGGTACGTGGGACGCGAGGACGGCGCGACCCTCGGCGCGGCGTACCGCTTCCTGCGCTCCTTCGAGCACCGGATCCAATTGCACGAGCTGCGCCGGTCGCACATCGTGCCCGAGGACGAGGTCGCGTTGCGTCGCATCGGCCGCTCGCTGGGATTCCGCACGGACCCGGTGGCCGAGCTCACCGAGGAGTGGCGCCGGCACGCGCGCGAGGTGCGGCGCATCCACGAGAAGCTGTTCTACCGCCCGCTCCTGCAGGCAGTGGCGCGCCTCGATCCCGGCGATGCGCGCCTCACTCCCGAGGCGGCGGGGGAGCGGCTCGCCGCGCTGGGGTACGCCGATCCGGTCGGAGCGCTGCGGCACCTCGAAGCGCTCACCTCAGGGGTGTCGCGCCGCGCCGCGATCCAGCGGACGCTCCTCCCGGTCCTCCTGGGATGGTTCGCGGACGGTCCCAACCCTGATGCCGCGCTGCTGGGCTTCCGCCGCATGAGCGATGACCTCGGCTCCACGCCGTGGTACCTCCGCCTCCTGCGCGATGAGTCGCTCGCCGCCGAGCGCATGGCCACCATCCTGTCGTCGAGCGGCTTCGCCACCGATCTGCTCCTGCGCTCGCCCGACGCTGTCGCCCTGCTCGCCGATGATCGCGAGCTCATGCCGCGCAGCCTCGATGCGCTTATCGCAGAGGCGCGAGCGGCGGTGGCGCGACATGAGGATCCCGACTCCGCCGTGAGCGCGCTGCGGGCCCTGCGGCGCCGCGAACTGTTCCGTATCGCCGCCTGCGATGTCCTCGGGCTCATCGACGACAGCACCATCATGCGCGGCTTGACGGATGTCACCGAGGCGACGCTCGTGGGCACCCTCGAGGTGGCGGAGCGCGCGGTCGCAGCAGCGCGACCCGACGGTCAGCTCCCCACGCGGATGGCCCTGGTCGCCATGGGCCGCTTCGGAGGGCGAGAACTCGGCTACTCGTCGGACGCCGACCTGGTCTTCGTGCACGACCCTCTGCCCGGTGCCGACGAGCAGGAGGCTTCCGATGCCGCCTTCGCCATCGCCAACGACATCCGCCGACTGCTCATGGCACCGTCACCCGATCCGGCACTCGAGATCGATGCCGACCTGCGTCCGGAGGGCCGGCAGGGTCCGCTCGTGCGCTCCCTGGAGTCCTACCGCGCGTACTACGACAGGTGGTCGGCGCCGTGGGAGGCGCAGGCGCTGCTGCGCGCACGCCCCTTCGCGGGGGACCAGGGATTGCGCGACGCCTTTGCCCGGATGATCGATCCGCTGCGCTGGCCCGAGGGCGGCATCTCGGAGGCCGATACGCGAGAGATGCGCCGGCTCAAGGCGCGGATGGAGTCCGAGCGGCTGCCCCGCGGCGCCGATCCGAGCATGCATCTCAAGCAGGGTCGCGGTGGTCTCGCCGACGTCGAGTGGGTCGCGCAGTTGCTGCAGTTGCGCCATGCCGCCGAGGTGCCGGGCCTGCGGACCACGGCCACGCTCGAAGCCCTCGACGTCGCCGTCGACGCTGGCCTGCTGGATGCGTCCGACGCGGCCACGCTGCGCGCGTCGTGGCTGCTCGCGACCCGGGTGCGCAACGCGATCATGCTCGCCTCCGGGCGTGCGTCGGACTCCGTGCCGACCTCCGGGCCCGCGCTCGTCGCGGTCGCGCACCTGCTCGGCTACCGCCCGCCTGCGGACATGCTCGAGGAGTACCGGAGGACGACCCGCCGCGCGCGCGGGGTCGTCGAGAGGGTGTTCTACGGCTGATGCCTAGGGTGTGTCCGTGACACCGGAGGAGTTCCGCGCGGCGGCCCACGAACTCGTGGACTGGATTGCCGACTACCGCGCCAGCGTCAGCGACCGGCCCGTCCGTAGCGAGGTGGCTCCCGGCTGGGTGCGCGATCAGCTGGCGGGTCCCCCGCCGGAGTCGCCCGTGTCCCTGGACACCCTCATGGGCGACCTCTCGTCCGTCGTCGTACCCGGCGTCACCCAGACCCAGAGCCCCGGCTACTACGCCTGGTTCCCGTCGAACGCCGCACTGGAGTCGGTGCTCGGCGATATCGCGGCGAGTGGCCTGGGTGCCCTCGGCATCACCTGGCAGTCGGCGCCGGCGCTCACCGAGGTGGAGGAGGTCGTCACGGACTGGCTCCGTGAGTTGTGCGGACTGTCCGATGACTGGCACGGAGCGATTCACGACACGGCGTCCACGGCCTGCCTTGTCGCCATGCTCGTCGCGCGCGAACGCGCCACCGGACTCTCAGAGGACCGCGGAGGGCTTCAGGCTGAGGCTTCGCCGCTGGTGGTCTACGCATCGACGCAGGCGCACTCGTCGGTGCCCAAGGCCGTGCTTCTCGCAGGCTACGGCCGCGACAACCTCAGACTGGTGCCTGTCGATCCCGTGACGCTCGCGATGGACCCGGAGGCACTGCGCCGGCTCATGGCCGAGGACGTCGCTGCGGGGCGCCGCCCGGCAGCGGTGGTGGCGTCGCTCGGCACCACCGGCACTACGGCCTTCGATCCCGTCACGGAGATCGCGTCGATCGCCGCGCAGCACGGTGCATGGGTGCACGTCGACGCCGCAATGGCGGGCGCCGCCATGATGCTGCCCGAGTGTCGCCCGCTCTTCGCCGGTGTCGAAGGAGCAGACTCATTCGGCTGGAATCCGCACAAGTGGATGGGCACGATCCTCGACTGCTCGCTGCTCTATGTCCGCGACGTACAACTCCTCGTCCGCGTCCTGTCGACCAACCCCTCCTACCTTCGGGCTGCGACCGATGGCGAGGTGACGCAGTTCAAAGACTGGGGCATCCCCCTCGGACGTCGATTCCGCTCGCTCAAGCTGTGGTTCCACCTGCGGCTCGCTGGCGCCGAATCCATCCGCGCGCGGCTGAGACGCGATCGTGCGAATGCCCAGTGGCTGGCGGGGCAGGTAGCCGGCGAGCCGGACTGGGAGGTGTGCGCCCCCGTGCTGCTGCAGACCGTGTGCGTGCGCCACGTGCCGCCGGACATGGATTCCCAGGCTCTGGAGAAGCATCAGCAGGAGTGGGCCGAGCGCGTGAACGCCACGGGTCGCGCCTTCGTCACCCCCGCTCTCGTCGAGGGCCGGTGGGTCGTGAGGCTGTCGATTGGCGCCGAGCCGACCGAGCGCGCGGATGTCGCGGCGCTCTGGGACCTGTGTCGCGACGCTGCCCAGGGAGTCGCGCCCCTAGGGTGAGGCCATGTCCACACTCTGGGAAGTGATCGGCTGGGCCTGTACGGTCCTGCTCGTAGGCGCTTACGCCATGGTCGCGACGCACAAGCTTGATGCCCGCAGTCCGCTCTACCACGTGCTCAATCTCGTGGGAGCTATCGGTCTCGCGGCGTTCTCCATCTATAAGACGGCGTGGCCCCAGGTCGCCCTGAACGCCTTCTGGGGTGGGGTGGCGCTCATCGGCATCGTCATCGCTGTGACGGCTGCTCGCAAGCTTAGATCCGGTCGCCCCGTAGCCGATCCCGGATTCGACGAGCGAGGCGTCCGGGAAGGCTGATCGCGCCCTCGCGCAAGTTCCTCCGACGGATCTCGTCGGCTTCGCGCGCCATCGCGTTGGCGGTGGCAAAGGCGCCTGCTGCCGCGATCTGATCGCTGGGCACGCGACCATGCGATGCGGACGAGTCGAGCACCCTGAGGTCTTCCACGTCGCCGTGCACCACGACGCCGGTCGTCGCCATGTCATCGATGTCCGCGGCGGCCCACTCCCGCACCCTGCCGAGGTAGGAGCGCGGAAGCAGTAGCGGACCTCCACGGTCCGGCCGCTCGAGGAAGCCGCTGCTGAGCAGGTGCTGCTGCAACTCGTTGGCCGTCTTGCGATTCCAGCCCCGGCGCTTGGCCTCGACGTTGAGTGCATGGAGGAAGACCGCCTCGGCCCGGGTCGATCCGATGTTGGCGATGAACGCGGGGAGCTTGGGCGCGGTCTCCGGGAGCGCCGATACGTCGAGTGCTGCCCGGAAGCGATCCCACAGCAGGTGCGACGGCGAGCCGGATGGAGGGAGCGTCACGACGTTCACGTGCTCCGCGCCGACGAGGTCCTGCCAGCGGCGCACGAGGGCTCCGTAGGCATAGGAGCGCCAGAAGGTCTGGTGCCGCTCGGTGTCCCACTCGGCCTGCATCTGCGCGGGTGGCTGGTCTCCTCGCTCCTGCGCGCGGCGTTCGAGGTAGCGGCGGTAGGGCTGCGTGTGCGTGTTGCGCACGTGCTGCTGCCAGGAGGACGGGAGGATCCTCCCGAGATCGCGCATCGTGATGACGACGTCGATCGTGGAAGCGGACAGGCCATCGAGCATGCGGCGCGCGGCCGGAGGCCTCAGGCCGCCGATCATCTCCGCCGAGATGATCGCCGTGCCATCCCATGAGCCGATCGCCGATGCAAGGCCCGTCCAGCCGGAGCCGTCCTTGCCCGTCCAGCGATTGGACTCCTTGCTCTCCTCGTTGTGCGTGAGGTCGGAGATGGCGCCGACGTGGTTGTAGTCGTCCTCGCCGCGATAGTCCGTGGGGTAGAGCACTCCCTGCGCCTTGAGCGAGGGGGAGAGCTGCTGGAGCACTCGCTGGAGATAGGTCGTGCCCGTCTTGCGCGGTCCGATGTGGACGATGAGCCGCTGAGCCACGCCGTCACCCTATCCAGCCGCCCCGCAGGGACCCTTGACCGACACAGACAGAGGGTGGCCGCATGCGGCCACCCTCTGCTCCTGCGCGCGAGGCGATGCGACGCGAAACCGTCGTCGCGAAGGACGCGCCGTCGCCGGCGGAGTCGCCCGCGAAAAAAATAGCCGTCGCGCCGCGAAACGCGACGACGCCGCAAAAGGCGACGACGCCGGCGAGGACGCCCGTCAAGGCGCAGACGAGCGACAAGGCCCCGCACATGACGCCAGCAAAGCCGGTCACGCCGGCCAAGGCTG
>JAPOKX010000044.1 GCA_029977425.1 Actinomycetota bacterium
TACGAGGAGGTCCACCAGCTCGTCCGCGATCCCCGGAGCACTCGCCAGGACGAAGGGCGCACCCAGCGGGTCCTCATCGCCGATCACCCGCGCTCCCGCCTCTCTCGCGATGAGCGCCCCCGCAGCCACGTCCCAGGGATTCAACCTCGACTCGACGTAGGCATCCGTGAAACCCGCGGCCACCCAGCACAGGTCGATGGCTGCCGAGCCGAGCCGGCGTACGTCGCGCACGCGCGGTGCCACGGCCACGAGCGCCAGGGCCTGTCGCCTGCGCTGCTCGCTGTCGTAGCCGAAGCCGGTGGACAGCAGTGCCTGACTGAGGTCCGTGACACTCGACGCCTCCAGGCGCCGGATCCCGCTCCGGGACTCCTCCCACGCTCCTCCGCCCTGGCGCGCGGTGTAGGTCAGGCCGAGCTCGGGGACACAGACAGCGCCGGCGACGACGATCCCGGAGACCTCCACGCCGACGCTCACGGACCACAGCGGCAGCCCGTAGAGGTAGTTGGTGGTGCCGTCGAGGGGATCCACGACCCACCGGACCCCCGTCGCGCCCGCGCGCTCGCCGCCCTCCTCGCCGAGGATCCCGTCGCCCGGCCGCTCCTCCAGGATCACCTGAGCGAGATGCTCCTCCGCAGCCCTATCCATCTGCGTGACGACATCAGTCGGACTCGACTTGGCGTTCACCTGGAGCACCGCGGGACGCTCGTCCCTGAGCAGGATCCCTGCACTCTGCGCGGCCAGCTGCGCAAGATCGCCGAGCTGCGCGAGCATCCCGTCGTCCACGGCGTCAGTCAGGGGTTCCACGCTGCCAGCGTGCCACTAGCCTCATCACGTGCGCATGACCGGGCCCTATCTCGAGATCCTGCGCCGGCCAGGGGCGGCGAGGTTCACCGCTGCCGCCTTCATCGCGCGCATCCCGATCTCGATGGTCGCGCTGGGCATCGTCCTGATGGTGAGCGAGTTGCGCGGCTCCTACGCGCTCGCCGGCATCGTCGCGGCGGCGTACACGATCAGCAGCGCACTGCTCAATCCGATGGGCTCGCGTGCGGTGGACCGCTGGGGCCAACTCCGGGTCGTGCGCATCCTGGTCGCCGTTCACGCCGTCACGCTGCTCCTCCTCGCCTGGGCGTCGGTGGCCGGGGCCGCCTCTCTCGCGCTCGTGGCCCTCGCCATCGTGTCGGGTTCGACGCAGCCCGCCACAGGCGCACTCGTGCGCGCACGCTGGGCCCACGTGCTGGGCCCGGACATTCGCCTGCGGACCGCCTTCGCCTTCGAGGGAGTCCTGGACGAACTGATCTTCGTCATCGGACCTCCCCTCGCGACCTTCCTCGCCGTCGCGCTCTCGGCTCCGGCACCGGTCGTGGCCTCCGCCATCCTCGTGTCGCTCGGCGCGACCCTGCTGCTGGTCCAGCGCGGCACCGAACCACCCGCCACCGGCGCCCGCCGCACGGGCAGCGGCCACCCACTTAGGCGCATGGGGGTGCCCTCGGTCCTCGTGGTCCTCGTCGCCATCGGCGGGGTCTTCGGCTCTGTAGACGTCGCGACCGTGGCGCTCGCGGACGAGGCGGGCCAACGAGCGGCCGCCGGGCTCATCCTCGCGGCGTACGCGGCCGGATCCATGGCGTCGGCCCTGGTCCTCGGCAGCCGGTCGGGGAGCGCAAGCGACGACCGCCTCCCCCGCCAGCTCCTCATCGCCTCCCTTGGCCTCCTCGTCGTCACCCTTCCGCTGCTCCTACGGCCCACGCTCCTGGCCCTGGGGCTACTCGTGCTCCTTGCGGGCCTCGCCGTCTCCCCGGTCCTCATCACGGGCTTCTCGCTCGTCGAGGCCCTGGTCCTGCCGACCCAGATCACCGAAGGCCTCTCCTGGGCGATTTCCGCCATCGGCCTCGGGGTCGCGGCCTCCGCCGCGGGGACCGGCTGGCTGGTCGACAGGGCGGGCCCGCAGGCCGGCTTCCTGGTGACGCTGGGGTCCGCCGTGCTCGTCGCCGCAGTCGCCCTCGCGGGCAACGGACGGGTACGTCGCGGGGTCCACGCCCGCCACGCCTAGTCGTCGGCTAACGTCTGACCTCGACGCACGTCGTGCGCACCGCCGCGAGGAGGCCGCCCTGAACACGCTGAGCCCCCGGGAGATCCAGACCCGGATCCGCTCCGGCGCGACGGTCGCCGAGCTCGCCGAGGAATCCGGCATGGATGCTGCGGCCATCGAGCGCTTCAGCGGCCCCGTGCTTGCCGAACGCGCCTGGGTCAGCGAGCAGGCGCGCGCATGCGTGGTGCGCCCGGGCAACGAGGACCTCGAGACGCTCGTGCTGCGCGATGTGCGCGGCAAGGGAGACGGCGCACTCGCTTGGGACTCGTGGCGCCGTCCCGACGGTCGCTGGACCGTGGTCGCGTCCGTAGGCGATGACTCCCCCGTGTCCACATGGGTCTACGACGCGCGATCCCGCTCGATCCAGCCCGATGATGCCGCCTCGCATCGACTCGCATCCGAGGATGTCGTCGTGCCGTTGCGTCCGACGTCGTCGACGGTGTCACTCCCGCGCGAAGAGTCCGCACCGTCTCCTGCCGTCACTCCCAAGACCACTGTCCCCGCCCCCGACGACGAGAGCGACGTCGTGCCACCGGCGACCACTGCCGACCACGCGGCCGACGAGGTCGGGAAGTCTCCCAGCGAGAATGCGCGCGGCAAGTCGCGCAAGGGCCGCAGGGCGAGTGTCCCGCGCTGGGACGAGATCCTCTTCGGTGCCGGGCAGTCGGACGCCTGAGCGTCATTCTCCGAACGGGAGAGGATCTCGGGACTGATGCTCCCGCCCCGCATGCGCAGCCGTGAGGCCTCGGCGATGGTGGTCCCGGCAGAGGACCTCGTAGGCCACCTGGCCTGAGCCTGCGGCATCGACGTCCCCTACGACGACCTGGTCGCCGTCGCGGACGATGGCCCCGTCCACGGTGCGCGCCTGGTGGGTGCCCCGGCGCCCGCACCAGCACAGGGCAGCTACCTGCAGCACCTCGACGCGATCGGCAAGCTCGATGAGGCGCGCGGATCCCGGGAAGAGGCGTGTGCGGAAGTCGGTCGTGATGCCGAATGCATAGACATCGATGCCGAACTCGTCGACGACGTCAGCGAGCTGCTCGATCTGCTCGGGTGTGTAGAACTGAGCCTCGTCGCAGATGAGGTAGTCGAGGCGCCCGCCAGACGACAGGTGGTCGACGACGACGCGTCTGAGGTCGAGATGCGGCTCCACCTCGATCGCGGTCGCGCGCAGGCCGAGCCGACTTGAGAGCACGGACGTGCCCGCGCGATCCATCTGCGTGAAGACCAGGCCCGCCCGACCGCGGGACGCGTGGTTGTGATCCGTCTGGAGCGCCAGGGTCGACTTGCCGCAATCCATCGTGCCGGAGAAGAAGACGAGCTCAGCCATGCCCGCTCCCGCGCGCGAGGAGGAGCGGGATGTCCATCTCGGCCTCGGTCACGGACCCATGCTGGCCCACGAGCCCGGAGACGATCGGATCGACCTCGCTCACCAGCACCGTGTCCCCTTGGGCGACGATCACGATGTCACCCACCCGGTCGGCGTAGTCGGGGTCGGTGGGCCCCAGCAATCCCCGGGCGATGACCTCCTCCCGGGTGAGGACGACGGCCCGCTCGCCGAGGGCCTCCTGCCAGCTCATCTGCAGGACGGGCGCGGTGCCGGGCTGACAGTAGACGTGGCGCAGACGCGGCTCACCGGCGATCGCGACCACGCGATCGGCACCGGGGAGGCCTTCGACCCTGATCCGGGCGGATACCGGGCAGTCGACCATGCCGTGATCTGCGGTCACGACGAGGAGGTGATCCTCGCCCAGCCGCTCCAGGATGCGGGTCACCATGTCCTCCACGGCGACCAGTCCCTCCCGCCACTCGTGGGAATCGACCCCGTGCACGTGGCCCGTGCGATCGAGGTCCGGCAGGTAGGCATACGCGAGTCCCGCTCGGTGACCTGCGATCGCGTCGACGATCTCGTCGACACTGTCGCAGCCCGCATAGGCACCGCCCCGCAGCACGGCGCGCGTGAGGCCACTCGCCTCGTAGGCACGCGCACCGATGCGCGTCACCGGCACTCCCGATGACACGACGCGCTCGAACACGGTGGGCTCCGGCTGGGTCGCGATGGGATTCGGCCCATCGGGCCACGACAGGGGATGCAGAAACGAGTCGTCCTCCGGGAGCCGGAACGCCGCGCCCACGATTCCGTGCGCACCCGGTGGCATGCCCGTGCCGAGACTCGCAAGGGCCGTGGGGGTGGTCGAGGGCACCGACGTGCTCAGACGGCGCCGCGTCATCGCGGCGAGCGTGGGCGTCGAGTCGATGGCACCCTGCCAGGGCCACCAACCCAGGCCATCCACGAGGAGAACGGTGACGGCCTGCGGAGACGCGCCCGCTGCATCACTGCCGGCGAGATCGAGGGCATCCGGGTAGCCGTGAACCCCGAGCAGGCGGGCCACGGACGGGAGAACATCGGCGAGGGTGCCGGAACCGTAGGGTGGCGCCGGGAGCGCGTCCGTCACCGCAGTCGGGCGGCCGTGGCCTCGGACAGCGCAGCGGCGAAGGCAAGCGTCTGGGTGACGACATCCGGGCCGTCAGCCGCCTCGGAGACCCGCAGGGACAGGTCGTCGTTGCTCGCTGTGCCGGTGTAGCCGTGGTCGGCATCGCACTCGGAATCACCGCAGCCAGCTGGCTCGAGATCGATACGCGCCACCGCTCCCCAGCCGATCGTGAGCACGACTTCGCGCATGGGACCGCCCGCGTGATGCCTTGCAGGATTCGCTACCACGCGCGTGACGACAACCGAGTCCACCTTCTCCAGGCGGACCGCCTCCGTCGACGCCGACGCGTAGGGCTCCGGGCACGTGTCATCGGGACCATGCTCATCGGTGTGCCCGACGATGAGCCGAGTGGGAGTGAGGACCAGCACGGTCACGTGCCGACGCAGCTCGTCGCGATCGAAGGTCGCCTCGTGGTGAACGACGTAGGACACCAGCGGCTCTCCCGCGAGAGCAGTTTCGAGGGCATCGGCGACCAGGGCGGGGTAGTAGCCGCTCCGCTCGATATCGCCCCGCAGGCGGTGGTGCAGGGTGCCCGCATCCGTCATGGCGGACATCCTCGCATCCCCGGAGGAAGCCCGCGGACGCACCCGATTGCGTCGGATCCCGGACCCGTTACGGTGCCCGTATGCCGCCTGCCCTGAAGTACTCCGCCGAGGTCGCCGCCGCCCTGAAGGACGGCCTGCCCGTCGTGGCCCTGGAGTCCACCATCATCAGCCACGGGCTCCCCCGACCCGAGAACCTCCGCGTCGCGCGGGAGGTCGAGGAGACCGTACGCCGGCAGGGTGCGGTTCCGGCGACCATCGCGGTCCTCGATGGCGACGTGCGCATCGGACTCTCTGACGACGAGCTTGCCCGGGTGGCTGACCTTGACGACATTGTCAAGGTCAGCGTCCGCGACATCGCGACCGTCGTCGCCCGCGGCGGTCACGCAGCCACCACCGTGGCGGCGACGAGTCACCTCGCCCACCTTGCGGGCATCCGCGTCTTCGCCACCGGCGGACTCGGCGGCGTGCACCGCCAGGCCCGGGAGACATGGGATGAGTCGGCGGACCTCACATCCCTCTCGACGACGCCCATGATCGTCGTCTGCTCGGGCGTCAAGTCGATACTCGACGTGCCCGCGACGCTCGAGAGGCTCGAGACCCTCAACGTCGCAGTCGTGGGATTCGGCACCGATCGATTCCCTGGCTTCTACCTCACCGACTCCGGGAGCCGCGTCGACTGGCGGGTGGACACGGCCCAGGATGTCGCCGCGATCTCCCAGGTGCGACGCGCACTGGCGATCCCCGGGGCGCTGGTTGTCGCCAACCCCCTGCCGGAGCAACGTCAGATGGACCCCGATCTCCACGACCGACTGCTCTCCGAGGGACTCGCCCAGGCGGAGGCCTCGGGCGTGCGCGGCAAGGACGTGACTCCGTTCCTGCTCGACTACTTCCACCGGGCCTCCGCAGGCGTCAGCCTGGAGGCCAACACCGAGATCATCCTGCGAAACGCGGACCTCGCCTCGCGCGTGGCCGTCGCCGATGCCGACGCCTGAGCGCGTGACATGACCGGTCCGGCCCTCATCCACGTCATCGGCGAGGTGATGGTCGATGTCATTGCGCGCACGTCATCGCCGCCCGCGCCTGGATCCGACGCGGAGGCATTCGTCACGGATCAGGATGGCGGGTCCGCAGCGAACGTCGCCGCATGGCTGGCCGACCTCGGCGTACCGGTAGAGCTCATGGCGCGCGTCGGAGAGGACGCGCGAGGGGACAGCGCCCTCGCACGCCTGGCGAGCGCTGGCGTCGTCCTCAGCATCGAGCGCGACCCTGCCCGGGCCACGGGCAGGTGCGTGGTGATCGTCACGCCTGACGGCGAGCGGACGATGTTCCCCGACCCCGGCGCCAACGCGCACCTGGCGCACGTCGACACCCAGGCGTGGCGCGCGGGCGAGCACCTCCACGTCAGTGGCTACTCCCTGCTGAGGGAGGGCTCGCGCGCGGCCGTCCTGGGCGCCCTGGAGCAAGCCAGGGCTGCTGGCCTGACCGTCAGCGTGGACGCATCCTCCGAGGCCCCACTGCGGGCACTGGGCCCGGAGGCCTTCCTGGACTGGCTGGAAGCGGGTGACCTGCTCTTCGCCAATGCCCTCGAGGCCCAGGCCCTCACCGGCGTCAACACCGCCGAGGAGGCGGTCGCCGCCCTGGTGGGGCGCGGCCTCGTCGCCGTAGTCAAACGGGGCAGCGCCGGAGCCCTCGCGGGGGCAGGGAGCCAGCGCTGGAGCGTCCCTGCGGCGCCCGCCGACGCTCGCGACACCACGGGAGCCGGCGATGCCTTCGCAGCGGGCTTCCTCGCCTCCTGGACCCGCGACCGAGACATCGACGAGGCCCTGCGACGCGCCACGCGGTTGGCGGCGCGTGCCGTCTCCCTGCAGGGCGGTCGCCCTTAGGCTCTCGGGGTGGCACGGAAGGGCGGATCCTCGAGTCGGAGCGACGGCACGGATCGCATCATCGATGTCGACGTCGACACCGAGATGCGATCCTCCTTCCTCGAGTACGCCTACTCCGTCATCTACGCACGGGCCCTGCCTGACGCTCGGGATGGCCTCAAGCCCGTGCAGCGTCGCATCGTCTTCCAGATGCATCAGATGGGACTGCGCCCCGACCGCGGCCACGTGAAGAGCGCACGAGTGGTCGGCGAGGTGATGGGCCGGCTGCACCCGCACGGCGACTCGGCGATCTACGACGCCCTCGTGCGCCTGGCCCAGCCCTTCACGCTGCGCCTGCCCCTCGTCGACGGGCACGGCAACTTCGGATCGCCCGACGACGGGCCCGCTGCCATGCGCTACACCGAGTGCCGCCTGGCACCCTCCGCTCTCGCCATGGCCGAGTCCCTGGACGAGGACGTCGTCGACTTCGTGCCCAACTACGACGGTCGCGAACTCGAGCCGACCGTCCTGCCCGCCGGGTTCCCTGCGCTCCTCGTGAACGGGGCCGCCGGCATTGCCGTCGGCATGGCCACGTCGATGGCGCCGCACAACCTCGGCGAGGTCGTCGCCGCGGCCCGCCACCTCGTGCTGCACCCGGACGCCGAACTCGAGGAGCTCATTCGCTTCGTCCCCGGACCAGACCTCCCGGGAGGAGGGACCATCCTGGGGCTGGCCGGCGTCCGCGAGGCCTACGCCACGGGCCGCGGCTCCTTCCGCGTGCGCGCCACCGCACGCGTGGAGCAGGTGAGCCCCCGTCGTCGCGGCATCGTGGTCACCGAGCTCCCACCGGGAGTCGGGCCGGAGCGGGTCATCGAGCGCATCAAGGACCTCGTGACGAGCAAGAAGCTCCAGGGCATCTCGGACCTGCTGGACCTCACGGACGGCGAGCACGGGCTGCGTCTCGTCATCGAGCTCGCCCCGTCGGTCAATCCCGAGGCGATGCTGGAGCAGCTCTACAAGGTGACGCCGCTGGAGGACGCCTTCACCATCAACGCGGTGGCGCTCGTCGACGGCGAACCCCGCACGCTCGGGCTGCGCGAGATGCTTGAGGTCTTCGTCGATCATCGACGCGAGGTCGTGCGCCGACGCAGCGAGCATCGCCGCACCCGTGCTCGCGAGCGACTCCATCTCGTGGACGGCCTTCTCGTCGCCATCCTCGATATCGACGAGGTCATCCAGCTCATTCGCACGAGCGACGACACGGCGGCGGCTCGCGAGCGGCTCATGACGGTGTTCGACCTGTCGACCGAGCAAGCGTCCTTCATCCTCGAGATGCCCTTGCGCCGCCTGACGAAGTTCTCGCGGATCGAACTCGAGACGGAGCGCGACGAACTCACCCGGCGCATCGACGACCTCTCGGGGATCCTCGACGACGAGACTCGCCTGCGCGAAGTGGTCGCAGAGGAGCTCCTCGCGGTCGCGGAGGCGCACGCCACGCCGCGCCGCACGATCCTGCTGGAGGAGGCCTCCTCGGGCGTGGCGACGACCGCCGCGTCGCTCGAGATCGCCGATTCGCCCTGCCGCGTGCTCCTGTCGGGCACCGGCCTCATTGCCCGCACCGCGGGATCGGACATCGCCACGGACGGCCCGCGGGCCGCACACGACGTGATCGTGGCCGCGACGATGGCCACGGGTCGGGGCGAGGTGGCCGTCCTCACGAGCGGAGGCCGTGCGCTGCGCCTGCCTGTCGTCGAGATGCCCATCCTTCCTCCGTCCGCTCACGCACCCTCACTCGGCGGTGGAGCCCCCCTCGGCGCCCTGCTCGACCTCGATCGCGGAGAGCGCGTGGTCGGTCTCGCAGAGGTGAGCGACCCACCTGCCGTCGTCGTGCTCGGCACGCGCCAGGGCGTCGTCAAGCGCGTCGCCGTGCAGGGACCTCCCACCAAGCGCGAGTGGGATCTCATCGCCCTCGACGATGGCGACGAGGTCGTCGGCGCCCAGGAGTCTGCGCCCGGGGATGACATCGTGCTCATTGCCTCCGATGCTCAGGTCCTGCGCTTCTCCGCCGACGCGGTCCGGCCCCAGGGCCGCACCGCGTCCGGCATGGCAGGAATGCGACTCGCTGAGGGCACCGAGCTCATCGCCTGCCTGTCAGTGGCGTCGGACGATCCGGATGCGCTCCTCGTCACGGTGGCCGGTTCGCGCTCCGCCCTCCCGGGGACCTCGGCCTTCACGGCCAAGGTGACCGCGCTGGCAGACATCCCCCGCAAGGGACGCGGCACCGGTGGGGTGCGCGCCCACCGCTTCCTGCGTTTCGAGGACGTCCTCGTGCTCGGCTGGGCGGGCGCGGGGCCCGTGCGCGCCTGTGCCGCATCCGGCGCGCCCCTCGACCTGCCTCCGCAACTCGACAAGCGCGATGCCTCCGGCACGCCGCTCACCGGATCCGTGGCGAGCGTCGCCGGACCCCCACGCTGATGCGGTGCAGCGAAGGCGCCCAGGCCGAGCCCCTCGCGGGCACGGCCCCGCTGGCTCGCTGGTGGTGGCTCATCGACATGCCCGGACCCTGGGGTCGGAAGGCGATCGAGGACTGCCGCGTGCCCACCGTGCGGTCTCTCGAGTCCTCCGACGAGCGACGCGTGCTCCTCGTCAGGCGACGGGGCCGCCACCCTGCCGCCGATCCGAGTGCGCCCCTGCGCGTGTGGTTCGCCGGCGCGCTGCCCGGTGATCCCCCGCCGCGGCTGGCTGTTGTCGACGATCACGCCGAGCTCCTCACGTGGCCCGCGTCAGGCCCCCCGGACGATCGCGCCGACGAGGACCCCGACGCCCCGCGTCTGGCCGTGTGCGCCAACTCCGCCCGCGATCTGTGCTGCGGCCTGGATGGGCGCGCCCTGGTGCAGTCCCTGGACGACGATCGCGCCTGGGAGTGCTCCCACCTGGGCGGACATCGGTTCGCGCCCACGGCGCTCCTCGTCGGCCACGGACTCGTCTACGGCCGCCTTGACGTGCCCGCGGCACGTGCTCTCATCGACGACGGGCCCTCGCCTGCTACTGCCGCATACCTCAGGGGCCGAAGCGCGCTCGCGCCCGCAGCTCAAGCCGCCGAGGCATCGCTCATGGCTCGTGGCATCCGTCCGGATCCCGCGGCGGTCCAGGTGGACGACGCGGGCGACGCCCTCGCGCGCGTGACGTTCGCCGGAACGCCGCCCGTCCGCCTGAGGTGCCTCCCCGGCGAGGCGCCGCGGCCCGCGTCCTGCGGCGGTGATCCCGAGCCGTGGTCGGCCTGGCAGACCGTGGACGCGTCCTAGCCCCCCGCCGCCAGCAGGTCCTCGCGGGCGTGGATCGTCGTGCGGTCGCGCCCGCGCGTGGCACCCAGAGCCCGCTCCGCCGCATCGATACGCCGCCAGCCATCAGTGCCCACGACCGCACCGCCGGCGAGCGCAGCATCGACCGCCTCGGGGTCCGGCTTCGTCGCGGTCCACGCGGACGGATCCGTCGCGTCGTCAAGCACGCATGCGACCGTCTGCACCGCGTCCTTCTTGTTGGTGCCGATGATCCCGGTCGGGCCGCGCTTGATCCACCCTGCGACGTACACGCCCGGAAGGGGGCTATCGCCATCCAGGACGCGACCCTCGCGATTGGGGATGACGTTGCGCCGATCATCGAACGGGATCCCCTCGAGCGCCGTGCCGCGATAGCCCACACTGCGGACCACTCCATCGACGGGGATGACATGCGTCTGCCCCGTGCCGCTCGCCTGACCTGACTCATCGAGGACCGTCGTCTCGACCACGAGGCCCTCGACGCGGTCAGTCCCCAGGATCTCCACGGGTCGGCAACGGAAGTGCAGGTGGATGCGGCGACCTCGACCGTCGTCCTCTCGCGACGACCACTCCTCGATGACCTTGACGTTGCGGGCCACGGCCTTGTCCTCGGCGATCGCCGCCTGGCTGGCGGTGTCGTCCACGCCGGCGCCCTCGGCCACCAGCACCTGGGTCTCCTCGAGCTCGCCGAGCTCGCGCAACTCCTTCGTCGTCCACGTCGCCTGTGCGGGTCCTCGCCGGCCCACGAGGTGCACCTCGCGCACGCCGGATCCCCTCAGCGCGGCGAACACATGCTCGGGCATGTCGGTGTGCTCGATCTCGCCCGGCGCCTTCGACAGCACGCGCGTGACGTCGACTGCCACGTTGCCGACCCCGATGACCGCGACGCTTGCGGACGACCGGAGGAAGCCCACGAAGGCATCCGGGTCCGTGTCGGGATGACCGGTGTACCAGTTGACGAAGTCGGTCGCCGCGATGCTCCCTGGCAACTGCTCGCCCGGGATCCCGAGCGCGCGATCCCTCGATGCACCGTAGGTGAGCACGATCGCGTCGTAGAACTCGCGAAGCTGCTCAAGGGTCAGGTCGCGCCCCACTTCCACATTGCCGAGGAAGCGCACTCCCGGATGGTCGAGGACCTTGTCGAGGGTGTCGCGCACGGAGCGGATGCTCAGGTGATCCGGCGCGACGCCGTAGCGGACGAGGCCGAAGGGGCTGGGCAACTTGTCGATGATGTCGATGGAGACGGGCACGGCGTCCTGGCCGACGAGAGCGTCCGCGGCGTACATCCCCGAGGGGCCGGAACCGATGACGGCCACGCGTAA
>JAPOKX010000045.1 GCA_029977425.1 Actinomycetota bacterium
CCACTCCCTAGGGAGCTCCCTAGCGGGTGAGGGCCTGACGGTCCCTAGTGCTGGAGGGAGCTCGGCTCCTCCACGTGCGTGAGGTGACCGTCGAGGATCTCGAAGACGCGGTCGGTGTACTCCACCATGCGCAGGTCGTGCGTGACCATGATGCCGGTCTTGCCGCGATCCTTGATCTCGCGGCGGAGCAGCTGCACCACCTGCCGACCGAGCGCTGTGTCGAGCGCGGCGGTGGGCTCGTCGACGAGCACGAGATCGGGGTCGTTCATCAGCGCGCGTCCGATGGCCACGCGCTGACGCTCCCCGCCGGAGAGCTGCTCGGGGAGGTTCTTCGCACGGTCGGCGAGGCCGAGCTCCTCGAGCAGCTGGTCGGCACGCTGCTGAGCGGCCTTCTTGGGGGTCTTCACCAGCGTCGCGACGTAGAGGAGGTTCTCGCGCGCGGTGAGGAAGGGCACGAGATTGGCGGACTGGAAGACGAATCCCACGCGCTCGGCGCGGAAGCGCGTCAGCTCGCGCTTCGACAGTGACGTGACGTCGATGTCGCCCAGGGTGACGGTGCCCGATGTGGCTGCGAGCAGCCCGCCGATGATCGAGATCAGCGTCGTCTTGCCGGACCCGGACGGTCCCAGCAGCGCGACGAACTCGCCCTGGTCGACGGCCATCGTGGCGGAGTCCAGTGCGGTGACCGCCGTGTGCCCCGTGCCGTAGACCTTGCTCACGTCGCGCACCTGCAGCAGCGCCCCGGGGTGCAGAGCAGCGTCGCTCGCGGGGGAGGGGCCATCTCCACCCGGGGCGGAATCGGTCGCCTCGATGACGGGGTCGGTCATAGCGTTCCTCCGATGGCGGTTGCCGGATCGATGCGCGCCAGGCGGCGCAGGGAGAAGGCGGCGCCCACGATGCCGGCCACGAGGGTGAACACGGCGATCTGGATGAGCGTGTCGGTGCGGAAGAGCGTGGGCACGGTTGCCGGGATGATGAGTCCGAAGAGGCGGGCCACGACGGCGCCGATGATCACGCCGAGCACCGAGGCGACGGCTGCCTGCACGAGCACGGCCCGGCCGAGGGCGGCGGTCGAGGTGCCGAGCGCCTTGAGTGCGGCGAAGAGCTCGCGCTTCTCGAGCACGAGGAGCGCGAAGAACAGCGCGACGACGAGGGCTGCCACGGCGAGCGTCGTGTAGATGATCGAGTTGAGGGTCGAGCTTTGCTGCTCGACGCCCGGGATGGCCAGGCCGACGGCCTCGGCGGTGAGCACCGAGGTCCCGGGCAGAGATGCCGCGATGGCGGCGAGGTCCGCGCCCGGCTCGGTGATCAGCGCAATGGCGTTGATGGCCGTGGGCTGCCCCCGAAGCTCGGGTCGCACGGCATCACGCATGGCCCGCCAGGTGTCGAGGTCGGTCCACACGGTGGGCTGCAGCTGGTAGGACGCGTCCGAGACGAAGCCCACGACCTCGACGCCCACGTCGCCGACGAAGACCTGCGAGCCGAGCGTCACGCCCGCCTCCTGCAGGCGGGTGTCGACGGCAGCGGTGCCCGTCTCGCCGGGCTCCGGCAGGCGACCCTCCGCGAGCGTCGTCGGCGTGCCGGGCCCGCCGACCTCGAGTCCGAAGACGGCGAGGTCGATGTCGCCCTCGGGTCCGGTGCCGCCGGTGAGGAGCACGCCGACCGGGCCCGCCGAGGTGACGCCGGGGGCGTCGGCGAGTGCTGCCACGTCCGCCTCATCCATGCGCGAACGGATGAGCGATCCCTCGGCGTCGTCGGAGAAGGCGTATGCGGTGGCGTTGGTGGACCGGACCGCGCCGGTCGCGCCATAGAAGAGGCCGTCGGCGAGAGCTCCGAGCACGAGGACGAGGAAGACGATGAGGGCGAGCGCACCGACGACGGCTCCGAAGCGGCCCTTCGTGCGCGTGAGCTCTCCGCGGGAGAGGAGTGCTGCGGGTCCGCTCATCGCGCACCTACCGCGCTGGCGGGATCGATCCGGGCGATCCGGCGGATGCTGAGGAGTCCGGCGAGGAGCGAGAAGATCCAGACGCTGAGGACGACGCCGATGATGAGGCCGGGTTGGAGGTTGACGGGCAGTCCCGTGTTGAGTCCCTGCACCGCGAGCAGCGTCAGTCCGATGGCGATCGCGGAGGCGATGAGCACGACGAGCGTGATCTGGATCGCGACCGTCGCGGCAAGGCGGCCGGTGCTCGTCCCGATCGCGCGCAGCAGGGTGAAGGGCTTGAGCTTCTGCACCGTGAGGATGAGGAAGAAGAAGCCGATGACCACGATGCCGATGACGAACGTGAGTCCGACGAGGATCCCGAAGCTCTGCGAGATGGACTCGATTCCGGGGATGAGCGACACGGCCTCTGCTCGGGTGTAACCCGTGACGTCGGGCACGGTTGCGGTGATGTCACTGGCCACCTGGGCGGGATCAGACCCCTCCGTGACGTCGAAGGCGACGGCGTTGATGGGCACGAACGGCAGTCCCGGATTGGTGCCGCTGAACGCGTCGGAGTAGGTGTCGAAATCGACGTACATCGTCGGGATGGCATTGAACTGCGCTCCGCGGAGCAGGCCTACCACGGTGAGCTCGGTGCCCGCGGGATCAAGCGTGATGATGTCGCCGATCGCCGCGCCGCCACCATCGACCGCGGCTTCGCCCGGAGCGGAGGGCAGAGCGCCGTCGACCAGTCCGGTGGGGGAGCCGGGCGCATCCTGGTCGAACCCGAAGACCTGGACGTCGGCCTGGGCTCCGTCGATGACCGCCGCGGTGGTGAAGGTGCCGACCGCGCCGTAGGAGCCGACCCCGGGCACGGCGGCCACCGCGTCGAGGACGTCGGGGGCCATGCGGCTCGCGGCGATGTTGTCTCGCGCGAAGTCGGCGTAGACGAGGCCGTCGGCGCGAAGACCCTCGAGCGCCCCCACCAGAGCACCCACGAGGGCGGCCGACAGCGTGGAGAGAAGGAGGACGAGGAAGACCAAGAGGGACACGGCGCCGGTGAGCAGGCTGAAGCGCAACTTGGCACGGCGGATCTCCGCCCCTGCCAGACCCATGTGACCTCCCGAGATCGGCCTGGTGCCCTAGCCTCTCGCGCTCGGCCTCCCACCGCATCCCGACCCTGGCAGGCTGCGTCCGTGAGCACGGCGAAGCCCGAGGAGACGGCGCAGCCTGAGGTCGTCCTCGACCTGGATCTCCCGTCAGGAGGTCGAGTCCGCACGACATGGACCTCTCCGGTGGGGGAGGGCCGCGGCTGGGCGTGGGTGCAGCACGGCTTCATGCGCTCGGGTGCCGGCCTTGCGGGGCTCGCAGGACTCCTCGCCCGTGCCGGCTACGCCGTCGTGCGCCCGGATGTGCCGTCACTGCGCCCCACTCGATCGATGCACGATGCGCGCTGGCTGACGGAGGTCGCCCTCACCGTGTCCCGCGCCGTGGACGTCGGCATCCCCCAGTCGCGAGGCATCCACGCGTCGGGGGCCTGGGCCCTGCTCGGCCACTCGGCTGGGGGAGCCGTGGCCGTCCATGCCGCCGCCTGCCTCGGTGCACGTCATCGGGGTGCGGACGTGTCCGCGCTCCTGCTCCTGGACCCGGTGGACACCGTGGGCGGGCTCCTCGCCGCGGCCCTGCCCGGCGCCCCTCGAGGCCTCGCGCACGCCTGCCGGCCCTCGCGGTGCAACCGAGGCGGGGTGACCGTGCGCGCGCTGGCCGACCGGGGCTGGCCCGTGGTCCACCATCCCGGGCTCGCGCATCCGGACCCCGAGCGGATCCCCGCGAGCGCCCTGGCCGACGACGTGCCCGAGGCGCCCGCCTGGCTCGGAGCCCTCTGCGGGACGCCGGGGAGCGGGGAGGACGTCGCCGCACTCGCGCGTGAGGTCCAGGCCGAGCTCCTCGGCTGAGGGCTCCTGATGTGATGCCTCCTGATGTGAGGCCTGCTGATGTGATGTGTGGGACAGGCGTGGCTTCTTGCTCGAGGTGAGGTTGACCCTTAACCTCATGCCGAGAGGCACCGGATCTTGGATTTCATCTTCGACTTGAAGTTGAGATCTACGCGTGCCAGTGCGCACGGTGCACGAGGACGCTCGTGGGCCGGACCGAAGGGATGCACCCGTGGCTGCACCGCAGAACTACCTGGCCGTGATCAAGGTCGTCGGGATCGGCGGCGGCGGAGTCAACGCCGTCAACCGCATGATCGACGTGGGCCTCAAGGGCGTGGAGTTCGTCGCCATCAACACTGACGCCCAGGCGCTGCTCATGAGCGATGCCGACGTCAAGCTGGACATCGGCCGCGAGCTCACCCGTGGCCTGGGCGCGGGCGCCGATCCCGAGGTGGGGCGCCAGGCAGCCGAGGATCACGCGCAGGAGATCGAAGAGGTGCTCCGCGGCGCGGACATGGTCTTCGTCACCGCGGGCGAGGGCGGCGGCACCGGCACGGGCGGAGCGCCCGTGGTGGCCCGCATCGCCAAGTCCCTCGGTGCGCTCACGATCGGCGTGGTGACCCGGCCGTTCGGATTCGAGGGACGACGTAGGCAGTCGCAGGCCGAGTCCGGCGTCGACTCGCTGCGTGCCGAGGTGGACACGCTCATCGTCATCCCCAACGACCGACTGCTCTCGCTGACCGATCGCAACATCAGCGTGATCGATGCCTTCCGCCAGGCCGACCACGTCCTGCTCCAGGGCGTCTCGGGGATCACCGATCTCATCACGACGCCCGGCCTCATCAACCTGGACTTCGCCGACGTCAAGTCGGTCATGCAGGGTGCTGGCTCGGCGCTCATGGGCATCGGTTCCGCCCGGGGAGAGGAGCGCGCCATCGAGGCGGCCACCGCGGCGATCTCGAGCCCCCTCCTCGAAGCGAGCATCGAGGGCGCCCATGGCGTGCTGCTCTCGGTGTCCGGCGGATCCGACCTCGGACTCTTCGAGATCAATGAGGCTGCCCGCATGGTCTCCGACGCGGCGCACCCCGATGCCAACATCATCTTCGGCGCCGTGATCGACGACACCCTGGGCGACGAGGTGCGCGTCACCGTCATCGCAGCCGGATTCGACGGCGGCACCCCGCCCGCACGCCGAGCTCAGCCGGTGACGAAGAAGATCGCGGAAGAGACACCCCTGGCGGCCGCTGTCGCAGCCAAGCAGTCGACTGCGGGTGAGAACGCCGAGATTCCCGTGACACCGGAGCCGCCGAAGCGTCCGGTGCAGCAGCCGCGCACGATCGTCTTCGACGATGCGGGCGACGACCTCGACGTCCCCGACTTCCTCAAGTAGTCACCGCCGTGGGTGTGCTCGCCCGCGGCCGGGTCGCACACGGGCGCCGCAGCGCCGAGTGGGTCTTCACCGACCGACTCGGCGGTGCGAGCTCGGGTCCCTACTCCGAGCTCAATCTCGGGGGATCGGTGGGTGACGATCCCGCCTGCGTCGCCGACAACCGGCGCGCGGTCGCGGCGATGGTGGAGTGCACCGGCCTCGCGCTCGTCCGACAGGTGCATGGACGCGACGTGGCCCTGCTGCGTGCCATCCCCGACGAACCGCCTGCGGCCGATGCCGTCATCACCGACCAGGCGGGGCTGGCCATCGCCGTGCAGGTGGCCGACTGCGTCCCCGTGCTCCTCGCCGACCTTGCCGGTGGCCGCGTGGCCGCCGTGCATGCCGGATGGCGCGGGGTGGTGGCCGACGTCGTGGGAGCCGCGCTCGAGCAGATGGCGCCCGCGGGTCAGGTGCAGGCGTGGGTGGGTCCGGCCATCTGCCCCTCCTGCTACGAGGTCAGCGCACAGGTCCGCGACGAAGTGGCGGACCAGGTCCCCGAGGCAGCGGCATGGACGCGCGCCGGCACGCCGGCGGTCGACGTCCGCGGGGGAGTGCTCGCCCAGCTGCGGCGCCACGGGATCGAGGGAGAGCTGATCGGCGGATGCACCTTCGAGGATCCGCATCTCTTCTCCTATCGCCGCGACACCACCACGGGACGTCAGGCCGGCGTGATCGTCATGCGCGAGATCGTCATGGGCGAGGAGACGTCGTGACGGACGCGCGCTCCGATGAACTCGCCGCCCACCTCGATCGCGTGCGCGCCCGGGTCGAGGCCGCGTGCGTCGCGGCCGGACGCGAGCCCAGCACCGTCACGCTCATCGTCGTGAGCAAGACATGGCCGGCGGACGACGTGCGTCGCCTCGCGGGGCTGGGAGTTCGCGACTTCGGGGAGAACCGGGATCAAGAGGCTGCACCCAAGGCGGCCGCCACGTCCGACCTCGATCTGCGGTGGCACTTCGTCGGGCAGTTGCAGACCAACAAGGCCGCGTCGGTGGCCCGATATGCCGACCTGGTGCACTCCGTGGATCGCGAGTCGCTGGTCACAGCTCTCGAGCGGGGAGCGACCAAGGCGGCCAGGCGACTGGGCTGCCTCATCGAAGTCGACCTCACCGACGGGGCCACGGGACGCGGAGGCGCGAGCCCCGCGGATGTGTCAGGGCTCGCGCAACTCATCGCGGACTCCGATCACCTGGATCTGCGGGGCGTGATGGGCGTGGCGCCTCTGGCGGGGGAGGCGGAGGATCAGCGCGCGGTCTCGGCACGGGCGTTCGAGCGCCTGTCGGAGATCTCCCGGCGGCTCCGCGAGGAGTACCCCGACGCGGATCTTGTCTCCGCGGGAATGTCCGAGGACCTTGAGGAAGCTGTCCGCGCCGGCGCGACACACCTGCGCGTGGGGAGCGCGGTCCTCGGGACCAGGCCTCCGCTCGGCTAACTTAGGGGGACGCCGCCGCGACCACGGAGGCAGAGAAGGGGAAAGCCATGGCGGGCGCGATGCGCAAGATGGCGGTCTACCTCGGCCTCGTCGAGGATGACCAGGATCGCCACGAGTCGTACTTCGAGGAAGACGAGTGGGAGTACGACGACGAGCCGGCGCCCACGCGCCGGACGCGCTCGTCCGACCGAACCTCTGAGCGCGCTCCCCGGCAGGCTGAGCGACCCGAGCCGCGCACCGTGACCGTCGTGGATCCGCGTGAGCCGCGTCGCCTCTATCGCGACGAGTCGAGCAATGTCTCGCCGATGCCCAGCTCGGGGGTGCGCCCCGCCCCCGCACCCGCGGCCGACCTCAACCGCATCACCACGATCCACCCGCACACCTATAACGACGCGCGGCGGATCGGCGAGGAGTTCCGCGAGGGCGTCCCCGTGATCATGAACCTCACCGAGATGGACGATGTCGATGCCAAGCGCATCGTGGACTTCGCCGCGGGCCTGGTCTTCGGCCTGCACGGCACGATCGAGCGGGTGACCAACAAGGTCTTCCTGCTGTCGCCCGCCAATGTCGAGGTGGGCGCTGAGGCTCGCGCCCAACTGGCGCAGCCCGGGTTCTTCAACCAGAGTTGATGCGCGGGTGCGTGTCAGTCGAGAGGGGATAGGTCGGTGGCGTTGGTCGGGCAGGTGCTCGCCACCTTCCTCTGGCTCTACTGGCTGGTCCTCATCGGCCGGCTCATCCTCGACTTCGTGCAGATCTTCGCGCGGTCCTGGCAGCCACGCGGGCCCTTGCTCGTCATCGCCGAGGCGATCTACACCGTCACCGATCCGCCCTTGCGGCTCCTGCGCCGCATCATCCCCCCGCTGCGACTGGGGGGCGTGCAATTCGACCTCGCGTTCCTCATCCTCATCATCGCCGTCCAGATCCTCATCAACGTCGCACTCGCCCTCTAACCCGCGCACTGCTCAGGAGACACCGTGACGCTCACACCCCAGCAGGTCCACGACAAGCAGTTCAACACCGTGAAGATGCGCACGGGCTACGACATGGACGAGGTCGACTCCTTCCTCGATGACGTCGAGTCCGCGCTGGGCAGCCTCATGGTGGAGAACGACGACCTCAGGGCGCAGCTCGCGCAGAAGCCGGCCGCCCCGGTCACCTCCTCTGACGCGGAGAAGAAGCTTGCCGAGGCGGAGAAGAAGGCCACCGAGGCAGAGAAGAAGCTTGCCGAGGCGCAGGCCAAGCTCGCCGAAGCGGACAAGAAGGCCGCCGAGGCCGACAAGAAGCTCGCGGAGGCGTCCGAGCGGGAGAAGGCAGCGGAGACCAAGCTGACCGAGGCCAGGCGCATGGCGACGGCCAACACCGTCTCCCCGGCAGCCCCCGCTCCGGCCGCGGCAGCTGCTGCAGCCGCCATGGCAGCCCCTGCCCCGGCCCCTGCCCCGGCCCCGGCGGCGCCCGCCGCCGGCGATGTGCCCGGGCGCGCCTTCGCGATGCTCGAGGCTGCCCAGCGCACCGCCGACGAGACCGTGGCCACGGCCAAGGCAGAGGCGGACACGATCCTCGTCAAGGCCCGCGAGGAGGCCTCGAAGGTGACGGGCAAGCTCGACGAGCAGCGCGCTGCGCTGGAGGCGAAGGTCAACGACCTGCGCAACTTCGAGCGGTCCTACCGCACGAAGCTGCGCGACACGATCTCGGGCCAGCTGGCCGAGCTCGACAAGGTGGCCTCTGTCGAGCCGGGTGGCCCAGCCTCCTAGCCTTCGCCGGGCTCTGCCGGCGGTGTCTCGTCGCCGGGATCGCGCAAGGGACGCACTCCCCGCGTACGCACATCCCAGTTCAGCGTGACCACGCGCCCCACGATCACCAGCCCCACGCAGATGAGAGCGGCCGCTGCACCACTCCACTGGTCGAGCAGGACGTAGGCGGTGCTGCCGGCCAGGGCGAGGAGCGCGTAGGGGCGGCCCGGTCGGAGGAGTTCGGGGGTCTCTCCCCGCAAGAGGGCGACGATGACCCCGCCAGCGATGCTCGCGAGGAAGCCCACGGTGATGGCGCCGACATCTGGCAACCCGACCTCGATGGCGAGCTGGGCCGCGATGACGGCGTACAAGCCGAGCGCCAGCGCGTCGAGAATGGTGAACACCCATCCTCCGACCGGGATCCACTTGCCGACGAGGAGCACGAGGATCACGGCTGCCAGCACGGTCACGACGTACCACGCGGATCGCAGGGCCAGCGGAGGCAGGTTGCCCAGCAACACATCGCGCACGATGCCTCCGCCGAGTCCCATGAAGAAGGCGAACACGGTGATGCCCACGATGTCGAACGTCGTGCCCCCCGGATGGCGACCGAGGATCGCCCCGGAGACCGCAGCCACGAACGTCGTCACCAGGGCCAGCCACAGGGGCGTGTTGGCGGCGATGTTGGGCAGGTCGAGCGCGGGCATGGCCAGAGAGTAGGGGTCAGGCCTTGCGCAGGCTGAACTCCAGCGCCAGGTCGTCGTCCTGGGCGGCGAAGCCGTCCGGGTCGATGGGACCCTCGGCGAAATCCGTCGCCAGCACTTCGCCGGCGATGAGCTCGCGATGCTCGCGCAGGGACGATGCGACAGAGTCGTTGGATGAGGTCCACCGCAGCGAGATGCGATCGGAGATGTCGAGTCCCGCTGACTTGCGCGCCTCCTGGATCAGTCGCACCGCCTCGCGCGCGGTGCCCAGGCTGCGCAGCTCCGGCGTGAGGTGAAGGTCGAGGGCGACCGTCTCGCCTTCGCCGCTCGCGACGGACCATCCCTCGCGCGGTGTCTCCGTGACGATGACGTCCTCTCCGGCGAGCTCGACCGTGCCCAGGCCCGGCACCTCGATGGCTGCCGATCCCGCACGAAGGGCCGCGGCCAGTGCCGCGGCGTCAGCCGAGGCGACCGCGGCGGCCACCTCCTGAGTCTGCTTGCCGAAGCGCTTGCCCAGGGAGCGGAAGTTGGCCTTGACGGCCACGTCGACGAGGTCGCCCTCGCCTGCCGCGAGGCTGGCCATGTCGATCACGTTCAGCTCGCTCGCGACCTCGGCCACGAGCTCAGCGGGAAGCGATCCCCATCCGGGAGCCGAGACCAGGGCGCGCGCGAGCGGCTGGCGGGTGCGCACGCTCGACGATGCACGGGCCGCACGTCCGAGCTCGACGACCCGGCGGACCAGCGCCACCTGCGCCGCGAGCTCATCGTCGATCACGGCTGCGTCGACCGCGGGCCATGAGGCGAGATGCACGCTCGGCGGGGCGTCGGGGTCCACGGCGCGCACCATGTCCTGCCACACCCGCTCGGTGACGAAGGGGGTGAAGGGAGCCATGACGAGGGTCACCGTGCGCAGGGCCTCGTCGAGGGTGGCGAGCGCCGCAGGATCACCGTCCCAGAAGCGACGGCGCGTGCGACGCACGTACCA
Source organism: Actinomycetota bacterium (assembly GCA_029977425.1). Lineage (GTDB taxonomy): Bacteria > Actinomycetota > Actinomycetes > S36-B12 > S36-B12 > Mxb001. The sequence continues at coordinate 10,139 of JAPOKX010000045.1, forward strand.
GTTGGAGAGGTCGTCGACGAAGGCGGCGATGAGACGACCGGCCCGCTGGGTGTCGAAGACCTCGAGCGCGGCATCGACATCGCGTGCGAGTCGGTGCGACTCGCTGAGCACCCAGCGGTCGAGCGCCGGCCGCTGATCGACGGGCGGCGCGCCGGAGGCAGGTGTCCAGCCCGCAGCCCGCGCGTAGAGGGAGAGGAAGGCGGCGGTGTTCCAGTAGGTGAGCAGGACCTTGCGCACGACCTCCTGGATGGCGGCGTGGCCGACGCGCCGTGCCTGCCAGGGCGATCCGGAGGCCAGCATGAACCACCGCACGGCATCCGCACCGTGATCGTCCATCAGGGGAATCGGCTCGAGCACGTTGCCGAGGTGCTTGCTCATCTTGCGGCCGTCCTCGTCGAGGATGTGGCCGAGGCACACGACGTTCTTGTACGACGACTGGTCGAAGACGAGCGTGCCGACCGCCATCAGCGTGTAGAACCACCCGCGCGTCTGGTCGATGGCCTCGCAGATGTAGTCCGCCGGGTAGCGGGCGGCGAACTCCTCGGCTCCGCGGTGCGGATAGCCGAACTGCGCGAAGGGCATCGCGCCGGAGTCGTACCAGCAGTCGATGACCTCGGGCACGCGCGTGGCCTCCGCGCCGCACTCGGGGCACGCGAAGGTCACCTCGTCGACGTAGGGGCGGTGCGGGTCGAGGTCCGCCAGCTCGCGACCGCTCCGACGGCCGAGGTCGGCCAGGGAGTCGACGGCGGTGAGATGTCCCTCGGGGCAGCGCCAGATGGGCAGCGGGGTGCCCCAGTAGCGATTGCGGGAGAGTGCCCAGTCGACGTTGTTGTTGAGCCAGTCGCCGTAGCGACCCCACTTGATCGTCTCCGGGTACCAGTTGGTCCCCTCGTTCTCCCGGAGGAGATCGTCCTTGATGGCGGTCGTCTTGATGTACCAGGACGGCTGCGCGTAGTAGATGAGAGGCGTGTGGCATCGCCAGCAGTGCGGGTAGGAGTGCTCGTAGCCCACGTGCTTGGCGAGCAGGCCGCGAGCGCGCAGGTCATCGACCAGCACGTCGTCGGCCTTCTTGAAGAACATCCCGCCGACGAGGGGGAGGTCTGCTTCGAAGGTGCCGTCGGGACGCACCGGGTTGACGACCGGGAGGCCGTAGGCGCGGCAGGTGACGAGGTCGTCGGCGCCGAAGGCGGGAGCCTGGTGCACGAGACCTGAACCGTCGTCGGTGGTGACGTAGTCGGCGAGGATCACGAAGTGGGAGTCGGGGATCTCGACCATGTCGAAGGGGC
>JAPOKX010000046.1 GCA_029977425.1 Actinomycetota bacterium
CTACCCCACGCGCAGCCACACCGGCGCCGCGCAGGGCGGGATGTGAGCTGCCCTCGCCAACGTCGAGGAAGACAACTGGGAGTGGCACACCTTCGACACGATCAAGGGCGGCGACTACCTGGTGGACCAGGACGCTGCCGAGATCATGTGCAAGGAGGCCATCGACGCCGTCATCGACCTCGAGAAGATGGGCCTGCCCTTCAACCGCACCCCCGAGGGCCGCATCGACCAGCGTCGCTTCGGCGGCCACACGCGCAATCACGGCGAGGCCGCCGTACGTCGCTCCTGCTACGCCGCTGACCGCACCGGCCACATGATCCTGCAGACGCTCTACCAGAACTGCGTGAAGGAGGGCGTGGAGTTCTACAACGAGTTCTACGTCCTCGACCTCATCCTCGTGGAGCGCGACGGCCGCAAGGAAGCCGCGGGCGTCGTCGCCTACGAGCTCGCCACCGGCGCCCTTCATGTCTTCCACGCCAAGGCCGTCATCTTCGCCACCGGCGGCTACGGCAAGGTCTGGAAGACCACGTCCAACGCCCACACCCTCACCGGCGACGGCATGGCGATCGCCTACCGGCGCGGGCTCCCGCTGGAGGACATGGAGTTCTACCAGTTCCATCCCACGGGCCTCGCCGGTCTCGGCGTCCTCCTCACCGAGGGCGCGCGCGGCGAGGGAGGCATCCTCCGCAACGCCACCGGCGAGCGCTTCATGGAGCGCGTCGCCCCCACGATCAAGGACCTCGCCCCCCGCGACATGGTCGCGCGAGCGATGGTGGCCGAGGTCCGCGAGGGCCGCGGTGCCGGCCCGGACAAGGACTACGTCTACCTCGACCTCACGCACCTGCCCAAGGAGCAGATCGAGGCCAAGCTGCCCGACATCACGGAGTTCGCCCGCACCTACCTCGGCGTCGACCCCGTGACCGAGCTCGTGCCCGTCTTCCCCACGGCTCACTACGCCATGGGCGGCATCCCGACCAACATCGAGACGGAGGTGCTCTCCGACAACGACACCGTCGTGCCGGGCCTCTACGCCGCGGGTGAAGTGGCGTGCGTGTCGGTCCACGGCGCCAATCGCCTCGGCACCAACTCGCTTCTCGACATCAACGTCTTCGGGCGTCGCGCCGGCATCGCAGCCGCGGAGTTCGCCAACTCCCACGACTTCGTGCCACTCCCCGAGGATCCCGGTTCCTACACGATCTCCCTGGTTGAAGGCCTGCGGTCGGGCACGGGTGGCGAGCGCGTCGCGGCGATCCGTCGCGATCTGCAGCAGACGATGGACCTCAACGCCCAGGTCTACCGCACCGAGGCGACGCTCAAGCAGGCTCTCACCGACATCCAGGAGCTGCGCCGGCGCTACCGCCACATCGCCGTCCAGGACAAGGGCGCTCGCTTCAACACCGACCTGCTCGAGGCCATCGAGCTCGGCTTCCTGCTCGATCTGGCCGAGGTGACCGTCGTCGGGGCACTGGAGCGCAAGGAGTCGCGCGGAGGCCACGCGCGCGAGGACTACCCCAATCGCGACGACGTCAACTTCATGCGCCACACCATGGCCTACCGGGTCCCCGGGGCAGGAGACGAGTCGGCGGTTCGTGTCGACTACAAGCCCGTGGTCGTCACCCGCTACCAGCCGATGGAGCGCAAGTACTGATGACCGCCACCCTGGAGACCACCTCCACCGCAGAGACACCCGCGCGCATCGAGCCCCGCGACGTCACCTTCAAGATCCGGCGGTTCATCCCCGAGATCGACGAAGAGCCGCACTGGGAGGAGTACGTCGTTTCGGCGTATCCCACCGACCGCGTGCTCGATGCACTGATGAAGATCAAGGGCGAGCAGGACGGCACCCTCACCTTCCGCCGCTCCTGCGGCCACGGCATCTGCGGCTCCGACGCCATGCGCATCAACGGCCGCAATCGCCTGGCCTGCAAGACGCTCATCAAGGACCTCGGCACGGGCGACATCACGGTGGAGGCCATCAAGGGCCTGCCGCTCGAGAAGGACCTCGTCGTCGACATGGAGCCCTTCTTCGCTGCCTACCGCGCGGTCAAGCCCTTCCTCATCCCCGAGGGTCATGAGCCCACCAAGGAGCGCCTCCAGTCCGCCGAGGACAGGGCCATCTTCGACGACACGACGAAGTGCATCCTCTGCGCCGCCTGCACGACTTCCTGCCCCGTCTTCTGGACCGACGAGCAGTACTTCGGCCCCGCCGCGATCGTGGCGGCCCACCGCTTCATCTTCGACTCGCGGGACGCGGCCGCCGAGACGCGCCTGGAGATCCTGAACGAGAAGGAAGGCGTCTGGCGCTGTCGCACGACCTTCAACTGCACCGATGCCTGCCCCCGCGGGATCGAGGTCACCAAGGCCATCCAGCAGGTCAAGCGCGCGCTCATCTTCCGCCGCGTCTGATTTGGTGCCGCGCCCGAGCGGACGCGCCACGCCGCGTTGATCAGGCATCCCAGCAGGCTCCGTCGTTAGTCTGATCGCACCATGCGCCGCTCCCTCGCCATCCTCGCCGCAGTCCCCCTGCTCCTGGCGGCGCCCCTGCTGCTGGCGGCGCCGAGCGCCTCGGCCGAGCCCATCGGGGGGCCCCTGCTCACCGGCAGCGACGTCATCATCGACCCCGGTCCCTCGGCTGACCCCCTGCCCGACGTGCCGGTCAGCGCCTGGGTGCTCGCCGACCTCGAGAGCGGTGCGATCCTGGCGGCCAAGGCCCCTCACGTGCAGAGGCCTCCCGCATCAGTCCTCAAGACCCTCACCGCAGTCACCTTGGCTGAACAACTCGATCCCAACCTCGTCTACACCACGACGTACGACGACGTCGCCGTCGAGGGCAGCCGAGTGGGCCTCGTGGAGAACGCGACCTACACCGTCCGCGAGCTCTTCCTGTGCCTCATGATGCAGAGCGGCAATGACTGCGCCTCGGCGCTCGCTCAGGCCAACGGCGGCGTCGAGCTCACCGTGGCGCAGATGAACGAAGAGGCCCAGCGGCTGCAGGCCTACGACACGGTCGCCATGAATCCCAGCGGGCTTCCGGCCGACGGGCAGGTGAGCTCGGCCTACGACCTAGCGCTGTTCGCCCGCGAGGGGCTCGCTCGTCCCGACTTCTTCGAGTACGTCAATACGCGCGTGATCGAGGACTTCCCCGGCTACATGCCCGAGGAACCCGGAGATCCACGGCCGACGATGCCCATCGCCACGCAGAACCCCCTCTTCATCCAGGGCTACGAGGGAGCCATCGGCGTCAAGACGGGCTGGACGACCGAGGCCGGGCGCACCTTCGTCGGCGCGGCCGAGCGCGGCAGCACGAGCCTCGTGGTCACCCTGCTCAATATCGAGGGCGAGATCTATCCCTCGGCTTCGGCGCTCCTCGACTGGGGCTTCGCCAACATCGACGCCGTCACGCCCGTGGGCTACCTGGTGGATCCCGTGACCGCAGCGCCCGCCGGCTCGGCCGAGGCGACAGCGCCGGCCACCGCGGATTCGGCAGTCGACACAGGCGACGCAGCTGTGGATGCCGCGAGCGCCCCCGCGGAGGCGTCCTCGACCAACTGGGGATGGGTCTGGACGCTCATCGGCGCCATGGTCGTGGGCGTGGTGCTCATCGTCCTCGGTCTGCGCAGCCTGCGCGGCCCGGCTCCGCGCAGCGGGGGGCGCCGAGCGCGACCCGAGGAGCATGATCAGGTCGAGCGCGACTACGCGCGCAACTGATCCGACTGTTCACCCCTGCAGCGGGTACGCCGCGCGAGGCATCCAGCCCTTGTCACCCAGTTCGTACAAGCGGATCGCGTCGACGGTGAACACCGCCTCGAAGTCCGCGAGGCCCGCGAAGGCCTGATCGAGAGCCTCCTCAGCAAGACCGAAGGCCACCGTCACGTGCGGGTGGTAGGGGAACCGAAGATCGACGGCCCACGGGCCGCACCTCACCCTGCGCTCGAGGTCCTCGCACCCGGGAATGCCCTCGGCGACAGCAAGGAAGACCACCGGGCTCACGGGCCGGAACGTCCCCGTGCCGCGCAGCCGCATCCGGAAGGGCCCGCATCCCACGACGGCCTGCTCCAGGTGAGCCTCGAGCACCGGCATCTCGCCGGGGTCGACCGACACGGGGGCCACGATCGTGAGGTGCGGTGGCACGGCGTCCGCCTCCGGGTCCCCCCACGTGCGCCTCGCCTCGCGTATCCGCGCCGCATGCGGCTCCGGAACGTCGATGACGACGCCGACGGTGATCATGGGGCCGGCAGGGGTGCGAATCCCACGCGGTCGTAGACCGCAGCGAGAGTGGGGGTCGCTGCGGCGCGGGCGCGATCAGCGCCGAGCCGGACGAGCCGGTTGAGCTCCGCGGGGTCCGACATGAGCTCATCGACCTGCGCTCGGAAGCCCGTGCAGAAGTCGACGACGACCTCGGCTACGTCCTTCTTGAGATCTCCGTAGCCACGTCCGTCGTAGGAGTCGGCGACCTCCTGCACGGAGCGGCCGTCGAGAGCGCCCAGGAGCGTGAGCAGGTTGGAGACACCCGGCTTGCCCTCGGGGTCGTAGCGGATATCGCGACCGGAGTCGGTGACGGCCGACATGATCTTCTTGCGCGTCACCTGGGGGTCGTCCAGGAGGAAGACGCAACCGGCCGGCGAGGACTTGCTCATCTTTGCCGTGGGGTCAGCAAGGTCGAGGACCTTGGCGGTGTCCTTGACGATGAGGGGCTCGGGCACGACCAGGGTGGGGCCGTAGGTCGCGTTGAATCGCTGGGCGAGGTCGCGGGTGAGCTCCAAGTGCTGGCGCTGGTCCTCGCCGACGGGCACCCCTGAGGCCTGGTAGATGAGGATGTCGGCGGCCTGGAGGACGGGATAGGTGAACAGGCCCACCGTGGCGCGCTCGGCGCCCTCACGCTGGGACTTGTCCTTGAACTGCGTCATGCGCGAGGCCTCGCCGAATCCCGTGAGGCATTCGAGGATCCAGGCGAGCTGGGCGTGCTCCGGGACGTGGCTCTGGACGAAGACAGTCGAGCGCGTCGGATCGAGCCCGACAGCGAGCAATTGCGCGAAGGAGAGAAGGGTGCGGTGGCGCAGGACCTGCGGATCGTGCTCCACGGTGATGGCGTGCTGGTCGACGACGCAGTAGAACGCGTCGTGGGTGTCCTGAAGGCTCACCCAGCGGCGCAGGGCGCCGAGGTAGTTGCCGATCTGGAAGGAATCCGCGGTCGGCTGGATGCCGGAGAGCACGCGCGGGGGGACGTGGACGGGGATCTCCGGCATGGCGTCATTCTGGCAGCGGCTCGTCGCCGCTCGCCGGGCTGGGTCCGTCCGGTACGGGCGCGACGCTGATGCGCGCCACACGTCGCCCATCCAGCTCGGTGACGGTGAGCACGTGCCCATCGACTTCGACCCTGGCACCCACCGTGGGCAGCTCCCCGAGCTCCGAGACGACGAATCCGGCCACGGTCTCGTAGGGCCCGTCCGGCAGCTCGACGCCCGTCTCGTCGGCGAAGTCCTCCAGATTGAGCAGGCCGTCCACATCCGTGCGGGGACCCGACGCCTCGGTGTCGTATTCGTCGCGGATATCGCCGACCAACTCCTCGACAAGGTCCTCGAGGGTCACGATCCCCGCCGTCCCGCCGTACTCATCCACGACGATCGCCAGGTGCTGGCGCAGTCGGCGCATCTCCGTCAGCGCGGGAATCACCTGCTTGGTGCCGGGGAAGAACGCCGTCTCGCGCGCGAGGTCACCGACTCGGCGCGTGGAACGGTCGACGTCAGGGGTGAGGAGGTCACGAATGTGAACCACTCCGACGACATCGTCGGCCGATCCGCGGATGACGGGATAGCGCGAGTGAGGCGCGTCGGATACCTCGATGATCGCGTCGGACACCGGGGTGGAGGCATCGAGGAAGGCGACCTCGGTACGAGGCAGCATGACCTCGCGCAGCTCGCGGTCACCCGCGTCGAAGACATCGTCGATGAGCGCGCGCTCCTCGGCGGTGAGCTCCTCCGTGGCAGCCACGATGTCGCGCAACTCCTCGCCCGTGATCTGCTCCTTGGCGGAATGCGGATTGCCGCCGAGCAGTCGGACGAGGGCATTGGTGGAGATCGACAGCAGCCAGATGAAGGGGCGAGTGATGCGGGCGAGCAGCTCGACCGGCCCAGCGAGGATGAGCGCTGTGGACTCTGCCCGCTGGAGCGCGATGCGCTTGGGCACGAGCTCGCCGATGACGAGAGAGATGTAGGCGATCACGATGGTGACGCCGATGAAGGACAGCGCGGAGGCCCAGCCCGGCGAGAGTCCCCACGACTCGAGCACGGGTGCGATCGCAGGCGCGATCTGCGATGCGCCGAAGCCGGCGGAGATGAAGCCCGCCAGCGTGACGCCCACCTGCACGGCGGCCAGGAAGCGATTCGGGTCGCGCACAAGCGAGGCCAGTGTGCGGCCCCTGCGGCCGCGCTGGGCAAGCCGCTCGACCTGACTCTCGCGCAGGGAGACGAGCGCGATCTCAGCGGCGGCGAAGAAGCTGCCCAGGAGGATGAAGAACAGGACCAACGCGATGTTGACCCATAAACCGCTCACCAGACAGAGGATACGGGGTGCTCAGGCGAACGTGATCGTGAGCGGCGCATGGTCGCTCCAGCGCTCGGCGTAGGTGGGCGCTTTGCCCACGACCGCCTCACGTGCGCGGGCGGCGAGCTCAGGCGTCGCGATCTGGTAGTCGATGCGCCACCCGCCGTCGGTGTCGAAGCCGCGACCGCGCCAGGACCACCATGTATAGGGGCCGGGACCCGGGCCGCCGAGAGACCGGCCCAGGTCGCTCCAGGGGCCGGACTTGCCACCGGGCACGCCAACCACTCGTCCAGGAAGGCGCGCTCCTCGGGAAGAAACCCCGCCTTCTTCAGGTTGCCCTTCCAGTTCTTGATGTCGACCTCAGCGTGGGCAACATTGAAATCGCCCGTGACCAGCACATGCCCCTTCTGGCGTGACGCACGGCGGCGCAAGGCGGCGAGCCTGCGGTCCATCGCATCGAGGAAGCGGAACTTCTCGTCCTGCTTGGGGGTCTGTGCCTCTCCGGTGTGGACGTACGCCGACACCACGGTGATCGGCCCGAGGACCGTCTCGAGGTCGACCTCGATCCAGCGACCCTGCCGGGCGAACTCCGGGTCCCCCACGCCCTCGCGCACCGCCACGGGCTGCTCCCGGGTCAGGACGGCCACGCCATTGCGTCCCAGGCTCTCGGAGGCACTGTGCGACACGTGCATGCCGGCGAGCCCGCTCTCAGCGAGCTGCTCATGGACCTGCTCGTGGGTGGCACGCACCTCCTGAAGGCAGATGACATCGGCCTTCGCGCCTGCCAGCCATTCGAGGCCACCGCGTCGGGCGGCAGCCCGGATGCCATTGACGTTGGCCGTGATCGCGACGAGCGCAACTCTCTTGGCGCGGGCCAAGCCTCAGGCCATCGCCTTCTGGAGGTTGGCGTCGATGGCGGCAAGGAAGTCCTGGGTCGTCAGCCACGGCTGGTCCGGACCCACGAGCAGGGCGAGGTCCTTGGTCATCTGGCCGCCCTCGACGGTCTCGATGCACACGCGCTCAAGGGTGCGCGCGAAGCCGGAGACCTCGGGCGTGCCGTCGAGCTTGCCGCGGTGCTCGAGCCCCTGCGTCCACGCGAAGATCGAGGCGACCGGGTTGGTCGAGGTGGCCTCGCCACGCTGGTGCTGGCGGTAGTGACGCGTCACCGTGCCGTGGGCGGCCTCGGCCTCGACGGTCCGGCCGTCCGGCGTCATGAGCACGCTGGTCATGAGTCCCAGCGAGCCGAAGCCCTGGGCCACGGTGTCCGACTGGACGTCGCCGTCGTAGTTCTTGCACGCCCAGACGTAGCCGCCCTCCCACTTGAGGGCGCTCGCGACCATGTCGTCGATGAGCCGGTGCTCGTACGTAAGGCCGGCGGCCTCGAACTCCGACTTGAACTCGGCGTCGAAGACCTCGGCGAAGATGTCCTTGAACCGGCCGTCGTAGGCCTTGAGGATGGTGTTCTTCGTCGACATGTAGACGGGGTACTTGCGGGCGAGCCCGTAGCGGAACGATGCGCGCGCGAAGTCTCGGATCGAGTCGTCGAGGTTGTACATGCCCATGGCGACGCCCGACTCAGGGAAGTCGAAGACCTGGAACTCCATTGGCTCCGAGCCATCGGCCGGGGTGAAGGTCATGGTGAGCGTGCCCGGCCCCGGCACCTTGAAGTCGGTGGCGCGGTACTGGTCGCCGAAGGCGTGGCGGCCCACGATGATCGGCTTGGTCCACGTCGGCACCAGGCGCGGGATGTTGGACATGATGATCGGCTCGCGGAAGATCACGCCGCCGAGGATGTTGCGGATGGTCCCGTTGGGCGACTTCCACATCTTCTTGAGGCCGAACTCCTCGACGCGTGCCTCGTCGGGCGTGATGGTCGCGCACTTGACTCCCACGCCGTACTCCAGGATCGCGTGCGCCGCGTCGATGGTCACCTGGTCGTCGGTGGCGTCACGATGCTCGATACCCAGGTCGTAGTACCTCAGGTCGACATCCAGGTAGGGCAGGATCAGCTGGTCCTTGATGAACTGCCAGATGATGCGGGTCATCTCGTCGCCGTCGAGTTCGACAACCGGATTGACCACCTTGATCTTTGCCACGATGACGCTCTCTCCTCGAAGTGATGTGCCGTGCGGGTGTGAGTGGGGTGCTGCCCTAGAGGAGGCCAAGGGCTGCGACGGCCTCGCGCTCCTCCTGGAGCTCGGCGACGGATGCATCGATGCGCGTGCGCGAGAAGTCGTCGATCTCCAGGCCCTGGACGATCTCCCAGTGGCCATTGCGCGACACGCACGGGAAGCCGGAGATGATCCCCTCGGGGATGCCGTAGGACCCGTCGGACGGCACGCCCGCCGAGACCCAGTCACCCTCGGGAGTGCCGAGGACCCAGTCGTGCACGTGGTCGATGGCGGCGTTGGCTGCGGACGCCGCGGATGAGGCGCCGCGCGCGTCGATGATCGCCGCGCCGCGCTTGGCCACGGTCGGGATGAACACGTCGGCCACCCAGGCCTGATCGTCCACCACAGAGGTAGCCGACTGGCCCTTGACCGTGGCGTGCGTGATGTCGGGGTACTGGGATGCCGAGTGATTGCCCCACACCGTCACCTTGCGGACGTCCGAGACGGTCGTTCCCGTCTTCTGCGCCAGCTGGGTGAGCGCACGGTTGTGGTCCAGGCGCATCATCGCGGTGAAGCGCTCCCGCGGGATGTCGGGCGCGTGGGCCTGGGCGATGAGGGCATTGGTGTTGGCCGGATTGCCGACGACGAGGATGCGCACGTCGTCGGCTGCGCCCGCGTTGAGCGCCTCGCCCTGCGGCTTGAAGATGCCGCCGTTGGCCTCGAGCAGGTCCCGACGCTCCATGCCCGGCCCGCGCGGCCGGGCGCCCACGAGGAGGGCGATGTTGACGCCATCGAATGCGGCACGCGGATCATCCGTGATGTCGATGCCCGCGAGAAGCGGGAAGGCGCAGTCGTCGAGTTCCATGGCCGTGCCTTCGGCGGCCTTCAGCGCAGGGGTGATCTCCAGCATGCGCAGGCGCACGGGCACGTCAGGCCCGAGGAGCTGCCCGGAGGCAATCCGGAAGAGCAGTGCGTAGCCGATCTGGCCGGCGGCCCCGGTGACGGCGACGTTGACGGGGGTGCGGGACACGGTCTTCTCCTCAGTGGTCCTCAGTCTGCGACGAGCCCCACGCTAGTCCCCGCGCTCCCTCGGCCCTACGCAGGGGGAGGCACCCACAGAGCGAAGACAACGAGCGCCGCGGCGAGCGTGCCCAGGACGACAAGGTCCACTCGCTTGGAGCGCACGGCAAGCATCCCGACCCGGTCGGCAGGCAGCACCAGGCGCAGGATGAAGGCGAGCACGAGGCTCGCAGCGAGCATGAGGGACCCGAGCCGGAAGCGATCGAGGGCGACCACGGCGAGAGCGGCGACAACGCCGGCGAGGACGACGGCAAGGGGCCACTGGGCCCACCAGCGGCGCCGGCGCGGCCGGAGCTGACGGACCTCTGCCATGCCGCTCACCTGAGCAGCCTACGACCGCTCGGCTGCCTCGACGACGTTGGCGATGAGCATTGCCCGCGTCATGGGACCCGTGCCGCCGGGCATGGGGGCAATCCATCCCGCTACGCCGGCGCATGAGGGATCGATGTCTCCCACGAGTCCAGCATCGGTGCGCGTGATGCCGACGTCCACGAGTGCGGCGCCTGGCTTCACGATGTCGGGCGTGATGACTCCCGGCACTCCCGCGGCCGCGACGACGATGTCCGCCTGGGCCACGTGCTTGGCCATGTCCTTCGTGCCGGTGTGGCACAGCGTCACGGTCGCGTTTTCCTGGCGCCGGGTGAGGAGGAGCCCCAGCGGGCGGCCCACCGTGATGCCGCGGCCCACGATGCACACCTCGGCGCCCGCGATCGGCACGTCGTACGCGCGGAGGAGCTCGACGATGCCTCGTGGCGTGCACGGAAGCGGCGCCTCGATGCCGAGCACCAGGCGCCCGAGGTTCATGGGATGCAGGCCATCCGCGTCCTTGGCGGGGTCCATGATCTCGAGCACGCGATTGCTGTCGAGGCCCTTCGGCAGCGGCAGCTGCACGATGTAGCCCGTCACGGCGGGATCGTCATTGAGCCGGCGCACCTGCTCTTCGACCTCCGCCTGAGTCGCTGTCGCCGGCATGTCCACCCGGATGGAGGCGATGCCGACCTCGGCACAGTCCTTGTGCTTGCCGCCGACATACGCGTGGCTGCCCGGGTCGTCGCCGACGAGCACGGTGGCCAGGCCCGGGGTGACGCCGCGCTCGCGCAACGCGGCAACGCGAGCGGCCAGGTCGGCCTTGACCGCCGCCGCGGTGGCCTTGCCGTCGAGGATCGTTGCAGTCATGCCCGCAACCTAGTGAACCCTCGAGCGACGCAGCCGAGGGGCCCACGTGGACAGGCTGCCCACGGCCACGGCCACTGCGGCCAGCAGGACGCCCCCGACGAGCGTGGCGTGGAAGGTGACCCCGTCGGCCGGCGCTAGCCAGTCCAGGAGCAGGGCGCCCGTGAGCTGCCCCGTGATGGTGAGGAGGGCAAAGAGGAGGACCCCGAGTCGCTGGACCACCCACGCGGCCGCCGCGATGAAGAGAACGCCGATCGCGCCCCCTACGTAGAGCCACCATGGACCCGCGGGCAGGGCACCGGGGTCGAAGTCGGTGAGGCCCCAGGCGATCCCGAGAGCAGC
>JAPOKX010000047.1 GCA_029977425.1 Actinomycetota bacterium
CCCGACGGGCCGCCCGGCAATGGCGACGATGAGGTGGTCGTCGTCTTCGGCGCGGTCCATGCCGGTGACGCGGCAAACGTCATCCCCGCGCACGGCACCCTCCGGTGCTCCGTGCGCTGCGCGGATCGCGGCGCCTGGGATCGAGCCGAGGCAGTCATGCGCGAGGTGGTGGCGGAGATGCTCGAGGGGTCGGGTGCGACGTACACGGTCGACTACCGGCGCGGCACCCCACCGGTGATCAACGACGCGTCGGCCATCGACGTGCTCGACACCGCCGCGCGCGCGGTGGTGGGAGACGCGGGCGTGATCGAGGCCCCGCGATCGATGGGCGCCGACACGTTTGCGTGGTACGGCGAGCACGCTCCCTCGGCGTACGCCCGCCTGGGCACCCATTCCGGCGACCGGCCACGTCGCGACCTGCATGCCTCGACGTTCGATATCGATGAGCGCGCGATCGCGATCGGCACGCGATTCCTCTCGGAGGCCGCTCTCCTCGCGCTCCACCGCGCCCAGTCCTGATTCCCGCCGCTCTCGCGCTCTGCCCCCCGGGGATGCGAGACGCGACACGAGCAGGCAGGCTGATGGGGTGAACCCCATCGATTCCGCCGCTGAGCTCATCGCGGGCGGATTCCGGCGCCTGGTCTCGGGCGACCCGGACGGGCAGCCCGAGTGGGTGCGCCAGCTCGAGCACGGTTCCGACACCGGCTACTTCGGCCCGGGCTCGGCGGCATGGGCCGTCCATGGCTCACTGCCCACTCTCGTCGGCGGCATCCGGGCGCTGCTCGTGCAGGCCCTCCACCCTGCGGCGCTCGCCGGCGTGCAGCAGCACTCGCGCTACGAGGAGGACGCACTCGGTCGCCTCGCGGGCACGACGCAGTGGCTCACCGTGGTGACCTTCGGCGACACAGCGCAGGCCGATCGCGAGTGCGCCCGCGTGCGCGGGCTGCACCGCCGGGTGCGCGGCTTCTACGACTCGGACGGCATCGAGAAGCCCTACGCCGCCAGCGATCCTGACCTGCTGCGCTGGGTGCACGTGGCCTTCACCGACTCCTTCCTCGCGACGCATCGCGTCTGGGGCGGTCCGATCCCGGGCGGGGAGGATGCCTATGTGCGCGAGTGGGCGAAGGCGGGCGAGCTCGTCGGGGTGAGCGATCCGCCGCGCTCGGTGGCGGAGTTGGACGCGCAGATGGCAGGGTTCGCGCCCGTGCTGCAGCGCTCGGAGGCCAGTGACCGCACCGTGCGCTTCGTCCGGCAGGCGCCCTTACCGCTGCCCGCGCGTCCGCCCTACGGCGTGCTCTTCGCCGGTGCCGTCGCGACGCTGCCGTCCGAGCAGCGGCGACTGCTCGGCCTGCCTGCGGTGCCGCTCGCGGTGGCGCGACCGGCCGTGGGCGCCCTGCTCGGCGCGATGGGCGCGATCCTCGGACGCCAGTCGCCATCGCAGCGCAATGCGCGACGCCGCGTCGCGCGCCTCGACGTGGCGTGACGGGCGAGTGGTGACGGAGACTGTCGTCTGAGCGCTATTCGATGTCCGCGCCGCGCGCCTGGATCCGGTAGGCGATCACGGTCGCGGCGCCCGCTGTCGCCACCCCGGCGAAGAGCGCCGCATGCGCGGAGGACTTGAGCAGCAGTGCCGCCACGAAGGCGCCGAGGAGATAGCCGATCGGTGTGCCGAAGGCGATCGCTGCGGCGCGCCGTCTCCCCATCGACCAGGCTTCGGCCGACTGGACGAGGGACGTGTTGATGACGACCGTCTGGATGGCCATTCCCACGATGCGCGTCACGACCGCGGCCTGGAAGGCCTGGGAGAGCGAGAGCAGCAGGACAGCCGCGTAGGCGAAGTCGACATCGCCCCATATCAGGACGCCAAGGCTCGTGAGGACGATGAGGACGGACTCGATGACCAGTGTGACGACGCGCGCGCGGGGAATGCCCATCCTTCTGCGCAATGCCTTGCGGATGAGGATGGCCACGAACACGCCGATCGTGAAGGCGATGAGCGCAAGGGCGCATGCGGTCAGGGTCGACGCCTTCTGCTCACCGGTCAGGCTGAGGGTGATGATGACGAGATTGCCGGTCTGATTGGCGACGAAGACCCCGAAGCGCGCAAACGCAATGGCGTCGACGATCCCGCTCGTCGCGGCCAGCAGCACCACGATGGCGAACAGTGGCCCCGCGAGCGAGCGATCGACGTCACCTTTTGCCACCCGATCGGGCTGCGGCGCTGGATCAGGCTGCGCCATCGGAGGGCCGGGCATCGGGTACGTCGCGGGCGTTCTTCTGCGCCTGCGTGATGACCGTCGCGCCGCTCACGAGGGCCTTGCGCCACGGCGGCACGCCGTCGATCTCGATCTCCAGGGAGAAGGACAGGAACGTCCGGATGAGCACGATGAGCCCGAGGACGATCACGTTGTCGAGGGTCGGCGCGACGGCCACCGTGCGGATGAGGTCGCCGGCGACGAGGATCTCGAGGCTCAGCAGCAGCACGCCGCCGAAGGTCTGGCGCATGAGCGCGTAGGCCTTGGATCCGCTGCGGCTGCGCGCCCACAGGCGCAGGGATACGAAGGCCGCAAAGAAGAGGCCGATCATGAGCACGGCAGCCGCGATGACCTCGAATACCTGGGCGACGACCAGCATCGCCTGGGTGTAGGTCTCCTCGTTCACGACGACATTCCTACCAGCGCCGACATCTCGGCGAGCGTGCCTTCGACCAGCTCGCGTGGGTCGGGCACGAGCGCAGCATCGGTGGCGAAGCCCACGGTCACCGTGCCGGCGTACGAGAAGACGGTGCACGTCATCGGCTGATCGCCCGAGGAGGGGGCGAACCCGATCACCTGGCGGACGCCGACCCCGGCGAAGGTGAGCGGGGCCCGCGGCCCGGGCACGTTGGTGAGTACGCCGACCGCCTTGTTGGCGAAGAAGTCGGTGAGCGCGGTGCTCACGGGGCGTGGCGCCGCGGAGATCCCGCGCTGCACGCCGAAGGTGATGATCGGCTCCTCCGAGCGCTTGATGCGGTCCATCCGGGCGCGCGTGCGCTGGAGGCGCTCGACAGGATCGCCGGGATCGAGTGGCAGCACGGCCATCACGAGGGCGAAGAAGTTGCCGAGGTCCTCCGGGAGGTTCTCGGCGATGGGCACCAGATTGACCGGCACCATCCACTCGATCTCGTCGACGTCCTCCACCCCGCGTGCGTGCAGATATCGGCGCATGCCTCCAGCAACAGCCGTGAGCAGGACGTCGTTGACGCTCGCGTCGTGCCGCTGCCCGACGCGCTTGACGTCATCCAGGGGAATGCCCGGTGACCAGGCGACCGTCTTGTGCAGGCCCGGGGTGCCGCTCCACACGGTGCGCACGGTCGTGCCGCGCAGCGCGAGCTTGGCGACCGAAGCGGTGGTGTTGGCGAAGCGGTTGTCCAGGCCCATGGCCTCGAAGGCATCGACGAGCCGGCCCGGGCTGCGCAGCACCTCGCCCCAGATCTCGGCACCCGTCTCGAGGGCATGGCGCGTGTCCTGGGCGAGGACGCTCGCGCCGCGCGCCAGGGCGCGTGCGGCATCGCCGATGGCCTCGCGCAGGGCGCTGACCACCCCTGTCGCGACGGAGACCGGCGTGAGGTCGCCCGTGCTGCGGGCTACCTTGGCGGCCACGTGCGGATCGGTGGTGTCGCACAGACTGAGCATCACCTGAGTGAGTCGCACGCCGTCGGCCATGGCGTGATGGAAGCGGCAGACGAGAGCCGAGCCGCTGCTGCCGTCATCAAGCGTGACCTGCTCGACCAAGGCGATGTCCCAGAGGGGACGATCGCGATCCAGCGGCCGCGCCCTCTGCTCGGAGACGTACTGCTCGAGCTCGGCCATGCCGGCCGGCTCAGGCAGGCGCACGCGGCGGACGTGCCGGTCGAGGTGGAAGTCGGGATCCACCTGCCACACCCAGCCGCCCTCGCCGAGCAGCGCACGCGAGCGGAACACGGGGAAGCGATCGATGACCCGCTCGGTGGTCGCCGCGAGGAGCGCTCCCCACTCCGGCTCGCCATCGAACAGCATGACGCCGTCGATGACCATGAGGTTGTTGGGGCGATCCATGGTGAGCCAGAGCGCGTCCTGCGCACTCATGGGCCGCTGCGGCTCCGCCACGGCTCACCTCCTGGTCTCGCCCGGCGAGTCGGCAGAGCTGCCTCTGTCGGGCTGGGGCGCACCACGGTACGCCGAAATGCTCCGAGGTGCTCCGCAGCGCCGGATCCTCCCGAGACGGCCGGGCTCCGGTCCCGGTGACAGGATGCCGCCATGGGCGACCCGGTGTTCACGCCGCAGGCGGCAGCCACGCGGATGGCGGCATTCGCCGCGGCAGCGAGCGAGCGGAGCGGACGGGATCTCACGGCGTACGACGACCTGCAGGCCTGGTCCATCGCCGAGCCGGATGCCTTCTGGTCGCTGGTGTGGGATCACTTCGGCGTCGTCGGCACACGAGGGGAGGTAGCGGCTGAGCCCGCGGTGCTCCCGGAGGCGCGCTTCTTCCCCGGCGCGAGTCTCAACATCGTCGACACCTACCTGCGTCCGGTGCCCGAGCGCGATGCCCATGGCCTCCCCATCGTCGTGCAGACCGCCGAGGTCGGAGACGGCATCGGCATCGTCGCGACGCTCACCCGTGAGGAGCTCGTCGAGCGCGTGGCCGCTGCCGCGGCAGTCCTGCGGGCCCGGGGGGTCATGCCTGGGGATCGCGTCGCACTCGTGCTGCCCGTCGGCATCGATGCTCTCGTGGTCACCCTCGCCGGCCTGGCGGTGGGGGCGGTGGTGTCGAGCGCGGCGCCGGAGTTCGGCGTGCCCGCGATCGTCGATCGCTTCGGCCAGCTCGATCCCGTCGTACTCGTCGGCACGACGTCCTACCAATGGGCGGGCAAGCGCCACGAGCGCCGCGATCACCTGGTCGAACTCGTGCGCGAGCTGCCGAGCGTGCGCGCGGTGCTGGTCGTCCCCGGGACCGACGACCTGACGAGCCCGGTCGATCCCGATGTCGTCGACGTCGCCGGGATCGCGGCGCGCTGCGTGGCCGGCAGCGACCGACTCCTCCAGGTCGACCTGCTTGCCGATGCCGAGCGACGCCACCGCGGGGTGGCGCTGCAGGCGGAGGCGTTGACCTTCGACCACCCGGCGTACGTGCTCTTCTCCTCCGGCACCACCGGCAAGCCCAAGTGCCTCGTGCATCGGGCGGGCGGGGTGCTCGTGAAGCACCTGGTGGAGGCAGGACTGCACGGCGACTTCGGCCCCGGTGATCGCGTGAGCTTCTACACGACCACCGGATGGATGATGTGGAACTGGGCCGTCTCCGTGCTGGCGACCGGCGCGACTCTGGTGCTGCACGACGGCGCGCCGACGTACCCATCGTCCGATGCGCTCTTCGGGCTGGCTGACATCGCGGACCTGACCCACCTCGGATTGGGTGCGCGCCTGCTCGACGCGATGCGCTCCGACGGGAAGCAGCTGCGCGAGGGGCGCGATCTGAAGCGCCTGCGCATGGTCCTGGTGACGGGCTCGCCGCTCACCGAGGCGACCGCGCGATGGCTCGTCAACCAGCTCGGCGAGGCCGTGATGCCACAGCCGATCTCGGGTGGCACCGACCTGGTCGGCTGCTTCGTCTCCGCCTCGCCCACGCTGCCGGTGTGGCCCGGCGAGATCACCCGGCCCACCCTGGGCATGGACGTCGCGGTGTTCGACGAGGACGGCAATCCCACCACCGACGACAGCCCGGGGGAGCTCGTATGCCGCAACACCTTCCCCACTGTCCCGCTCGGCATCTGGGGCGACGACGACGGCTCGCGCCTCCACGAGACCTACTTCGCGCGCTTCCCCGGCGTGTGGACGCACGGCGACCTCACCTCGCGCACCGACAACGGCGGCTTCATCATCCACGGACGCTCGGATGCGACGCTCAACGTCGCGGGGGTGCGCATCGGCACCGGTGAGATCTACGCCGCGCTCGAGCACGTGCCCGAGGTCGTCGATGCACTGGCCTTCGCCCAGGCCTGGGATGGCGACACCCGCATGGTGCTCCTCGTCGTGCTCAGGCCGGGCACCGCGCTGGACGACGACCTGCGCGGGCGCATCCGCACCAGCCTGCGCGAACGGGGATCGCCCCGACACGTGCCCGCCGTGATCGCCCAGGTGGCCGAGCTGCCGCGCACGCTCACGGGCAAGCTGGCCGAGATCGCCGTGGCCAACACGGTCAACGGCAGGCCCGTGCGCAATCGCGACGCGCTTGCCAACCCCGAATCCCTCGACGCCATCGCCGCACTGGAGGATCTGTCGTCATGACCCACGCACAGGCTCTGCTTCTCGACGTGGGCGTCGTGCTCTTCAAGTCTGCATGGGAGATCGCCGACGACTACGAGCGCCTGCGCGGACTTCCCGCGGGCACCGTGGTCGGCCGAGGACCGCTGGAGTGGACCGCGCCCGATGAGACATGGGAGCGCTACCGCCGTGGTGAGATCACCGAGCGGGAGTACTGGCTCACCTTCGCCGACACGGCTGTCGCCAACGGCGCGCCGCTCGATGGCCATCCGCACCTCATGCGCGCGATGTTCCAGCAGCCCGGAGTCGAGGCGGTTCGCCCCGAGGCCCTCGCGCTCGTCGAGGAGTGCAAGGCCGCGGGACGTGCGCTCGGCATCCTCACCAACGAGCTCATGGACTTCCAGGGCAGGGAGTGGGTGGAGGCGCAGGCCTGGTTCCCCGACTTCCCCGTGCTTGTCGACTCGTCCGAGCTAGGCATCCGCAAGCCCGACCCGCGCCCCTACCTGCTCTCGGCCGAACTCCTCGGCCTGGCGCCGGAGGAGATCGTCTTCATCGACGACAACCCCTCCTACGTCGAGGGCGGTCGGGCCGTGGGGATGCACAGCATCCTGCTCGACGTCCTCGACCCGGCAGCGGCCTTCGACGCCGCCCGGGTCGAGCTGGGCCTCTAGCCGAGAGAGGCCACGGGCGGGAGCCTGCGGAGAAACGGGCGGGAGCCTGCGGAGAAGAGGACCTTCGTCCGGAGCCGATGTCGGTGGCATGTGCCACGATGTCCCTGCACCACCATGGGGGAGGTGCAGTTTCGGGATTCGGGGGGATCCATGACTATCGGGGGCATTGACGCTCGCGTGCTCGTGCTGGGGAATGCGCCCAGCGGCCACATGGACGGACTCATGGGAGTCCTCGGCGGCGCGGGCTACCGCGTGGACGTGCGCGATCATTCCGATGCCACGGGCCGGCTGCCCATCGAGGCCATGGACTACGACATCGTCGTGCTGAGTCCCCGCGCCCTGGCACCCCAGCCCGCGCCTGCCGCGGAGCTCGGCGACGTCGAGATCGGTCGCCTGCGCATCGACTCGCGGCGCCGCCTGGTCCTCGTGGACGGCGCACCCGTGCGCATGTCCGCGCGGGAGTTCACCCTGCTCCACCACCTCGCCGCGCACCCGGGCGTGGTCTTCAGTCGCGAGGCACTGCTGCGCGCGGTGTGGGGATCGGCCTGGCGGACCGAGGGCTCCGTCACGGAGTACATCCGGCGCCTGCGGATCATCCTCGAGCCCACGGGTCTCGGCGAGTGCATCGTCACCCGCAAGGGCTTCGGCTACTCCTTCGACCCCGATGTGGTGGCGTAGCCGCCCGCGACGTGACTACCTGCGGCGCGCAGCGAACCCGAGATAGGCCAGTCCGGCCAGGCCCACCGCGGTCGCGACACCCGCGACCGTGCGCTGCCTGCGCACCGTCGGCTCGATCTCGGCGTAGGGAACCGTGCTGAAGCTCACCATCTCGTAGCGCGTCTTGTAGCGGTCGCCGAGCGCGCGATGCAGCAGTAGTTCCGTGCTGTGCAGGGCCCGGTAGGACAGCGAGTTGACCGAGTCGCGCATCTCGATGAAGTTGTGCAGCGCGAGATCGGCGATGGCGTCTCCCTGAGGCTTGCGGATCCGCGCGTACGCATCGAGGGCAGGCTCCCAGTTGCCCGCGTGCAGCTCGAGTTGCGCGATGAGCTCGATGCAGTCCTCGAACCCCGCGTTCGCGCCCTGGCCGTAGAACGGGCAGATCGCGTGTGCGGCGTCTCCTATGAGCGCCACGCGACCGGTGTTCCACGGGGAGCATCGCACGGTGAGGAGTGCGCCGACCGGATTGAGGCGGTAGTCCTCCTCGAGGTCGGGCATGAGCTCGGAGGCGTCGGGGTAGTTGTCGTCGAAGTAGCGGCGCGCCTGTTCCGGCGTCGCGATCTCCTCGAAGGAGCCCGGTCCCGTGCGCGGCCAGAAGAGCGTGGCCGTGAAGGTCTTGTCGAGATTGGGCAGGGCGATCATCATCGAGGCGCCGCGCGGCCAGATGTGCAGGGCGCCGGGGTCGAGGGCGTAGTCGCCATTCACCGCCGGGATGGTGAGCTCCTTGTAGCTATGGCTCAGGTAGTCCTGGGAGAAGTCGAATCCCACGCGACCCTGCATGGCGCGTCGCACGACACTGAAGGCGCCGTCCGCTCCGATGATGGCGTCGGCTTCCACGTCCACGGACCCGCTCGGTGCGGCGAACGACATCGTGCGGACATCGAGGTCGAGCGCGGTGAGCCGGTGCTCGAAGTGCAGGCTCACCCCGGGGAGCTTCTCGGCAGCGTCGAGGAGCACGGCGTTGAGCTCGCCGCGGCTGATGGAGTTGATGCCGCGCTCGCCATCGGCGCTGTAGGGCTGGAACTCCTCCTCGCCCGTGGCGGTGTGGATCATGCGGCCGCGCATGAGCAGCCCGCGGGCGAGGACGTCTTCCTCGAGACCGACCGCCTGAAGGGCGGTGAGGCCACGCGTGGAAATGGCGAGGTTGATGCTGCGGCCGCGCTCGGCGCCTGCCAGGCGCGGGTCGGGTCGGCGCTCGTAGACGGCGACGTCGTAGCCGCGCTGGCCCAGCATGGTGGCCAGCAGGGCACCGGTGAGCCCGGCTCCGACGATCGCGACGCGCTCGGTCATGACGCTGCCTCCCGGTGTGGCGTGGTGGTGAGATCGAGGAATGACTCGGCGTTGCCTCCGAGGATGAGGGCGCGTTCATCCTCGCCGAGGAAGTCCGCTCCGCGCACGACCGCGCCGGCGGGTCGCTCGCCCAGCGGATAGGGGTAGTCCGAGCCCATCATCACGTGATCGGCGCCCATGGTGTCGACGAGGAGGCGCAGCGCGCGCGCATCGAAGACGACGGAGTCCACCGAGAATCGATCGAGGTACGCCGACGGCGGCTGCGCGGAGACGCCGATGACGTCGGGGCGCTGATGCCAGGCGTTCTCGAGCCGGCCGAGCCAGTAGGGGAACGAGCCGCCGCCGTGCGCGAAGCAGATGCGCAGTGACGGATCGATGCGGTCGAAGGCCCCGCCGAGGATCATCGCGAGGATCGTCAGGTGCGTCTCGGCCGGCATGCCCACGAGCCACTGCGCCATCCAGCGCGCCGTCCGCGGGCTCGCCCCCATGTCCCAGGGATGCACGAAGACCGGCACTCCCAGCGACGCGCAGTGCTGGAGGAACTCCACCGTGCCGGGGTCGTCGACATCGCGGTCGCCCACATGGTTGCCGATCTCCACGCCCCGGTGGCCCGCGGCGATGGCCCGCTCGAGCTCCGTGCACGCGGCGTCGACGTCCTGCAGGGGGACCTGGCAGAAGGGCACCAGGCGCTCGGGCATCCGCGCGCAGATCTCGAGGGTCAGGTCGTTGAAGATCCGCGCCACGGCTGTCGCCTCAGCGGGGGTGCGCTCGTAGGAGAAGAAGACGGGGGTCGGAGATACGACCTGCATGTCGACGCCATCGGCATCCATGTCGGCCGCGCGCACCTCGGGATCCCAGCACTGATCGGTGATACGGCGGAACTCCGCGTCGCCGAGCATGATCATCGCGTCGCGCTCGCCGTCCACGCGCAGGCTCGGCCACGGCCCCGGGGCTCCCGTGGCCTCAGCGAGGTCCGGCCAGCCGCGCGGGACGTCGTGGGAGTGGACGTCGATGACGGGCAAGGTCAGCCCTTGCCGGGATGCAGGTGCCCGCAGGAGGGGCACGTGCGTGCCGACTCGTCGGCGTAGAAGGCCTCGAAGATCGGCGGCAGGTCGGCTGAGATGTCGCGCACCTGCAACTCGACCTCGTGCACCATGCCGCCGCACTCGGGGCAGTACCACTGGAACTTCTCCAGCGTGCCCTCCTCGCGCGGGCGCTCGAAGACCAGGCCGATCGAGCCGGCCTCGGGGCGCTGGGGGGAGTGCGGCAGGTTGCGCGGGAGCACCCACATCTCGCCCTCGCGGATGTCCACGCGCGCGGGTCCGTCAGACGTCATCACGTTGACGTGCATGTTGCCCCGCACCTGGTAGAAGACCTCCTCATAGGGGTCCACGTGGAAGTCGGTGCGCTGGTTGGGGCCGCCGACGACCATGACGATGAAATCCTCGTGGCCGGGGAACATCTCCTTGTTGGCCACCGGGGGCTTGAGGCTCGGGCCGTGCTCGTCGACCCAGGCGTTGAAATTGAGGGTCTTGGTGACATCGGACATGATTAATCCTTCCCTGGGGCGGTTATGGCCCGGCGGGGGGACGTGGTCCCCCCTGGCGGGCTGCGACGGCCTGGATCTCGATGAGCAGGTGGGGGTGCGGGAGCTCCCGCACGGCGACGGTCGTGCGCGTCGGCCCCGTGTGGTCGAAGTACTCGGCGTACACCTCGTTGTATCCGGCGAAGTCGGCCATGTCGACGAGATAGCTCGTGACCTGCACGAGATCGGTGAGGTCGCAGTCCACCGAGATCAGGATGTCCCGGATGTTGTCGATCACGGCGCGCGTCTGCTCGCGGATGTCCATGCGCACGCTGCCGTCGGCGAGGACCTCGACGCCGGCGAAGGAGTCGTCGGCGCGGCGGCTGCTCGTGCCGGATACCCAGACCAGGTCGCCCACGACCTTGACGTGGGGGTAGGCGCCCCGTGGGGTCGCCTTGCCGGGGACGACCCGGGAGATGCTCCCGTCACCGGACTGGGCGGCATGCGACATGGAGTCATTGTCTGCCCTGGGGCCATGCTCGGCAATTGCCCATCCGGGCTCGGGCCATGCCCTCCCAGGCATAGCCTTGTCGCGTGGATCAGGTCGTCTCGCCCGAGCGGCTCCTCGACGGGCGCCTCAAGCTCCGCCACCTCGTGCTCGCGACCACCATCGCCGACGCCGGGAGCCTGGCCCGCGCCGCGGAGCA